>JBQGNO010000283.1:0-2500 GCA_052087725.1 Janibacter sp. | reverse complement strand
ACCCGCGCGGCTCTCGCCGCGCTCACCGAGGGCGCCCGGGCGCAGGGCGGGACGATGGAGACCAACCTCCTCGCCCTGGCCATCGACGCTGGACGTGCCAAGGCCACCGTCGGCGAGATCTCCGCTGCGCTCGAGGAGGTGTACGGGCGCTACACCGCGCAGATCCGTACGATCTCCGGTGTGTACCGGGACGAGGCAGGGGCAGGCGGAGCCGTGGACGAGGTCCAGGCCAAGGTCGATGACTTCGAGCAGGCCGAGGGCCGTCGCCCGCGCATCCTCGTCGCCAAGATGGGTCAGGACGGCCACGACCGTGGGCAGAAGGTCATCTCGACCGCCTTCGCCGACCTCGGCTTCGATGTCGACGTGGGCCCGCTCTTCCAGACCCCGGGGGAGGTCGCCCGCCAGGCCGTCGAGGCCGATGTCCACGTCGTCGGCGTCTCCTCGCTGGCCGCGGGACACCTCAGCCTCGTGCCGGCCCTGCGGGCGGAGCTGGACCAGCTCGGTCGCCAGGACCTGATGATCGTCGTCGGCGGCGTCATCCCGTCGCAGGACTTCGACGAGCTGCGGGCGGCGGGAGCCGACGACATCTACCCTCCGGGCACCGTCATCGCCGATGCCGCGGGTCGCCTCGTCGACGCGCTGCGGGAGCGGGCCGCCGGCACCGATGGCTGAGTCGGCTGCCGATCTCGCGGCGGGCGTGCGCGACCGCTCCCGAGCACACATCGCCCGGGCGATCACCCTCGTCGAGTCCTCGCGCCCGGACCACCGGGAGCGCTCGAAGGCCCTGCTGGCCGAGCTCGCGGCGGACACCGGGCACGGCGTGCGGGTCGGCATCACCGGCATCCCCGGCGCGGGCAAGTCGACCTTCATCGATGCCCTCGGTACCCGGCTCATCGAGCAGGGGCACCGGGTCGCCGTCGTCGCGGTCGACCCGAGCAGCTCGCGCACCGGCGGGTCCGTGCTGGGCGACCGCACGCGGATGGCCGCGCTCACGGCGAGCGAGGACGCCTTCGTGCGGCCCTCGCCCTCGGGCACGCACCTCGGGGGCGTCGCCCGGGCCACTCGCGAGTCGATGCTCGTGCTCGAGGCCGCCGGCTTCGACATCGTCATCGTCGAGACCGTCGGCGTCGGGCAGTCCGAGGTCGCGGTCGCCGAGATGGTCGACACCTTCCTCATGCTCGCCCTGGCCCGTGGTGGTGACCAGCTGCAGGGCATCAAGCGCGGCATCCTCGAGATGGCCGATGTCATCGCGGTCAACAAGGCCGATGGTGAGCACGCGGGGGATGCGCGCGTCGCAGCGCGCGAGCTCTCCGGCGCGATGCGTCTGATGAACCCCGACAAGGACGCCCGCCGTCCTCCGGTGCTCACGTGCAGCGCCTACACCGGTGACGGCCTCGACGAGGTCTGGTCCTCGGTGGTCGAGCACCGCGAGTGGCTCGAGGAGCAGGGTTCGCTGCACTCACGCCGTGCGGAGCAGCAGCGGGAGTGGATGTGGGCGATGGTCGACTCCGAGCTGCGCGACGTGGTGCGTGAGTCGCCGCGGGTGCGCGAGCTGCTCATCGAGCTCGTGCCCGGTGTGCGCGCCGGCGAGGTCAGCGCCGTCGACGGCGCCTCGCGGATCATCGCGGCGTTCTCCACGGACCTCGCCGAGCGCGGCTCCGACTCCTGACCTCCGGATCTCCTTGAGGTCCTCCGGCACGGAGGCCGGATCTCCTTAAGGTCCTCCGACGTGGGGGGACGCCGGGGCATTGGTCGCGGGGGCGCCGAGCTTCTTCGGGGCGATGCCCGACCGCCGGGCCAGCCACAGCAGGATCCCCATCATGATCAGGGTGGAGAGCGCGCTCAGCCCGGCAGCGCCGAGAGTGCTCGTCGTGGCCTCGGTGACGTAGGCGTCCTCGAGCCCGCCGAGGAGGGTGAGCATGACGATGAGGACGAGGTTGTTGACGACGTGCAGCACGATCGCCGCCTCGAGGCCGCCGGTGCGCCACGTGAGGTAGCAGCAGGCGACGGCCATCGTGCCGAGGTCGAGGAGGATCCACGGGTCGAGCGAGGTGTGCGCGAGCGCGAAGAGCGCGGCCGAGAGCGCCATCGTCACGACCAGGGCCACCACCGGCTGCTTGATCCACGCGCCGACCCCCTGCATCAGCCCGCCCCGGAAGGCGACCTCCTCACCGGCGGCCTGCAGTGGTGTGGTGAGCAGGGTGATCACGAGCAGCCACTGCCAGTGCGGCGGCCGCGGGCCGGTCTGCGCACCGTCGACGAACCACATGGCGACGAGCCACCCGCCCCACAGGATCGTCGTCACGAGTGCGGCGCGGCCCAGCCAGCGCCAGCGGATACGCCCGGTGACCGACCAGATCTTGCCGAGCGGTCGCCAGTGGCCGACCCGGGTGGCGACGAGGGTCGCGGGGATGAGCGCGGCGAGCATGAGGTTGCCGACGAGCATCGGCACCGGGGCGATGAGGTCGACCTCGTCCGGGTCGCCGGAGGTCTCCAGCAG
>JBQGNO010000282.1:0-2506 GCA_052087725.1 Janibacter sp. | reverse complement strand
GAAGGAGGGCTCCTCGTAGGGGTGGGCGGCGCGAAGAGCCCTGACCACGTGGGCTCTTCGCGATCTCGGGAAGGTGACCTCCGCCCGGTCCTCGACGACGTGCTCGAGCTCGCCCACGCTCCCGATCGTCGGGTTCGCCGCTCCCACTGGGCGGAACCTCCCTTCGCCCCGCAGGACGAAGGCGCACTCGCGGTACTCCCCCACCGCCCCGGCGCCGGCCGCGAAGAGCGCAGCCAGCACCTCCTCCGTCGACTCCCCGGGGATGTGCACGACGAGGACGTCCAGCGGCTCACGGGTCATGCCGTCACCATCCCTCGGGGAGGTCGAGCTCGTCCACGGGGACGGCGATGCGCTCGCGGACCTTGAGCACCTTGGCCGGGACACCACCGAGCACGACGAAGGGAGGATGCGTCCCCCGCACGACCGCGCCGGCCCCGACGACGGAGTGGTCACCGATGTCGGTGCCGCGGGTGATGACGCACTTCGTCGCCACCCACACGTCGTCACCGATGCGCACCGGGGACTTGATGATCCCCTGGTCCTTGATCGGGGTGTCGAGGTCCTCGGTGCGGTGGTCGAAGTCGCAGACGTAGACATCGTCGGCGAAGATGCACGACTCGCCGATCTCGATGTCGAGCCAGGTGTTGACGGTGTTGCGGACACCGAGGACGGTCTTGGCGCCGATGCGCAGGGTCCCCTCATGGGCGCGAAGGGCGGTCCCCCCACCGATGTGGGTGTAGGCACCGACGATGAGCCGGGCGGTGCCCGGCGCGACCTGGAACTGCACCCTCGGCCCGATGAAGCAGGGCCCCTCGAAGACGAGACCGGGGGTCGTCGCCCTCGCCCGGACCATCCGCAGGTACCCGAGCACGTGGTGGTGGCTCCAGGCGCGGTTGGCGATGACCCACCGGGCCCAGTGCCACCACGTGAAGCCGCCGGAGCGACTCATCACCGGTCGGACTTCGGTGGCTTCACACCCGTCACGCCGACGTTGTAGAAGAAGCGTTGCGGCACCACCCGACCCAGGACCGAGTCGAGCCTCATCAGCCGCACCCAGGAGCCGTAGGCGAATCTCGCCCACCCGAAGCTCAGGGCGTCCTCGCTCACCGCGTACTCGAAGGTGCGCACCGGCCAGCCGACGAAGGCCGAGACGAGCTCCTCGGTGGCCGTGCCCACCTTCGTCGCACCGACCCGGCGGGCGGTCCGCGCGAGCTCGGCGGGGTCGAAGGTGTGCAGGTCGACGACGGCCTCGAGCGCGGCGGCCCGGGAGGACTCGTCGAGCTCGGTCTGCTCACGGGCCCACTTCGCGCGGAAGGGGGGCAGCCGGCTCACGCGGGTCGCCGTCTCCCAGGTGATCCGCCCGAGGTGGCGCGCGTACCAGTGGCCGATGGTCGTCGGCTCACCGGCGATGACGAAGCGCCCACCGGGGCGGAGCACGCGCAGGACCTCGCGCAGGGCCGCGTCGACATCGGGGATGTGGTGGATCACCGCATGCCCGACGACGAGGTCGAAGCTGTCGTCCTGAAAGGGCAGGGACTCCGCGTCGGCGACGTGCCCCTCGATGGTGAAGCCGAGGCGCTGTGCGTTCTGCTTCGCGGCCTCGACCATCCCCGGGGACAGGTCGGAGACGTGGACGTCCTCGACGAGGCCGGCGAGCTTGAGGTTGAGGGAGAAGAAGCCGGTGCCGGCCCCGAGCTCGAGGACCCGACCGAAGGGCAGGACCTCACCGGGGACGCTCGACGACTCGAGGACCCGCATGAAGCGGTCCCGCACGATCGAGGTGCAGCGGTCGTCGAAGGAGATCGACCACTTCTCGTCGTAGGACTGCGCCTCCCAGTCGTGGTAGAGCACCTGGGCGAGCTTGTTGTCCGCCCAGGCCCGCTCGACGTCCGCCTCGCTGGCGGCCGCGACGGCGGTGCCTGTGCCCTCCATCAGATGCCCTCGAAGGTGGCCTTGCCCGGGCCGTTCTCGACGAAGCTGCGCATGCCGGACTTCTGGTCCTGCGTCGCGAAGAGCCCGGCGAAGTGCTGGGCCTCGATGTCGAGTCCGGTCTGCAGGTCCACCTCGAGGCCGCGGTCGATGCTCTCCTTGGCGGCCTTGAGCGCCTGCGCGGGGCCACCGACGAAGGGGGCGACGAACCGCTTGGCGGCGTCGAGGACCTCGCCCGGCTCGACGACCTCGTCGGCGAGACCGATGGCCAGCGCCTCCTCGGCGCCGACGGGGCGACCGGTGAAGATCATCTGCTTGGCCTTGGCCGGCCCGACGAGCCGCGGCAGGCGCTGGGTGCCGCCGGCACCGGGGATGATGCCCAGCGCGATCTCCGGCTGGCCGAGCTTGGCATTGCTCGCCACGATCCGGAAGTCGCAGCACAGCGCCGTCTCGAGTCCGCCACCGAGGGCGACGCCGGTGATCGCGGCGACGGTCGGCTTGGGGATCGCGGCGAGGGCGCGGGAGAACTTCTGCAGCAGGCGCACGTGGGCGGACATGTCCGTGAAGGACATCTCGG
>JBQGNO010000281.1:0-2539 GCA_052087725.1 Janibacter sp. | reverse complement strand
CAGCAGAAGGCACAGGGCCGCAACCCCGTCTTCCGGCGCAGCAGCCTGCCCCGGGCACGCGGCGTGTCCCTGTGGGACGAGGACCAGGCCGCGGAGTGGGAGGAGCCCGCCCGGTAGGCGGGACGTCCGCCGGGCTGACCGTGATCACGACAGCTGCGTCCCCACGAGCACGGCGACGAGCGGGATGACCGCCGTGGCGATGAAGGCCGGGAGGAAGCACAGCCCCAGCGGCAGCACGAGCATCACCGCGGCCGTGCCACCCGCCTGCTCCAGGCGCCGCGACTCGGTCTCGCGCAGAGTGGCGGCCGCATCGAGGAGCACCTGGGCCGAGGGCGCACCGACGGCATCGGCCACGACGAAGGCGGTCGCCGTCGGCCCCCACGCCGCCCGGGCATAGCCCCAGGCCTCCCCCATCGGCCGACCCCAGCGAAGGGCGGCGCCCACCCGGGCGAGGTCCTCGGCCGCCCCCGCCGGGGCCACGTCCGCGACCTCCTCGAGCGCCTGGGTCAGACCACGCCCCGACTGCAGGGCCAGGGCGAGCAGGACGCTGGCGTCCGCGACCTCCTCGACGGTCAGGCCGGTGGTCGTCGGCTCGGGGTCCTGCGGAGGTGGACGCCGCAGCCACGACACGGGGGCCGGCCGGCTCGGCCACAGCAGCACCGTGGCGATGACGAGGGCGACTGCTGCCGGGCTCACGTGTGCACCACCGGTGCCACCGCGCGAGCGAGCACCCATCGGCAGACGACCCATCCGAGGGCGGTGAGTCCGAGGCCGATGACCGCACTGGCCATCGTCATCGCGCTGTGCCCGTAGACCTCCCACGGTGTCAGGCCGAAGGCGAAGCCGGCGAGCAGGCCGACGACCGGCAGCAGCGTGAGCATCCGCATCGTCGCCCGGGCCCCCGAGGTCGAGGCGTCCAGCCGACGACGAGCCTGCACCTGCGCCCGCAGCACCTGCGCGCTCGTCGTCATCGACGGCGCGAGCGCGACGCCGAGGTCCTCGCTCAGCTCCCACGCCCCCGCGAGCGCACCGAGCTCGGCGCGCTCGCGGGCATGCCGCTGCCACACCTCCCCGGCCGGCGCACCGGCAGCGAGCTGGTCGTGCACCTCCTCGAGCACGGCCGACCACGGGGGTGGCGCCTCACCGGCCACGACGGACACGGCAGTGACCGGCGTCGCGCCCGACCGGAGCGTCATCGCCAACAGGTCGGCCACTCGCGCCAGCTCCTCGAGGTCCTCCACAGGGGACGGACGTCGGCGCCACCCGGGCAGCGACAGACCGATGCCCGCCCCGGGGACCCCGACGGACGCTCCCCGTCCCGGCCAGCAGAGGACTGCCGCGAGCACGAGCGCGACGGCGACCATGCTCACGGCGTCGCTCCCGGCAGGGGCCCGATCGAGTCCACGACCCGGCGACCACCGACCCGACGCAGGTGGATGACGACCTCGATGGCGCTCGTCAGCTGGGTGCGCACCGCCTCGCGGCTCATCCCCGCCAGGGCGCCCAGCGCCTCGAAACGGCTCGGCACGTCCTCCGCCCGGTTGGCGTGCAGAGTGCCGCAGCCACCCTCATGACCCGTGTTGAGCGCCAGCAGCAGGTCACGCACCTCGGCACCCCGGACCTCGCCGACGACGAGGCGATCGGGTCGCATCCGCAGGGCCTGCCGCACGAGGTCGACCATCGTCACCTCGCCCGCGCCCTCGGTGTTGGCCGCACGCGCCTGCAGCCGCACGACGTGCGGGTGCCGGACCTGGATCTCCCCGACGTCCTCGACGACGAGCAGGCGCTCGCTCGCGGGCACCTGGGCCAGCAGGGCGGCGAGCAGTGTGGTTTTGCCCGTGCCCGTCCCTCCGGTGACGACATAGGCCTGCCGGCTCGAGACCACCTCGCGCAGCTCGTCGGCCTGGCGTGGGGTCGCCATGCCCAGACCGACGAGGGCGTCGAGTCCCCCACCCCGGTGCCGCGGGATGCGCAGGCTGAGGTGCGGGCCGCCCATGACGAGCGGCGGCAGCACGGCGTGCAGCCGGATGCCCCGCGGCAGCAGGCCGTCCACCCAGGGCTGGGCGTCGTCCAGCCGGCGTCCTGCGACCGCGGATAGCCGGGTGGCCAGCCGTCGCACCGACGCGGCATCGCCGACATTGACGTCATCGGCCCGCTCGACCCCGTCACCGCGGTCGATCCACACCGAGCCGTCGCCGTTGACCAGGACGTCGGTGACCCGCTCATCGGCCACCACCGGCTCGAGGACCCCGAGCCCCATGAGCTCCGCCTGGAGCTCACCCGAGCGTCGTTGCGCCCCAGAGGCTCCCAGGCGCACGGCCTCTTCCCGGGCCACGTGCGCGATCGCGGACTCGTCCGGCGCCTGACCGGCACGCACCTGCTCGTCGATCGCGCTCGACCACCTCATGACGCCAGCCCCAGCACGTCCTCGCCCAGCGACTCGGGCTCCGTCGGGAGTGCGCCCACGAGCGCCCGGGCGACGTCCCGCACGGCTCCGCGTGGGCGCGGGGCCCGGCCGTGGGCCTCGTCCCGGACCACC
>JBQGNO010000280.1:0-2555 GCA_052087725.1 Janibacter sp. | reverse complement strand
ATCGCGCGGGTGCCCGTGAGCAGCTCGAAGAGGATCAGCCCGGCGGCGTAGACATCGCTGCGGGCGTCGGCGATGCCTCGCTCGACCTGCTCGGGGGAGAGGTAGGCCACGGTCCCGAAGAGGACCCCGTCATCGGCGGTCGTCGTCTGCGAGGTCACGGCTCGGGCCAGACCGAAGTCCGCGACCTTCACCGGCCCCTGGTCGGCGATGAGGATGTTCTCCGGCTTGACGTCGCGGTGGATGTAGCCGGCCTCGTGGGCCACCGTGAGCCCCTGGAGGACCGACTCCATGAGGTCGAGCGCTGCTCGCGGGGTGAGGGCTCCCTCCGCGTCGACGACCGCCCGGGCCGTGCGCCCGTCGATGTACTCCATCGCGAGGAAGACCCGGCCCTCGTCCTCGCCCTGGTCGAAGACCGGGACGACATTGGGGTGGCTCAGGCGTGCCGCCGAGCGGGCCTCGCGCCGGAAGCGGGAGACGAAGGTCTCGTCTGCCGCGAGGTCGGCGCGCATGACCTTCAGGGCGACGTCCCGGTCCAGCCGGGTGTCCGTGGCGAGCAGGACCGTCGCCATGCCACCGTCCGCGATGTGGCTCACCACCCGGTACCGCCCGTCGACGAGCTCGCCGACGAGCGGATGGGTGGAAGCGGTGGTCACGCCCAAAGTCTAGGTTCGCCCCCTTCGTCAGCCGGTCACATCCGGCCCCGGAGCGTCTTGACGTTGGACACGTACTGCTTGGTGTCGCTGTACATGCCGTTGTCCTCGACCGAGGCGAGGCCCTGGTAGTACCCGGCGATGGCATCGGAGGTCGTCGAGGCCTGCTGGGTCAGGGTCTTCAGCAGCAGGACGCCGGCGGTGACATTGTCCTCGGGGTCGAGCAGGTCGAGGTCCCGACCGGCCATCCCGGAGGCCCACTCGCCGGAGCTGGGGATGATCTGCATCGTGCCGACGGCATTGGCGACGGAGACCTGACCGTGGTCCCAGCCCGACTCCTGGTAGGAGATCGCCAGGGCGAGGCTCGGGTCGACACCGTGCTGGCGGGCGATCCGGGTGACCGTGGCCTTGGTCGCGGTCCGGCCGGGCACCGAGCGCTCGGCCAGCGTGTCGCGGTTTCGGTCGGCGGCCCGGACGATCTTGTCCGAGTAGGTCCGCCCGGCGAAGGTGTTCTTGGATGTCTTCTTCGGCGACGTCTTCTTCGACGACGATGTCTTCGCGCTCGTGGAGGACGTCGAGCTGCTGCCGGTGACCTTGATCTTCGAGCCGGGGTGGATGAAGTCGCCCGCCGGGAGCTGGTTGAGCTTGGCCAGGCGGGTGACGCTCATGTCGTGGCGGGCGGCGATGCCGGTGAGGGTCTCGCCGGAGCGCACGGTGTGGGTCGAGGTGCTCGCCGGGCGGCTCGTGGTGCGCTTGGTCGGCTTCGCGGCCGAGCCACTGACCCGCAGCTTCTCGCCCGAGTGGATGTACCCGCGCTCGAGGTCGTTGAGCGAGCGCAGACGCTCGACGCTCATGTCGTGACGGTTGGCGATCCCGCTCAGCGTGTCGCCGCTGCGGACGGTGTAGCTGCGGGTCGAGCCGGAGCGCGCCGGGCGCGCCTTCGTGGTGTCGGAGTCGCTCGAGGATGAGCTCGAGGAGGAGCGGGCCGGGATCGTCAGGCGCTGTCCCGGGTGGACGAAGTCGCTCGAGGCGAGGTGGTTGCGGTGCAGCAGTGCGCTCTGGGAGACGCGGTATCGGCGGGCGATGTCGTAGGCGGTCTCGCCGGAACGCACCGTGTGGTGGCGCGATCCCTCGGCGGCGATGGAGGTGTCGGTGGTGTTTCCGGCGGTCAGGTCGAGGGCCGGGGCCACGGGGGTGGCGGGGACCGGGACGATGAGCGGAAGGACCAAGGGGGACTCCGATGTCGGGGACGCAGGGGAACGTCCGGGTTCAGGGGAAAGGCGACTGCTGTGACGCCTGTGACTGTTGTGACGTATGTGGTTTGACATCGACGGTACCGAAGATCACCCCGGATCGCGCGACATCCGATGGGGCGCGGCGCCCTTCGTCCCTGCTCTGACACACTGGTCGGCGTGAGTGACACCCCTGTTCCTGATGCCTGGCTGACCCTCCCCGACCTCGCCGAAAGGCTCGGTGTGCGCCTGTCCGAGGTGCGTCGGATGCTCGAGGAGGGGCAACTCGTCGCCGTCCGGCGTGGCGAGCGCAATGTCCTCTCGGTTCCCGAGGCCTTCCTCGGGGAGGACGGCCCGCTGCCGGAGCTCCCGGGGACCTTCACGGTGCTCAGGGACGGCCGGTTCTCCGACGAGGAGATCGTCGACTGGATGTTCGCGCCGGACGAGCGGCTCGTCGGCGGCAGCCCGATCGGCGCGATCCGCGGCGGCGCGAAGACCGAGGTTCGGCGCCGCGCGATGGAAGAGGCGCTCTAGCCCCTCAGGTGCTGCGCGCGGTGGTGACGTCGATGAGCTCGGCGAGCACCGCGCGGGCCGGGTCGGCCACGCCGGTCGCCTCGGTCAGGGCCGCCCGAGCCGTCTCGGCGCCCTCGGCGATGTCGCGCTCGACGCCCTC
>JBQGNO010000279.1:0-2558 GCA_052087725.1 Janibacter sp. | reverse complement strand
GCGCACGGGGGGGGGGTGCCCGGAGACGATCTCGCCGAGCACGCCGTTGAGCCGCGAGGTCGGCACCCGCTGGTCCCACGAGTTGAGGGACCGGTCGAGCGCCGGTGTGAGCTTGTCGACATGTCGCCCGGTCATCGCGGAGACATTGACCCGAGGCGCCCAAGCGACCTGGAGGAGGTCCCGCTCGATCTCGCGCTCGAGGTAGAAGCGACGCTCCTCATCGAGCAGGTCCCACTTGTTGTAGGCGATGACGAGGGCGCGTCCGGCCTCGACGACCTGGCTGATGATCCGCAGGTCCTGCTCGGTGATCGGCTCGTGCGTGTCGACGAGGACGACGGCGACCTCGGCCTGCTCCAGCGCGGTCTGGGTCCGCAGCGAGGCGTAGAAGTCCGCGCCCTTGGTCTGGTTGACCCGACGCCGGATGCCGGCGGTGTCGACGAAGCGCCACTGGCGCCCCCCGAGCTCGATGATCTCGTCGACCGGGTCCCGGGTGGTCCCGGCGACGTCGTCGACGACGACCCGGTCCTCGCCCGCGAGGCGGTTGAGGAGGCTGGACTTGCCGACATTGGGACGACCGATGAGTGCCACGCGACGCGGGCCGCCCACGGGCTCCGCCTTGCCCGCGGCGGAGACATCGGGCATGACGTCGAGGACGGCGTCGAGCACGTCACCACTCCCCCGGCCGTGCAGCGCCGAGAGGGGCATGGGCTCCCCGAGCCCGAGGTTCCACAGGGCCGCCGCGTCCGCCTCGAAGCGCTGATCGTCGACCTTGTTGGCCACGAGGACGACCGGCTTGCCCGAGCGGCGCAGGAGCCGCACCACGGCCTCGTCGTCGTCGGTGGCTCCGACGATGGCGTCCACGACGAAGACCACGACGTCGGACATCTCGATGGCGATCTCGGCCTGCTCGGCCACGCGCAGGTTGATCCCGGCCGCGCCGATCTCCCAGCCGCCGGTGTCGAGGAGGGTGAATCGGCGCCCGGACCACTCCCCCTCGTAGGCCACGCGGTCGCGCGTGACTCCCGGGGTGTCCTCCACGACGGCCTCGCGCCGGCGGAGGATGCGGTTGACCAGGGTCGACTTGCCGACATTGGGGCGGCCGATGATGGCCACGACGGGCAAGGGGCCGATGACGGTCTCGTCCGGCGACTCCTGGAAGCCGTCGATGAGCGCCTGGTCCTCCGGCGTCAGGTCGAAGTCCTCCAGCCCGGCACGCAGGACCCGCTCGACGCCCTCGGCGTCGGCGGGGTCGTTCGGTTCAGGGGTGGTGTCCACGATGCTCCTGGTCAGATGGGGTGAAGGCCATTGTCGCAGCCCGTGGCGCGACGAGCCGACTGCGTCGGATCAGCGACGCCGGGTCATGACGACCGCCATGACCGCGTCGACGGATCCGTCGAAATCGAGGTCCGAGGTGTCGACGACGACGACCCCGTCCGCGGCGACGGTGAACTGCGAGACCGTCGAGTCGTCACGGTCGCGACGCAGCACCTGGTCGCGGGTGGCGTTGATCGCCGCCTCGTCGCTCGCTCCGTGGACCTCGAGGGAGCGCCGGCGCAGCCGGGCCTCCTCACTGGCGGTGAGCAGGATGCGCACCGGGGCGTCGGGGGCCACGACGGTCGTGATGTCCCGGCCCTCGGCGACGCAGGCGCCACGACGGGCCGCGATGCCCTCGATGAGCTCGCGCTGGCTCCGCTGCATCTCGGTGCGCACCTCGGGGACGGTGGCGACCGACGACACGAGTCCCGAGATCTCGCTGGAACGGATCGCTTCGGCGATGTCGGTGCCGTCCACGTGCACGCTCGGCGCCTGCGGGTCGTCACCGATCTCCAGCGGGAAGTCGAGCACGGCGGCGGTGATGGCCGCCGGGTCGTCGAGGTCGACCTCGCGGTGCCGGCACCACCACGTGAGGGAGCGGTACATCGCTCCCGTGTCGAGGTACCCGGCGCCGAGCTGTGCCGCAACGGCTCTCGAGACACTCGACTTGCCGGATCCCGAGGGTCCGTCGATGGCGATGACGAAGGGGGCGGGCTGGCTGGTCACGAGGGGTCAGCCTAGTCGTGATTCAGGACTGGATCTGCCAGCCCCTCGCGCGCAGTGCCTCGGAGAGGGGCCCGGCCGCCTGCGGCAGGACGGAGACCTCGGCCAGACCGAAGGGCAGCCCGAGCCCGTGGTCGATCCGCAGGTCCTCGAGGTTGACCTCCTCCTCCCCGATCTCCATGAGCAGGCGGGCGAGCTCGCCGGGCTCGTCGTCGACGACCACGCGGACGATGGCGTAGGCCGCCGGAGCGGCGCCGTGCTTGCCGGGGATGCGGGCGTGGCCGGCATTGCCGTCGGCGATGCTGCGGGCGAGCACCGCACGGGCACCGGGAGCATCAGCGACGTTGACCTCCTTCCCCAGGGCGTCGAGCGCCGTGACGACACGGCCGAGGTCGTCGGAGATCTCCCGCAGCACGTCGGAGACCGCGGGGGCATTGCCGGAGAGGATCTGGGTCCACAGACCGGGGTCACTCGCGGCGATCCGGGTGACATCGCGCACACCCTGCCCAGCGAGTCCGATG
>JBQGNO010000278.1:0-2559 GCA_052087725.1 Janibacter sp. | reverse complement strand
TCCCCCTCGAAGCACAAGAAGACGCGGAGCGCCACCAACCTCGCCGGCCTGCTCGGGAAGCCAAAGTCGCTGCGGAACCTGTACCGGCTCGCGGCCGAGGGGGACGAGGAGGGCCGGGGGAGGGACAAGGAGAACCGCGAGCCGGCGGGGGCAGAGGGGCAGCCGCCGACGACGCCGATCTACGCGCAGTTCGCATCGGACGCGGGCAGGCCCCTGAACGTGGAGATACCACCAAACGTGGATAAGACGGGGAGGCAGAGGCCGAGGTCCTTTCACCCGCACTACCTCTCGTCTAGCCCGTCGAAGGAGCACGTCGGCCCGCCCGCCCCGGAGCCCAAGAAGACGTCCTCGTGGGACCGCCCCGCGAAGCCGCCCCGCCCGGGCATCCTGGCGTCCCTCCGGTCGCGCTCAAAGTCCCAGGACGCCATTCCCATCGTCGCTGCGGCCCCTGAGCCGACGACCCCCGCCGAGGCGCCCATCAACCCGAGGGACATCAACAACCACCTCGAGGCGATGCTCAACCGGCGGAACATACCCGAGAACCAGCGGTACAAGATGCGGAACCTCAACGACACCATCAAGATGGAGTTCATAAGGCAGGACTGGGCCGAGATGGCCGCCAAGGGCGAGGCGCCCCCCGAGGCATCGGGCTCCTCGTCCTCGGCCGGCGGCTCCGAGCGCGAGGAGAAGAAGCGCGGCCGAGGCAGGACCTTCACGCTGGGCAAGAGCAGCAAGGAGTCTTCGTCCTCCGGGAAGAAGCCGAGCCAGGGGACGCTGGGCAGGCACTTCCGGACGCGGTCGACGGAGAGCGTCGGCTCGGAGAGGACCGTGTCGGGGCGCTCGACGTCGCCCGGCTCCGGGATCCTGTCCAAGATCAAGCTGGGGCAGGGGCCGGGCGACTTCGTGGCGTACCTGCGAAAGGTGACGAAGCCCGAGGTGGTGGAGGTGGGGAAGCTGCACAAGCTAAGGCTGCTGCTGCGGAACGAGACGGTGTCGTGGACGGAGGAGTTTATCGAGTTTGGGGGGATGAAGGAGATTGTTGCGCTGCTGTACCGGATCATGGAGGTCGAGTGGAGGTGAGTTTGCCCGGGTCCCCTTGGATCTTACTTGGTAGATGGAGGAGTTACTTTGACTAACACGCAACAGGGAGGAACACGAAGACGCCCTCCTCCACGAGACGCTCCTCTGCCTCAAGGCTCCGACCTGGCCCGGCACGTGGCCGGCCGATGAGCGACGCGAGCACCCACACCTGGCCCAGCATCCTCACCGCACTCCTCTCCGGGAGTGACCTGACCTCCGACCAGACGTCGTGGGCGATGCGCCAGATGATGTCCGGCGACGCGGCGCCCGCGCAGATCGCCGGCTTCCTCGTGGCCCTGCGGGCGAAGGGGGAGACCGTCACCGAGCTGCGCGCTCTGGCCGACGTCATGCTCGACCACTCCCTGCCGATCGAGGTCGAGGGTCCGACGCTGGACATCGTCGGGACCGGGGGCGACATGGCCGGCACGGTCAACATCTCGACGATGTCCTCGGTGTGCATCGCCGCGACCGGGGTGCGTGTGGTCAAGCACGGCAACCGGGCCGCGTCCTCGAAGTCGGGGTCCGCCGATGTCCTCGAGGCACTCGGGGTCACCCTCTCCCTCCCGGTCGACGCGGTGACCGAGGTGGCCGAGCAGGCCGGGATCACCTTCTGCTTCGCGCAGACCTTCCACCCCTCCTTCCGGCACACGGCCGCCCCGCGGCGGGACCTCGGCATCGGGACCGCGCTCAATGTGCTCGGTCCGATGACCAACCCCTCCCGCCCGACCTACTCCGTCGTCGGCGTCGCCGACGAGAGGGTCGCCCCGCTCATGGCCGGTGTCTTCGCCCAGCGGGGGACGGATGCCCTGGTCTTCCGCGGCGACGACGGGCTCGACGAGCTGACGGTCGCCGACGGATCGCACGTGTGGTGGGTGGCCGGCGGCGAGATCGTCGACCTGCACATCACCCCGGAGGAGCTCGGTCTGGTCCGCAGCCCGCTGGACTCCCTGCGCGGCGGTGATGCGGAGTACAACGCCGACGTGGCGCGCCGGCTCTTCGCCGGTGACCGCGGACCCGTGCGTGATGCCGTGGTCCTCAATGCCGGAGCCGCAGTGGCTCTGGCCCAGTCCGGGCCCCGTCAGCCGGTCGACCCGATCGCCGCGATCCGCGCGGGGATGGACACGGTTGAGGAAGCTCTCGACTCGGGCCGGGTCGCTGCGCGGCTCGAGCGCTGGGTCGACGCCACTCGCGTCGCCGCTGCCGAGTAGTACCCGACCCCGCCGAGTAGCACCCGACCGCTCCGCGCGGGGTGGTTACTCCAGGCCGATGTTGAAGGCGGCGTCGAGGTCGTGGTGGCTGTAGGCGCGGAAGGCGATGTGCGTCGACGTGTCGACGATCCCTTCGACCTTGTTGAGCCGGCCGGCGATGACGGTGTTGAGGTCCTCGTGACGCTGCACACGGACCATGGCGATGAGGTCGGCATCTCCGGCGACGGAGTAGACCTCGCTCACGCCGTCGAGATCGGCGACGGCCTCGGCC
>JBQGNO010000277.1:0-2626 GCA_052087725.1 Janibacter sp. | reverse complement strand
GCCAATGCCTTGGGGGCCGCGGCCTTCCACATCGTCGGCAAGCGGCGGTGGAACCGCCGTGGGGCGATGGTCACCGACCGCTACCAGGAGGAGCACCACCACCCGGGCGTCGCGGACCTCGTCGCGTGGGCGGCGACGGCGGGCGAAGGGGGGACCCCCCTTCGTCTCATCGGTGTCGACAACGTCCCCGGTGCGGTGCCGATCGAGACCTACGACCTGCCGCGTGGGTGCGTCCTCGTGCTCGGCCAGGAGGGGCCGGGCATCTCCCCGGAGATGCTCGCGGCCTGCGATGCCGTGGTCGAGATCAGCCAGTTCGGCTCGACGCGCTCGATGAACGCCGGCGCGGCTGCTGCGATCGCGATGCATGTGTGGGTCAGGCAACATCACTTCGGACAGTCGCCCCACGCCTGAGACCATGTCCCGCAGCCAGGTCGGAACGAAAGGATCGCGTGTGCGAGCCATCATCAGCTCCGTGCGGGGGAGCGGAGGCAGCCGCACCCCCGGAGGCGCGGAGGGCGGTGATCGCGTCATCAGCGCCACCCGTGGCAAGCGCAACGGCGCCCTCGACGGGCTCCGCGGCCTGGCCGTCATGGCGGTCATGGGCTACCACGTGGTCTCGGACCCCTTCACCGGTGGCTGGCTCGGTGTGGACGTCTTCTTCGTCCTCTCCGGGTTCCTCATCTGCTCGATGCTGCTGCGGGAGCGCGCCCGCACGCACACCATCGACTACGTCCGCTTCCTCAGGCGGCGCGCCCGTCGGCTGCTCCCGGGCCTCGCTCTCGTCCTGCTCGCGATCCTCGGCGCGGCGTCCTTCGTCGAGACCGCCGGACGTCGCCGCGACGTGGCGATCGACGTGGCGTCCTCGGCGCTGCAGGTGTCCAACTGGCGCCTGATCATCGCCAACGAGTCGTACTTCGCGAAGGTGGCGGCCCCCTCACCGATCCGCCACACCTGGTCGCTCGCCGTGCAGGAGCAGTTCTACTTCGTCTTCCCGCTCGTGCTGCTCCTGCTCTTCGCGGTGCTGCGGACCTATCGCTCACTGGCGGTCGTCTTCGGCGTCCTCGCGGCGCTGTCCCTGGGGTGGATGATCTTCCTCTATGAGCCCGGCACCGACCCCAGCCGGGTCTACTACGGGACCGGTACCCGCCTCTTCGAGCTGCTCATCGGCGTCATCGGCGCGATCCTCCTGCACCGACGGGCCCAGATCGCCCGCAAACGGGTCCGGGCCGCGGGGCCGCGCCTGTGGAGCCACACCGCGGAGCGGACCATCGGCTGGCTGGGTCTGCTCAGCCTGGGGCTGCTCGTGGTGTGGATGTTCACCGTCAGCGAGTTCTCCCCGTGGCTCTTCATGGGGGGTATCGCCGGCATCGGCATCATGACGATGGTCATGATCACGGCGGCGACCTCGCCGGTGCCCAATGTGATGACGCGGCTGCTCGCGACCCGTCCGCTGATGAAGATCGGCGACATGTCGTACTCGCTCTACATCTGGCACTGGCCGATCATCGTCTACCTCGCGCCGCTGCTGAAGGACTCCAGCGAGCTGGTCCGCCAGATCGCTGCGGTGATCATGACGATCGTCATCGCCTCGCTGAGCTATCACTTCGTCGAGAACCCGATCCACCGCCACGGCCTGTCGGGGCTCTGGCCGCGCTTCCCCCGCCTGGGGCGCAACCTCGCCTTCGGTGCGGTCCCGGCCCTCGTCGCAGGAGCCGTGGCGCTCGCCATGACCCCCGGGGTCTCGATGGCGTCCGACGACCTCACGGTCACGCCGCCCGAGGACCCCCACTACGGGAAGTCCGCCGCGAGCCTGCCCGCCGGCACGCCGAAGCACGAGGTGGTCCTCGTGGGTGCGTCGACGGCGGCCGGCCTGGGCTCCCGTGGGCAGATCGAGAAGACCCCGGACATCGATCCGCGGGTCGTGGCCTCCCTCGGCTGCGTCCCCTACGTCCGCGACGAGGTGCCCGATGGTGGCCTGCCGCCGGAGTCGGCGGCCTGCACCGACTTCCGTGCCAAATGGGTCGAGGAGGTCGAGGCAGCGAAGTCGCCGACGGTCGTCTTCTTCACCCCGAGCCGGATCTTCAGCGACTACCGCGTCGACGGGAAGGTCGTGAAGCCGCCGAGCCGGGAGCACGACGAGGTCGTGACCGGGATCCTCGACGAGTTCGCCACCAAGGCCAGGAAGGCCGGAGCCGGCCGGGTCGCGATCCTCAACATGTCCTGTCACGAGCGGCCCGACTTCGGCGACAACGACGCCGTGACCCGGTCCAACTCGCTCGAGATGGTCCACCACCTCAACGAGCTCGTGGCGAGGTGGGCCCACGAGAACGATGCCGACGTGTACGACAACTACGCGCTGCTCTGCCCGGGCGACCAGTACTACGGCACGATCAACGACAAGCCGCTCTACGACGACGGCCTCCACTACACCAAGCAGAGCGCGCCGCTGATCTGGCGGTGGCTGGCCGGTGAGGTCCGCGAGCACTCGACGACCGGCTGAGGCCGTGCACGGAAGGGACTCCTCGTGCAATCGGTGGCGGATCCAGCCACGAGATGCACCAGTAGTCCCTTCCGTGCCCAGGGGTCGGGGGGCCGAGGCGGGGGCGCGGGGCGAGCGCCCGCCGCG
>JBQGNO010000276.1:0-2603 GCA_052087725.1 Janibacter sp. | reverse complement strand
AGGCCGTCGGCGAGATCCTCGACCGCATCGATGACGACACCCACGAGGTGGGCAATGTCGTGCGGATGCAGCTGTGGATGTTCTTCCGGGCGGCCTTCGCCATCCTCCCGATGTGGATCGTCGCCGGCGTGACCTGGTGGCCGGCGTGGCTGCTCTTCCCCTTCCTCGCACTGGTCACCTGGCTCGTCGTGCGGCCGCTGCTCGGGGAGATCGCCCACCGCAAGGTCTACGAGGAGATGGCCTGGACCGACCAGGCCAGTGCGCTCGAGGAGGGCATCGCCGGCCGGGACGACCTGCGCACCAGCCTCGGGCAGACGCACGTGGTGCAGCGGGTCGCCGCCCTGTCGGCAGAGCTGCACCGCCGTCTGCTCTCGGTCCTCGCCGTCGAGCGCAGCCTCGCCCGCCGAGCCGGTGTCCTGCTCCACGCCCTGCTCGCCGGCATCACCGTCGCCGGTGTCGCCGTGGCTGCCGGGGGCGGCATCCCGGTGTCCGGGCTGGTCACGCTCTTCCTCGTCACAGCGACCTTCGTCGGGCAGATCTCCCAGCTGGCCAACAACCTTCCGGACCTGCAAGAGGGCCTCGGCGCCGTCATCCGCCTGCGCCAGATGCTCGCGGTCGAGCCCGAGGTCGAAGGGGGCCGCGACGTCCCGCAGGACGCGGCCCTCTCCCTGGAGTTCCGGGATCTCGACTTCGCCTATGACGAGGGCACCTTCGCGCTGCGCGGCATCGACCTGACGGTGCCTGCCGGGGAGACCACCGCCTTCGTCGGCCGGACCGGGTCGGGCAAGTCGACGCTCGCCTCCTTCGTCGCCCGGGCGGTCGAGCCTCCGCGCGGGACGCTCTTCGTCGGGGGAATCGACGTCCTCGACCTCGACCTGCAGCAGCTGCGTCGCACCGTCGGCACGGTCACCCAGCGCACCGAGATCCTCGCCGGGACGCTCGCCGACAACATCACGCTCTACGCCGACCTCCCCCGCCCGCAGGTCGAGCGCGCCGTCGCCGAGCTCGGGCTGGGTGGCTGGGTCGCCGACCTGCCCCGCGGTCTCGACACCCTGCTCGGCCCGGGTGGCACGACGCTCTCCTCCGGCGAGGAGCAGCTCGTCGCCTTCGCCCGCCTGCTCGTGCGCGATGTCCGACTCGTCGTCCTCGACGAGGCGACGGCTCGCATGGACCCGGCGACCGAGCGACGTGTCGTCGCCGCGGCCGACCGGCTGCTGCGGGGGCGCACCGGGGTCCTCATCGCCCACCGGCTCGGCACGATCGAGCGCGCCTCGCACATCGCGGTCCTCGACCACGGTCGTCTCGTCCAGCACGGGACCCGCGCGGAGCTGGCCCGGGAGCCGGGCCCCTTTGCGGACCTCCTGGAGGCCAGTCGCTCCGCGACCGGAGGACTGCCGGCAGGGGCGATCGACTCCTCCGCCGTCACCGACGATGAGGACGGGTCCGGCGTCGAGGCACCCACGGGCTCCGGGGCGCCGGCGGGAGCTCGTCGCCGCTCGGACGAGGTACCGGCCGTCCAGGACGTCGGGGACGGGCCGTCCCTGACCCGAGGCATCCTCCACGCCCTGACCGTGCGCCCGGGGTGGGGGCTGGCCGGCGCGAGCCTCTTCCTCCTGGGCTCGCTCATCGGGGCCCAGGGCGCGGTCACCGGCCTGATCTGGGGACACATCGTCGAGGGCCTGCAGCGCGGGGAGACGCCGTGGCTGCTCACCCTGGCCCTCGTCGCCTGCCTGCTCCTCATGCCGATCGCCCTCGCCGAGGCCTTCATCCTCTATCCGCGCTGGTGGGTCGAGGTCATGCTGCGCACCCGCATGTCCGTCCTCTACGGGCAGACCGGGCAGCGGCGCCTGCCTCGCACGCCCCCCGGAGAGGTCGTGGCCCGCTCGATGGACGCGGACCGATACGCCCGCTACTCGGACCGCTGGGTCGACTTCATCAATGGTCTGATCGTCGCCGCGGTCACCACGGTGCTCGCCGGGACCTGGGTGGCCGGAGCGGTGCTGCTCACGGTCATGGTCACCTCCGCTCTTGCCTCGGCGCTCGGTCGCCCCGCGGCCGGACGCTCGGCCGCTGAGGCGTCGACTGCACGCAGTCGCTTCGGCCGCTCGCTGGTCTCGGCGCTGGAGTCGATGCGCACGGTCAAGCTCGCGGCAGCCACCCCCTTCGTGCGCCGGTACCTGGGTGAGGTCGACTCCGGGCGGGTCGCCGCCGCCGTCACGGAGCACCGCATCCAGACCTTCCTCCAGGGCGTACCCATGGTCATGGTCCAGTGCGGCCTCGTGGCGACCTGGGCCATCCACGTCGCCGGCGGGTGGGGCCTGGCGACGACCCTGCTCGTGGGCAGCGCCGTCGCCGGCTTCGACTGGTTCGGTCGGGTCGCCGGGATGGTCGTCACCGAGGCCCCGGGCACCCGCGCCTGGCAGGTCGAGACAGCCCGCTTCGCGGGGGGCGCCGACCTCATGGACCTGCCCCCGGGAGTCGACCTCGTCACCGGCGACGCCCCCTCCCCCGCACCGGTGTCCACGGAGACACTCGAGCGCCTCGACCTGCGAGGTCTGAGTGCGCTGCACGAGGACGGCACGATCGGCGTCTCGGACGTGGAC
>JBQGNO010000275.1:0-2662 GCA_052087725.1 Janibacter sp. | reverse complement strand
GGCCCTCGGTGTCGTGCTGGGGGAGGTACTCGTTGACCTTGGCGATGACCTGGGCATCGTGCGCGCGCTGCTCGTCGAGGAAGAAGACGGCCGGGGCGCCGGTGGCGCGGGCGCGGGTGACGGCGAGCTTGACCCAGTCCTGGACGGGGATGTCCTTGACCCGGCTCATGCGCCAGATGTCGCTCCGCTCGACGGCGTGCTCGAGGAGTGTCTCGCCCGCGGCATTGGTCACCGTGACGGTGCCGGTCTCCGCGATCTCGAAGGTCGTCGGGTGCGAGCCGTACTCCTCGGCCTTCTGCGCCATGAGACCGACATTGGGCACGGTGCCGATGGTCGCCGGGTCGAGCGCGCCGTTCTTCTTGTGCTCCTCGATGACGGCCGCGTACATCGGGCCGTAGGAGCGGTCGGGGACGAGCGCGAGCGTCTCGGACTGGCCGTTGTCGGCATTCCACATCTGGCCGGAGTCACGGATGACGACGGGCATCGAGGCGTCGATGATCACATCGCTCGGGACGTGGAGGTTGGTGATGCCCTTGTCGGAGTCGACCATCGCCAGCCCGGGGCGCTCGGAGTCCAGGGCCTCGATGTCGGCGCGGATCTCGTCACGCGTGGCCTCGGGGAGCGACTCGATCTGGGTGTAGAGCGAGGCCAGCCCGTAGCGCAGGTCGACGTCGGCCTCGGCGAGGGCCTCGGCGTGCTTGTCGACGACCGTGCCGAGCCACTCGGCGACGGCGTGACCGAAGAGGATCGGGTCGGAGACCTTCATCATCGTCGCCTTGAGGTGCAGCGAGAGGAGGAGGCCCTCGGACCGGGCGACCTCGATCTGCTCGGCGTAGAAGGCGCGCAGCGCCCTCGCCGACATGAAGGTCGCGTCGACGATCTCCCCCTTCGTCACCGGGAGGGAGTCCTTGAGGACTGTCGTGGTGCCCTCGGCGCTCGTGAGGGTGATCGTCAGGCTGTCGTCGGCGGGCATGACGACGGACTTCTCGTTGCCGTAGAAGTCGCCGCCGGACATCGAGACGACGCGAGCCTTGTTGTCCGGGGTCCAGGCACCGAGGCGGTGCGGGTGCTTCTTGGTGAAGTTCTTCACGGCCAGGGGAGCGCGTCGGTCCGAGTTGCCCTCGCGCAGGACCGGGTTCACCGCGGAGCCGAGGACGGTGGCGTAGGCCGCGGCGGCCTTCTTCTCCTCGTCCGTGCTCGGGGAGTCGGGGTAGTTCGGCAGGTCGTAGCCCTGGCCCTGCAGCTCGGCGATGGCTGCCTTGAGCTGTGGCACGGAGGCGGAGACATTGGGCAGCTTGATGATGTTGGCCTCGGGCCGGGTGGCCAGCTGGCCGAGGTTGGCGAGGTGGTCATCGACCCGCTGCTCGTCGGTGAGGCGGTCGGGGAACTGGGCGAGGATGCGGCTGGCGAGCGAGATGTCGCTCGTCTCGAGCTCCACACCCGTGCCCGAGGTGAAGGCCTGGACGATCGGGAGGAAGGAGTACGTGGCCAGCGCGGGGGCCTCGTCGATCTTGGTCCAGATGATCTTCGCGGTCATGTGTGTCCCTCCATGGGGGTGTGGGGTGCGTCGCAGTGATCTTCCCCCGCGGGGGGGGGGCGGTCATGACGCGGCCCGCCGCCGATTCTACCTTCGTCAAGGTCTAGTCAGGAACAGTAAGGATTTGGTAAAGTCTGCCATCGGCTGGCTGGCCGGTCCCGGGGAGGGGAGCAGGCGTGCACACGGAAACACTGATGTTTGTCTTGTGGATGGCAACGCCACTGATCGGATATGCCGGGGGGCATCTCGCGATCAGGGCGAGTCGATCGCATCTGGGGCGACGAGGAGCGGTCGATCCGGCCGATCGGCTGGAGGAGCTGCGACGACGGCAGGCGACGGGCCACCGGGTCGTGCGTGGGCGGATGACCGAAGCCCTGCTGCTCGCGGAGAGCGCGAGCGTCGTCGCCACGAGCACGCGCCACAGCTGACATGCGTCCTGGTGGCCCCCCGGAGGGGAGCGTGACCACGGACGACGGCCCCGCAGGCATCCGCCAGGTGCAGATCTGGCTGGCCCTGACGGACCTGGTCGTCATCACCTGGGCGGTCTTCGGTGCCCTGATCGTGCGCTTCGGCCTCGAGTCCGGCTCCGACCTGGCGACGAGCGGGAGCATCTCGCTGAGCTATCCGAGCTTCAGCATGGCCCTCGTCGTCGTGTGGTGGCTCTCGATGCGCATCCACGGTGCCTACGGGTCGTTGATCCTCGGGCACGGCACGGCGGAGTACCGGCTGATCCTCAACGCCACCCTGAGGGTCTTCGCCGGGGTGGCGCTCCTGGCCTACGCCCTGAAGATCGACGTGGCCCGGGGCTATGTGCTCCTGGCGCTCCCGGCGGGAGTCATCGGGTTGTTCTCGGCTCGGCGGCTCTGGCGGCGGTGGCTCGGTGACCGCCGGGCGGGCGGGCAGCTCACGCACGATGTCCTCGTCATCGGGGACCGGGCCGGGGCCGAGGGGCTGATCCGGGTCTTCCGCAGCGTCCCCGAGGCCGGGTACCGGGTCATCGGTGTGTGCACGACCGACGAGGGCGAGCGGATCGACGGGGTGGCGGTGCTCGGCAACGAGCACGAGGGCGCCCGGGTGGCGATGGACCTCGGCGTCGACGTGGTGGCCTGCAGCGGGTCCCATCGG
>JBQGNO010000274.1:0-2680 GCA_052087725.1 Janibacter sp. | reverse complement strand
ATCGCGACATCGAGACCGTCGGTCAGCTGCTCGACTTCTGGCCCCGGCGGTACCGCAATGCCGACGCCGACCTCGGCAACCCCCGCATCGGAGACTTCCTCGTCGCCGTCGCCCGCGTCGAGACGGCCTCCACCCGGTCGATGAAGCAGCGTCGGGGTCGGATGCTCGAGGCGGTGATCACCGACGGGCGCTCGCGGATGAAGGTGACCTTCTTCGACGCCCGCGGCCACGAGCACAAGCTCGTCGCCGGCCGGGAGTTCCTCTTCGCCGGGACGGTGTCCGAGTACAGGGGCGTTCGCCAGCTCGCCCACCCCGGCTACGCCACGCTCGAGGAGGCCGCCGCCCTCGGCGAGCTGGGAGACACCCACCACCGCGGGCTCATCCCGATCTACCGGCACGTGCCGGGCGTCCACCCGTGGACGATCACCCGCTGCGTCCGCCTCGTCCTCGGGCAGCTCGACGAGGTCGTCGACACGATCCCCGAGCCCGTGCGTGAGCGGCGCGGCCTGCTCGACCGGGCCGGCGCCCTTCGTGCCGTGCACGCCCCGACGGACCACTCCGATGTGGATGCGGGCCGTCGGCGGCTGCGCTACGAGGAGGCGCTCGTCCTCCAGTGTCTCCTCGGCCAGCGCCGCATCGCGGCGTCGGACATCGCCACCGAGGGACGCCGACCACGCGACGGGGGCCTGCTCAGCGCCTTCGACGAGCGTCTGCCCTTCGAGCTCACCGCGGGGCAGCAGCAGGTCGCCGGCGAGATCCTCGACGAGATGGCCCGGCCGACCCCGATGCACCGGCTGCTGCAGGGCGAGGTCGGCTCCGGCAAGACGATCGTCGCGCTGCGGGCGATGCTCGCCGCTGTCGACGCCGGGGGACAGGCGGTGCTCCTCGCACCGACCGAGGTGCTCGCCGCCCAGCACGCCGCCTCCATCACGGGGATGCTCGGTGACCTGGCCGAAGGGGGGATGCTCGGCGGCGACGAGCACGCCACCCGCGTCGCGCTGCTCACCGGATCGATGTCCACGGCCCGGCGCAAGGCAGCGATGCTCGAGATCGCCGCCGGCCAGGCGGGCATCGTCATCGGCACCCACGCACTCCTCGAGGACAGGGTGAGCTTCGCCGACCTCGCGCTCGTCGTCGTCGACGAGCAGCACCGCTTCGGCGTCGAGCAGCGGGATGCCCTGCGCGCCAAGGGCAAGACTCCTCCGCACCTCCTCGTGATGACCGCGACCCCGATCCCGCGGACCGTGGCGATGACCGTCTTCGGCGACATGGAGACCTCGACCCTGCGCGAGCTGCCCCGCGGTCGCGCGCCGATCACCACCCACCGCGTGCCCACCGGCAAGCCCGGCTGGGTGGATCGGACCTGGCAGCGGGTCGCCGAGGAGGTCGCCGCCGGACGGCAGTCCTATGTCGTCTGCCCGCGCATCGGCGGCGAGGAGAAGGACGATCTGGAGGGCGTCGATCTCGTCGCCGAGGACACCGCCGTCGACGACGAGCACGACGACGGGGAGCGCGTCGAGGACGCCGCGGCCGAGGAGCGACCCCTCGCGGGGGTCGTCGAGCTCCTCGAGACGCTGCGGGAGACCCCTGCACTGCAGGGCCTCACCCTCGAGATGCTTCACGGGCGGATGCCGCCGGAGGACAAGGACGCCGTCATGGCGAGGTACGCCGCCGGCGAGATCGACGTGCTCGTGTCCACCACCGTCATCGAGGTCGGCGTCGACGTGCCCAATGCCTCGACGATGGTCATCCTCGACGCGGACCGCTTCGGCGTCTCCCAGCTGCACCAGCTGCGCGGCCGTGTCGGCCGTGGCGGGGACCCCGGCGTCTGCCTGCTCATGAGCGCGAGCGAGAGCGAGTCCGCGATCGAGCGGCTCGAGGCCGTCGCCGGCACCACCGATGGCTTCGAGCTGGCGCGGCTCGACCTCACCCAGCGCCGTGAGGGCGATGTCCTCGGCTCGGCGCAGCACGGCGCCCGCAACCAGCTGCAGCACCTGTCCGTGCTCCGCGACGAGGACCTCATCGAGCAGGCCCGCGAGGACGCCGCCGGACTGCTCGGCGAGGACCCACAGCTCGGCGGACACCCCGCGCTGCAGGCGCGGATCGCCGACTGGCTCGACGCCGACCAGGCGGCCTACCTCGAGAAGGGATGAGACCCCCTTCGAGGCTCCTCCGTCGCACCTCAGGACATCGCCTTCGCCCGGTTGCGACGCAGCCACGGCCATGGCGCATCATGGACCTGTGACTCGGATCATTAGCGGAGAGGCCGGCGGCCGGCGACTGCGCACCCCGACCGGCGACGGCACCCGACCCACGACGGACCGGGTCCGCGAGGCCCTCTTCTCCTCTCTCGAGGCGCGTGACCTCATCGACGGGGCCCATGTCATGGACCTCTACGCCGGCTCCGGCGCACTGGGGCTCGAGGCCGCCAGCCGCGGCGCCGCGAGCGTCCTGCTCGTCGAGTCCGACCGCAGCGCCTCGGCGACGATCCGCGCCAACATCTCCGACCTCGGGGTCGCCGGCGCTCGGCTGCAGTCCGGCACCGTCGAGCAGGCGCTGAACCGCCCCGCCTCGCTGCGCTACGACGTCGTCCTCGCCGACCCGCCCTACGACGTCACCGAGGAGTCCCTCGGGTCCGTCCTCGAGATGCTCCTGGCCCACCAGTGGCTGGCCCAGGAGC
>JBQGNO010000273.1:0-2720 GCA_052087725.1 Janibacter sp. | reverse complement strand
CGGCTACCGCTCCACGGGTGGCCAGCGCGACTTCACCTCGATCAGCCAGGTCGTCGCCTCGCGGTACGAGGTGCTCACCGAGCACCGGCACGCCCAGCGGGCTCGCGAGCTGCTCGACGAGCTCGACCCGATGCGCGCGGCCCAGGAAAAGTTGCGCCGCAACCAGGAGCAGGCCCGGGCCGAGCAGGAGCGGCTCGACCGGGAGCAGAACCCGACCTGACCAAGGCGCGACCGCCCGGTCGAACCCATGGCCAGATGCGCCGGTCCCGGCTAGCGTCGGTGCCGTGAGCACCCAGCCCGACCTGGCCGCCCTCGATGAGACCACCTTCGACTCCGTCCTGTGCGTCGTCGCCCACCCCGATGACATCGAGTACGGGGTCTCGGCCGCCGTCGCCGCATGGACGAGCGTCGGCAAGCGCGTCAGCTACTACCTCCTCACCCGGGGCGAAGCGGGGATCGACACCATGGACCCTGTCGATGCCGCGCCGGCCCGCGCCGACGAGGAGCGGGCCAGTGCGTCCGTCGTCGGGGTCGACACCGTGGAGTTCGGCGATCACCACGACGGCGTTATCGAGTACGGCGTCCCGCTGCGCCGCGACATCGCGGCGGCCATCCGGCGGACCCGTCCTGACCTCGTCGTGACGCTGACCCACGCCGAGACCTTCCCGGGTGGCTTCCTCAACCAGGCCGACCACCGTGCCGTCGGGCTGGCGACGCTCGACGCGACCGCGGACGCCGGCAACCGGTGGATCTTCCCCGAGCTCGTCGACGACGGGCTCGAGCCCTGGAAGGTCACGGCCGTCGCCGTCAGCGCCTCCGCGACCCCGACGCACTATGTCGACGTCACCGGACATCTCGACGATGCGATCGAGTCCCTCGAGGAGCACCGCCTCTACAACGCCGCGCTGCCCGAGGACTTCCCGAAGCCGCCCGAGCTCCTCGGCGGCGCACTCGGGGGTGCCGCCGAGCAGGTCGCTGACCCGGCGGTCGAGCAGGCCCTCCTGCTCGAGGTCTTCCCGCGGTAGGGAACCGGTCGGCGCGTCACCTCGTCCACGCCATGACGAAGTGCGACTACTCGACGCGCTACACGACCAACCGGACGCAGTCATCGACAACGGGCACAGCAATAACCGCGCCCACCGTCGATATCTGCGTCGACCCAGGGCTGTGGACATCTCCGCGGGGCAGATTGCCGTCTGCACGAGGATCGGACGATGAACCGACAGCTGCGGGAGCGCGCCGAGCGGAACGGGGGTGTCTTCACCTGGCGGGACGTCAGGGCATGTCTTCTGGGTGAGGGCGAGGTCCGGACCGCGATCCGGCGCGGTCAGGTGATCAGGGTGCGACGCGATGCCTATGTGCTCGCCGATGGGTGGCAGGTCGCGCGCCCGGCGGAACGACTGGCCCTGCGCACCCGTGCGGTGCTGCGGGCCCGCCCCGGGGATGTCGCCAGTCACCAGAGCGCGCTCGCCCTGCACGGTCTGCCGGCGTGGGGCGCACCGACAGATGTCGTGGACCTGATGGCGGACGTGACCCGTACCCGCACGGTCTCGGGTCTCCGGGTGCATCCCACGCCGGAGGGTCTTGATTCCGTAGACATCGACGGCTGCTCGGCGGTGAGCATCGCCACTGCTGTCGTGCAGGTGGCCCAGCGTCATGGTCTCGTCCCGGCACTGGTCCCGCTCGACCACGCGCTGCACGAGCGCATGTGCGGGTTGCCCCAGGTCGAGGCGGCGGGCGAAGCGCTCCTGCGTGGCCCGTTGGGCGAGGCGCGACTCGATGCGCTGCTGTCCAGAGCCGACCGGGACTGCGAGTCCGTCGGGGAGACGCGGACCCGGGTGCTCCTGCAGGACCTCGGCTACGCACCGCGCAGTCAGGTCCGGTTGTCCGACGACGACGGGTTCATCGGCCGGGTGGACTTCCTCGTCGACGAGCTCGTCGTCATCGAGTTCGATGGCATGGTCAAGTACGAGGGGGCGGACGGCCGGCAGGCGCTGGCGCGGGAGAAGCGGCGGGAGGAGCGGCTCACGGCAGCCGGATGCGTCGTCATCCGCCTCGTGTGGTCGGACGTGAAGCAGCCGGAGCGGGTCCGCGCGATGGTCGAGTCGGCTCGTCGTCGGATCGCTCGTCGGGGCTGACGCAGTGATCGACGGTGGACGCAGCAATAGCTACGTCCACCGTCGATATCCCGGTCATCGGCCGAGAGGGGGCTCAGCGCCGGGGGATGAGCACCGTGTAGTCGAGGTCGAGCACGACCTCCGGGAGGTACTTGCCGTCCTCGCCCTTGTAGGGGAAGTCCGCGCACGGGGTGTCCTTGGTCGCGACGGTGCGCAGGCGCAGGGCGCCGACGTCGGTGCGGCCGGGCAGCTCGATCGTCTCGAGCACCTCGGACCAGGCGTAGACCGTGTCGCCCGCGAAGGTCGGGTTGGCGTGAGCGCCGGCGTTGATCGCGGCGATCATCTGCCCGTTGGCCAGGCCGTTGAAGGTCAGGCCGCGCGCGAGGGAGATGATGTGGCCGCCGTAGATGAGGCGACGCCCGATCTTCGACTGCGCCTGGGCGTGCTGGTTGAAATGGACCTTCGCGGTGTTCTGGTACAGCCGCGTGGCGAGCATGTGGTCCGACTCCTCGATGGTCATGCCGTCGAGGTGGTCGATCCGCTCGCCGACCTCGTAGTCGTCCCAGAGGAAGGGGCTGCCGGCGAGGTCGACGTCGTAGTCGC
>JBQGNO010000272.1:0-2734 GCA_052087725.1 Janibacter sp. | reverse complement strand
AGCGAGTTGTCCAGGCTCTGCATGACCAGGCCGATGACCGTGCTGTCGGCGAAGTGGGTCCCCGGCGGGAACCACGCCTTGAGCGCGGGGATGTTGCGCGGCAGGTCCGCGATCAGCTTGAGGAAGCGCGGCGCCGCCCCGGTGCGCGGCGGCGCGAGGAGCGTGGTGAGCATCCCCATCGCGTCCGAACCCTTGCCGTAGCGCACGTTCTCGATGTGGGTCGCCGAGTCCGGGTGGAAGGACGAGGTGATCGCCACGCCCTTCGTCAGGTCGTTGGCACCGGTCGGCGGCGAGTCCGCGAGCGCCCCGACGAGCGCCTCGGAGTTGGTCCGCGTCATCTCACCGAGCGTGTCGCTGATGCGCGGCAGCTCGCCGTCGTCCTTCATCCGGTGGAGGAGGTTCTGGGTGCCCCACGTGCCCGCCGCGACGATGACCTTGCGGGCGGTCGTGACGCGAGCAGTCTTGTCCCCCAATGAGTTCGTCGCCTCATGACGGACGCGGTAGATCTCCTCACCGTCCTCGGCCGACCCCGGCACGGTCCCGACCCGGGTGACCGTCCGCATGGGGATGACCTGGGTGCCGAGCTGCTCCGCGAGCGCGAGGTAGTTCTTCATCAGCGTGTTCTTCGCGCCCACGCGGCACCCGACCATACAGTTGCCGCACTCGTTGCACATCGTCCGCTCCGGCCCGGCCCCGCCGAAGTAGGGGTCCGCGATCGTCCGGCCGGGGAGGTGCCCCTCGCCGTCGGCGTCGAAGAGGACGCCGACCGGCGTCTTCTTGAAGGTCTCCGGGACCCCCATCTCCTCGGCGGAGGACTGCATGGCCTGCTCCACCGGGCCGTCGCACGGGTTGGTCACGACGCCGAGCATCGAGCTGGCCATGTCGTAGTGCGGCTTCAGCTCGGACTGCCAGTCGGTGATGTGCCCCCACTGGCGGTCCTCGAAGAAGACCGCGGGCGGGACGTAGAGCGTGTTCGCGTAGTTGAGCGACCCGCCGCCGACCCCGGCACCGGCGAGGATCATCACGTCCTTGAGCATGTGGATGCGCTGGATCCCGTAGCAGCCGAGCTTCGGCGCCCAGAGGAAGTTCTTCAGGTCCCAGCTCGTCTTCGCAAAGTCCTCGTCCTCGAAGCGCCGGCCGGCCTCGAGGACGGTGACCCGGTAGCCCTTCTCGGAGAGGCGAAGGGCGGCCACGGAGCCGCCGAAGCCGGAACCGATGACGAGGACGTCGGTGTCCACCGACGTCGCCGCGCTCACTTCATCCCCGCGATCTTCATCGCTCGCAGGCCGAGGGTCAGCGTCTTGGCGAAGGCCTTGTCGCTCAGCCCGAATGCGGGCGCGATCGGGACGAGGTGCTGGGCGCTGACGGTCTGCGCCTCGGTGTACTTCAGGATCCCCTCGGAGCCGTGGCGACGGCCCATCCCGGAGTCCTTCATCCCGCCCATCGGGGCGCCCATCGAGGCCCACGTCGCGGCGTAGCACTCGTTGATGTTCACCGTGCCGGTGCGGATGCGCTCGGCGATCCGTCGGCCGCGCCGCACGTCCTTGGTCCAGACCGAGGAGTTCAGGCCGTACTCGGTGTCGTTGACGAGCGCGACCGCGGCCTCGTCGTCACCGACCCGGTAGATCGAGACGAGCGGACCGAAGGTCTCCTCGTCGCGGCAGGTCATCGCGGCGGTGACCCCATCGAGCACCGTGGGCTCGAAGACATAGGGACCGATATCCGGGCGGTGCCGGCCTCCGGTGAGGACGGTCGCCCCCTTCGCCGTGGCGTCCTCGACGTGCGCGGTGACGGTCCGCAGCTGCGCCTCGCTCACGAGGGAGCCCATCTCGTAGCCGTACTCCAGGGTCGTGCCGAGCGTCATCGCGCCGACGGCAGCCACGAAGCGCGGGATGAACTCGTCGGCGATCGCCTCGTGCACGATGACGCGCTCGGTGGAGATGCACAGCTGTCCTCCGCTGGAGAAGGACGCCCGCACGGCGCCTTCGACGGCCCTGCCGAGGTCGGCATCGGCCGCGATGTAGACGGAGTTCTTGCCGCCGAGCTCCATGCTCGAGGAGACCAGACGAGAGGCAGCGGTCTGCGCCACCTGGCGGCCGGTGGCCGTCGATCCGGTGTAGCAGACGTAGTCGGCCTGCTCGACGATCGCCTGACCGGCCTCCGAGCCTCGGCCGAGGACGACCTGGAGGACGCCCTCCGGCAGGCCGGCCTCGCGCAGCAGCTCCACTCCGGCCAGGGCGGTGACCGACCCCTGCTGGTCGGGACGCAGCACGACGGCATTGCCGGCCATGAGGGCGGGCAGGGCATCGGTGATGGCCAGGCTCAGCGGGTAGTTCCACGGCGAGACCACGCCGACGACGCCCTTGGGGTGGTGCTGCACCCGCGTCTGGGTGAGCACGGGGAAGGCGCCGGCGACCTTCTGCGGACGCAGGTGGGCCTCGCCGGTGCGGCCGTAGTACCGGGCGGCGAGCGCGGTGTCGAGGACCTCCTCGAAGGCATTGCGACGCGCCTTGCCCGACTCGATCTGCACGAGGTCGAGCAGCTCGACCTGCTTGGCGAGCACGAGGTCGTGGAAGCGCAGCAGGATCCGCTTGCGCTCCTCGAAGGACGTGGCGGCCCACCGCACCTGGGCGGAGCGGGCGGCGTCGATGGCGCGGGTGACGTCCGCGGCCGTCGACAGCGGCAGGGTCGCGATCGGTCCCCCACTCATCGGCGAGGTCCGGGTGAAGGTCTC
>JBQGNO010000271.1:0-2797 GCA_052087725.1 Janibacter sp. | reverse complement strand
GTCGCGCCCTGGGTCACCACGTGGGACGACCACGAGATCGCCAACGACGCGTGGGACGGCGGGGCGGAGAACCACGACCCGGCCGCCGAGGGATCATGGCGCTCCCGCGCCGCCGCGGCCCGACGGGCCTACGACGAGTGGATGCCGATCCGGCTGTCCGGGACGAGCGCGCTCGGCGACGGCACGACGATCTACCGTCGCCTGCAGTTCGGCACCCTGGCGGACCTGCGGATGCTCGACCTGCGCAGCTACCGCAGCGAGCAGGCCTCCCATGCCGCGCTCGGAGCGGTGGGGGACCAGGACCGCACGATGGCCGGGGCGCAGCAGATGGACTGGTTGAAGTCCTCCCTGAGCAGCTCTGCCGCGACGTGGAAGCTCGTCGGCAACCCGGTGATGATCTCCCCGGTGACCTTCGCGGCCGTCGACGCCGAGGTCGGGCAGGCGATGCACGAGATGGGTGGCGTGATCCCACCCGAGGGCATCCCCTACAACGTCGACCAGTGGGACGGGTACACCGCCGAGCGTCGGGAGCTGATCGACCACCTCGGTGACCACGCCATCGACAACACCGTCTTCCTCACCGGCGACATCCACTCGGCCTGGGCCTGCGAGGTGCCGAAGAACGTCGGGACCTATCCGCTGAGCAGGAGCGTCGCCGTCGAGTTCGTCGGGAGCTCGGTGACCTCGGACAACCTCGACGACATCCTCAGGGTGGCCCCACGATCGATGTCCGTGGGCGTCGAGGGCATCATCCGCACGGCCAACCCGCACGTGCGCCACCTCGACTTCGACCGCCACGGCTGGTCGGTGCTCACCCTCACCCCGTCCGTGGCCCAGATGGACTGGTACATCCTCGCCGACCGGACCGATCCGGACTCCGACGCCCGCTGGAGCGTCGGCTTCCAGAGCCGGCCCGGCACCAACACCACGCGCCGGACCTGGTACCCGGCCAGCTGAGACGAAGGAACCACGATGACCGACACCACCATGCCCGACCGCCGATCCCTCCTGCGCTTCGCGGCGGCGGGCGGGGCGAGCATCGCCATCTCCGGCGTGGCCGGAGCACCCTGGGCAAACGCCGCCGACGGACGCTCCGACCGTCGGGTCTACGTCCTCGTCACCGACGGTCTGCGGCCGGACGAGATCACTCCCGAGTGCACCCCCACCCTCGACGCGCTGCGGAGCGACGGGACCTGGTACCCCAACGCCCGGTCGCTGCCGATCATGGAGACCATCCCCAACCACGTGATGATGATGACCGGGGTGCGGCCCGACCGCACCGGCGTCCCGGCCAACAAGATCTATGACCGGGGCCTGGGTGAGGTCCGCGACATGGACCGGGCGAGCGACATCACGGTGCCCACCGTCATCGAGCGCCTCAACGACGCGGGGATGACGACGGGGACCGTCCTGTCCAAGGACTATCTGTACGGCGTCTTCGGTGACCGGGCGACCTACCGGTGGGAGCCCTCCCCACTCATGCCGATCACCGACCACGCCCCGGACGGCTACACCTACGACGCCCTGGTGAAGATGGTCGACGAGGCCGACCCCCACCTCGTCTTCGCCAACTTCGGCGACATCGACCGGGTCGGCCACGCCGACCTCGGCGGGACGATCAACTTGCCGGCGATGCGCTACGCGGCGCTCGCGAACACCGACCGCCTCATCGGGGACTTCGTCGACCACCTCAAGGCGAAGGGGGCGTGGGAGCGGTCGACGATCATCCTCCTCGCCGACCACTCGATGGACTGGTCCTTCGCCCACCGGGTCATCTCGCTCAGCGCCCCGATCTGGTTCGACGAGGCGCTGCGGGACAGGGTCGAGATCGCCCAGAACGGCGGAGCGGACTGCCTCTACTGGACCGGCCCGACGGCGGAGCGGGCCGAGGGCCTGGCACGGCTGCGCGAGCTCGTCCTCGAGCAGGACGGGGTGCTGTCTGTGCATACCCCGAAGGAGCTGCGCCTCAGTCCCAACGCCGGTGACCTCATCGTCTACTGCAAGGCCGGGTGGCGCTTCTCCGACCCGACGATCTTCAACAACCCGATCCCCGGCAACCACGGTCACCCGGTGACGCAGCCCATCCCCTTCGTCATCGCCGGTGGGCTCCCGCAGCTGCGGCCCGGGGCGCGGACGGCGACCGCACACACGGTGGACGTCGCGCCGACCGTGGGGGCGCTCCTCGGCCTGCCGGCCATGGCGACCTGGTACGACGGACGCTCGCGGCTCTGACCCCATGGATTCCGGGGTGGTCGCGGTCCGTGGGAGGATGGCGCTCGATCCCTGTCCCGACGAACCCGAGGTCCGCCACCCGTGTCACCCCAGGCCCGCGAGGCCCTCTCTCCGAATGCGACGCCGCCGGCGCAGATCCGCAACTTCTGCATCATCGCGCACATCGACCACGGCAAGTCCACGCTGGCCGACCGGATGCTGCAGATCACCGGTGTCGTCCAGCCGCGGCAGATGCGCGCCCAGTTCCTCGACCGCATGGACATCGAGCGCGAGCGTGGCATCACCATCAAGTCGCAGGCCGTGCGCATGCCGTGGGAGGCCCTGGACGAGACCGTTGCGCTGAACATGATCGACACCCCGGGCCACGTCGACTTCACCTACGAGGTCTCTCGCTCGCTCGCCGCCTGTGAGGGCGCGGTCCTGCTCGTCGATGCCGCGCAGGGGATCGAGGCGCAGACGCTGGCCAATCTCTACCTGGCGATGGAGAACGACCTGACGATCATCCCGGTGCTCAACAAGATCGACCTGCCCGACGCACTGCCGGACAAGTACGCCGCAGAGCTGG
>JBQGNO010000270.1:0-2859 GCA_052087725.1 Janibacter sp. | reverse complement strand
CGCGCTCATCGCGGCCTGGCTCACCCTCTGCCTCGCCCTGGCGATCGCTGCCGAGACCCCCGGCGTCGTCGGGGAGGCGGCCCGGCGCGCCCGCGACCGGATCACCCCGGCAGTGGTGCGCCAGTGGGCGGCCATCGTCCTCGGGGCCTCGGTCACGGCGACCGTCGTCCCGGGGACAGCGGTCGCCGCAGTCCGCGTCGCCACCGACCCCGCCCCGGGCCAGGGAGCCGGCTCCGACGACGGGACGAGCACCCCCTCCCCCGGCTGGGCGCCGACATCGACCACTCCCGAGGCGGGCCCTGCGAGCTCACCGACGCCGACCGTCGCTCCGGCCCCCGGCTTCACGCCCGCCGACGACGCCGTCCCCGCAACGCCCCGCAGCGCGGCACCCATCCCGCGTCCGGGGTGGGTGCCGCGTCGGCCGGTCACGCAGGAGCGCACCGATGCACACCTCCTCACCGGGCGAGCGCGTCCCGGCGGCGAGGAGCACTCGGTCGTCGTGCGACGCGGCGACACCCTGTGGTCCCTGGCCGCGGCCCGGCTCGGGCCCGAGGCCACCGATGCGGAGATCGCCCGCGCCTGGCCACGCTGGCATGCCGCCAACACCTCCGTCGTCGGTGCGGACCCCCACCACCTGCTCCCGGGGACGCTGCTCACCCCGCCATCGACCGACTGACCACACGTGCGACCACCACCACATCCACGCGAAGGGGACACCATGACCGCCGCCGCACTCCCGCCCGTGCAGGTCCTCCCGGCACCACGCCACACCCCGGCCGGCATCCCGCTGCCGACGCACGAGCAAGGGCGTGCTGAGCGCGCCTCCGGGCTGGCCCCCTACGTCCAGGACGCCCTGGCGGTCGACTTCGCCGCCGCGAGCGACGAGCAGCTCTTCGGCCCCCAACCGACCCGGGCGTGCGACCTGCCCGACCCGCGGGAGTGGGCCGCCCACATCGCCCAGGCCATCGTCGAGGTGATGCGCGGCGCCCGTCCCCCGAGCCAGGTCATGCGGTGGACCACCCCGGAGGTCTACACCGTCGTCGCCCGCCGAGGCTCGCGTGCCGGGCGCCGGGCTGCCGGCCGGGGACCCGCGCAGCGCACCAAGGTCACGCGGGTGCGCATCTGCGAGCCCGCCGTCGATGTCGCCGAGGCGTCGATCGTGCTCATCGACGGTGGGCGCGTGCGGGCCCTGGCCCTGCGACTGGTCGGCCGTGACGGCCGCTGGATCGTCGAGGCCCTCCAGATCGGCTGAGCCGCGGCGCCCATGGGGCACCGCGGCTCAGTCATCCGTGCTCGGCGGATATCAGCCCTGCTTCTTGGCGGCCTTCTTCGCCTTCTTCGCCGCCGCGCGGCGCTCGGCGCGCGAGGTGCCGGCCGTCGACGAGGCGCCGTTTCGCTCGTCGCTCTCCTGGACTCCGCCGTCCTCGGACGGCGACGAGTAGTGCAGGTGGCGGCTGCGCGAGCCGTCCTCGAGGCCCTTCGCCGAGATCGTGGGCCGCTCCTGGTTGCCGCCTCCACCGAGCAGAGCGTCGACGCTCTTCGGCTCGCTCGTCGACTCGGGGACCGTCGGGACCTCGACCTCGCTGTTGAAGAGGTAGCCGACCGACTCCTCCTTGATGGCATCGTTCATCGCCTCGAAGAGCTGGAAGCCCTCGCGCTGGTACTCCACGAGCGGGTCGCGCTGGGCCATCGAGCGCAGGCCGATGCCCTCCTTGAGGTAGTCCATCTCGTAGAGGTGCTCGCGCCACTTGCGATCGAGCACCGACAGCACGACCCGACGCTCGAGCTCGCGGGCCACGGGCTCTCCGAGCTCGCCCTCGCGGCGGTCGTACGCCTCGTGGATGTCGGTGACGATCTCCTCGCGCAGGTTGGGTGCGGTGAGCTGCGTGAGCCCACCGGCACTGTCGACGAGGTCGTCCTTGCTCAGCGTCACCGGGTAGATCGCCCGGATCGCCGTGAAGAGACGGTCGAGGTCCCAGTCCTCGGAGAAGCCGCTGGCGGTCTCGGCGTCCACGTACCCACCGACGACATCGGTCATGAAGTGGCGCACCTGCTCCTCGAGGTCCTCGCCCTTGAGGACGCGGCGGCGCTCGTCGTAGACGACGGTGCGCTGGCGGTTGAGGACGTCGTCGTACTTGAGGACGTTCTTGCGGGTCTCGTAGTTCTGACCCTCCAGCTGGCTCTGCGCGCCCTCGATCGACTTCGTGAGCATCCGACCGGCGATGGGCGTCTCGTCGTCGATCTTAGCCGTCGTCATGACCCGGTCGACGAAGCCGGCGTTGAACAGTCGCATGAGGTTGTCCTCGAGCGAGAGGTAGAAGCGCGACTCCCCCGGGTCACCCTGACGGCCGGAGCGCCCACGCAGCTGGTTGTCGATGCGGCGCGACTCGTGGCGCTCGGTCCCCAGCACGTAGAGCCCACCGGCCTCGGTGACCTCGTCGTGCTCGGTCTCGACGGCCTGCTCGGCCGCGGCGAGCGCGTCGTCCCACGCGGCCTCGTACTCCTCCGGGGTCTCCTCCGGGTCCAGACCGCGCTTCTTCAGCTCGGCGACGGCCCGGAACTCCGGGTTGCCACCGAGCATGATGTCGGTGCCTCGACCGGCCATGTTCGTCGCGACGGTGACCGCGCCCTTGCGCCCGGCATCGGCGACGATCGCGGCCTCACGCTCGTGGTGCTTCGCGTTGAGGACCTCGTGGCGGATGCCGCGCTTCTTCAGCTCCTGGGAGAGGTACTCGCTCTTGTCGACACTCGTCGTCCCCACGAGGACGGGCTGCCCCTTCTCGTGGCGCTCGGCGATGTCATCGACGACGGCACCGAACTTCGCGGCCTCGGTGCGGTAGACGAGGTCCGCCTCGTCCA
>JBQGNO010000269.1:0-2860 GCA_052087725.1 Janibacter sp. | reverse complement strand
GTCGGCGGTGATGCTCGACTCGACGCCCGAGGCGGAGCGCACGGTGCCCTCGAGGATCCCGGCCACCTGGTCGGCGCACCACTGCGGGTCCCGTCGCTGGTTCTTGGGGTCGATGATGATGTGGCCGTCGTCGGTGTACTCGAGGTCGGCGAAGGCCTCCGCCGCGACCCGGTGGCCACGACCGCGCTGCCGCTCGGCACAGTGGCCGGCCTCGAGGACGATGAAGAGGGACGGGTCGAGCGTGCCGACGGCGTCCGCGACCGCGTCGGCGGCCGCGTCGTCCTTCATGAGCAGCCCGTAGAGGCTGCCGTGCGGCTTGACGTGCTGCAGCGGCACGCCCTGGTGGTCGGCGAAGGCGCGCAGCGCACCGGTCTGGTAGAGCACCGCCTGCGCGGCCTCGTCCGGGGTGAAGGCCATCGCCCGCCGGCCGAAGCCGGTGAGGTCGGGGAAGCCCGGGTGGGAGCCGAGGCCGATGCCGTGCTCCTGGGCCAGGGCCACCGACTTCGCCATGTTGGCCGGGTCTCCGGCGTGCCAGCCGCAGGCGACGTTGATCGAGGTGATCAGGGGCGCGAGCGCGGTGTCGGCGCCGAGCTCCCACCGCCCGAAGCTCTCGCCACCGTCGGCATTGAGGTCGATCGTGCGGGCCGCCATCAGGCACCGATCCCGGCGGCGGCAGCCACGGCTCGTCCGGCGAGGACCCCCGCGAGGTGGCGGCGGTACTCGGGTGTCCCGGCAGGGTCCGAAGGGGGATGGGTCCCCTCCCCCGCCACGACGGCCGCCTCGTGCAGCGCGCCCTCCTCGACGCGGGTGCCGACCAGTGCGGCCTCGGCCTCGTCGGCCCGCAGTGCGGTGGACCCCATGTTGGACATGCCCAGACGGGCCTCGGCGATGGCACCGGCTTCGACCCGCACGACGGCCGCGACGGCGACGACGGCCCACGACTGGGCGACCTGGGCGAAGCGCTCGTAGTGCATCCCCCACCCGGTGTGCTTGGGCACGCGCACCGCGGTGAGCACCTCGCCCTCGTCGAGGGCGGTGGTGAACTGGTCCCGGAGGAACTCCCGGGCCGTGACGGTGCGGGTGCCCGCGGCGCTGGTGATCTCCATCGAGCCCTCGAGCGCGAGCACCGCGGGGGCGATGTCCCCGGAGGGGTCGGCGTGCGCGAGGGAGCCACCGATCGTCCCGCGGTAGCGGATCTGCGGGTCGCCGATCGCCCCGGCGGCCTGCGCCAGCACGCCGGCATGCTCACGCACGAGCGGGTCGTTCGTCACGGCATGGTGGGTCGCCATCGCCCCGATGACGAGGTCGTCGCCGTCCTCGCGCACCTCCCTCAGCTCGGGGACCCGACCGAGGTCGATGACCACGCTCGGGGCGGCCATGCGCAGGCGTAGCACCGGCATCAGCGACTGGCCTCCCCCGAGGAGGGTCGCGTCGTCATCGCCGTCGGCGAGCGCCTGCACGGCCTCGGGGACGGTCGTGGGCGCCGTGTAGTCGAAGTCCACCGGTCTCATGACTTGGCCTCCTGCAGAGCCGTCCACACCTTGAGCGGGGTGCACGGCATCGTGATGTCGGTGACCCCCAGCGGACGAAGGGCGTCGAGCACGCCGTTGACGATCGCCGGCGGCGCTGCGGTGGTCCCGGTCTCGCCGACGGCCTTGACCCCGAGGGTGTTGGTGGTCGCCCTGGTCACCGTCGTGTCCGTGCGATAGCGCAGGACGTCCGGTGCGGCCGGGACGAGGTAGTCGGCGAGGGTGCCGGTCGTCAGCTGGCCCTCGTCGGTGTACTGGATCTCCTCGTAGAGCGCCTGGGCGATGCCCTGGGTCAGTCCGCCGTGCACCTGCCCGTCGACGATCATCGGGTTGACCACGACGCCGACGTCCTGGACGCAGACGTAGTCGCGCAGCTGCACGCGACCGGTGCGGGTGTCCACCTCGACGGCGACGAGGTGGGTCCCCGTCGGGTAGGAGAAGTTCTCCGGGTCGAAGGTGTAGTCCGAGTCGAGGTTGGGCTCGATCCCGTCCGGCAGGTCGTGCGCCAGCCACGTGCTCAGCGCGATCTCCTGGATCGTCACACCGACGTCGGTGCCCGCGACGCTGAAGCGCCCCCGGACGAACTCGAGGTCGTCGACGTCGGCTTCGAGCAGGTGCGCCGCGATCGGCTTGGCCTTGTCGACGACCTTGCGGGCCGCTCCGACGATCGCCATGCCACCGACGACGAGGGAGCGGGAGCCGTAGGTGTCCATCCCCTTGTGCGCCGAGGCGGTGTCACCGCTGATGAGGATGATGTCGTCGAAGGGGATGCCCAGCTCGTCGGAGACGATCTGGGAGAAGGCCGTGGCATGCCCCTGGCCGTGCGAGGTCGTCCCCGCGACGACCTCGACCTTGCCGGTGGGCAGCATCCGCACGGTGGAGTGCTCCCAGCCGCCGGACCCGTAGTTGAGGCCACCGAGCACGCGGCTCGGCGCCAGGCCGGACAGCTCCACGAAGGTGGAGACCCCGATGCCCAGCTGCACCGGGTCGCCGGACTCGCGGCGTCGCTGCTGCTCGGCCCGTAGGCCGGCGTAGTCGAACATCTCCGCGGCCCGGTCGGTGGCCTGGTCGTAGTCACCGGAGTCGTAGGTCAGGCCGGCGACGGTCGCGTAGGGGAACTCGTCGGCCCGGATCCAGTTGCGCCGCCGCAGCTCGAGCGGGTCCATGTCCAGCTCGGTCGCCAGCTCGTCCATCATCCGCTCGATGCCGTAGGTGGCCTCGGGCTTGCCGGCGCCGCGGTAGGCATCAGTCATCACCTTGTTGGTGAAGACATCGGTGCAGTGGAAGCGGTAGGCGGGGATGCGATAGATGCCGTTGAACACGAATCCCCC
>JBQGNO010000268.1:0-2867 GCA_052087725.1 Janibacter sp. | reverse complement strand
CACCGGTGACATTGGACGCGCCGGTGGCCACGACGAGCCGGTGCTGCGCCGGATGGCTGCGCAGGGCCTCGTCGAGGATCGTCACGGCCTCGGCGTGGCTGTGGGGGATCGGCAGCCGCACCGTGGTCGTCCAGGGGAGCAGGGCGGCGTGGTGCTCCGACGCGAAGACGAAGACCGTGGTGTCCGCCGGCAGGGCGCGGGCGAGCAGGTTGAAGGAGTCGGTGGTGTTGCGGGTGAAGACGACCTGGTCGTCCCCGCGCGCCCCGACGAAGTCGGTCACCGACTCGCGGGCCTGCTCGTAGCGCGAGCTGGTGACGCGGGAGGCGAAGCCGGCACCGCGGTGGACGGAGGAGTAGGTGACGGCTGCCCGCGCGACCTGCTCGGCGACGGCGGCGAAGGCCGGCGTCGTCGCCCCGTGGTCGAGGTGCGCGTACTCGACGGTCGAGCCGTCGTGGTCGCGGTAGGTCAGCCCCTCGGAGACGAGCTGTGGAAGGGCGGTGGTGGTGTGCTGCAGGTCGGACAGGGACATCAGGCATCTCCTGGGCCAAGGACCCGGGTGTCGACCGCGAGTCCGCGCTTGCCGGGCGACACTGCGTCGCCGGCCGGGTCGTCACCCGGAGCACCCCACCGCGGAGGAGGGTTGCCGACCAGCTAGCCGGGGCTTGTCGCTGGCACTCGTGACCTTGATCGGGATAGTAGCGGACGCAGGGGTGCCCGTGTCGAGGCGTGGACGAAAATGTCTCGCGTCGTGGACACCGGCCCGGGTCAGGCCAGGGCGAGCGTGATCAGGGCGCCGGCGACGAGGTAGGGGCCGAAGGCGAGCTGGGTCCCCTTCGTCGCCCTTCGGGTCACGAGCAGCGCCAGGGCGGCCAGGCCGCCGATGACGAAGCCGAGCCACAGGCCCATGAGGACGTGGGTCCACGAGAGCCAGCCGAGGGCGGGGGCGAGTGAGACGAGGAGCTTGGCATCGCCCATGCCGATCGAGCGTCCGTAGAGGATGAAGGCGAGGGCGAGGAAGCCGCCGCCGACGAGGAGTGCAGCCAGGCCGGCTCGACGAAGGGCGTCCCAGTCACCGGTCGCAGCGCTCGCCCCGGCGAGCAGGACGAGCTGGACCGGGATGAGGGGCAGCGTGATCACATTGGGCAGCCGGTGGACGTCCGCGTCGATCGCCGCCAGGGCGAGCCCCGCGGGCACGAGGGCGAGGTAGGGGAGCAGGACCGGCCAGGGGTGGTCCGCGAGGGCGCGGGCGACGAGGACGCCGACGACCGGAGCGGCCGGCACGACCCACCAGTGGGCGGGGAGGCGCCCCCCTTCGTCCGTATGCCGGTAGGTGCCTGAGCGCAGCCACCCGGCCACGCCGCACCCGAGGGCGGTCATCGCGAGGATGACGATGATCGTCCGGGTATCCACGCCGCGAGGCTATCGCCTGTTGCGCGTGTGACACGTGTGTCAGACGGTGTTTTCGCCTAGCCTGCGGAGCATGGCCTCTCGTCCGTCGACCACCACACGCAGCACGAAGGGTGCGTCATCGCGTCCCAAGGGCAGCACGCGCCCCTCCGGGCGCAAGCCCGCTGCGAAGGGGAAGACCGCCCCCGCCCGCAAGAAGGGCGCCTCCGGCGGAGGACTGCCGCTGCCCATCGCTGCCGTGCAGCGCACGTGGATGGGCGTCGCCCATGCCACGGGCTCCAGCGTGCGCCGGATGGGTCAGGGGGCCAGCCAGATCGAGCCGGAGCACCGGCGCGACGGTGTGGGTTTCCTCGCCCTGGCCCTCGCCCTCATCGTCGCGGTGCGTGAGTGGTGGGGCCTGAGCGGGGTCTTCGGTGACCTCGTGCACGCCGTCTTCGCCGGGACCTTCGGTCGGGTGGCCTATGCCCTGCCGATCGTCCTCGTCCTCCTCGGGGTGCGTCTCCTGCGCACGCCGGGCGACGACGCGGCCAACGCCCGCCTCGGCTTCGGCACGGTGATGGCCCTCTTCGCGGCCTCGGGCCTGACGCACATCGCCAAGGAGATCCCCCAGCCGCCCGACGGCGCCGAGGCAATGCGCGACGGTGGCGGCATCCTCGGCTTCCTCGCCGCCGACCCGCTGGCCACCGCGGTGACCCAGTGGCCGGCCACGATCCTGCTCGGCCTGCTCGGCCTCTTCAGCCTGCTGCTGCTCACCGGCACCCCGCTGCACGAGGTCCCGCAGCGACTGGCCTACATCCGTGCCGCTTTCACCGGCGAGGTGCCGGCGCACGTCACCGCCGACGAGGTGAGCGCCCGGGGCGGGACGAGCGATGCCCCCAAGGCCGCGGTGGGTCGCGCCCGCCGCAAGCGCAGCAGCTACGACGACGAGGCGCTCTCCGGGGCGCGCGACGGCGACACCGCCTACGACCAGGCCGCCGTCGTCCAGCCCGCCGACGATCGCAAGGGCCGCAAGAAGAAGGCCGCAGGGGCCGCGCCCGCCGAGGGGACCACTCCGGCCGCTACGCCCGAGGCGGACGGCCCGCGTCCGGGGGAGAAGCGTCCGACGAAGAACCCCGTCGTCGCCCCGGCCAAGGCCGAGAGCAAGACCGTCCTCGAGGCCCCGCCGACGACCCAGATCCCGCAGCGGGTCGAGCAGCTCGCCCTCGCCGGCGACGTGACCTACACGCTCCCCGAGAGCACCTTCCTCAAGCCCGGCGCGCCGCACAAGGAGCGCTCCGAGGCCAACGACCGGGTCGTCGAGGCCCTGACCACGACCCTCGACGAGTTCGGCATCGACGCCCAGGTCACCGGCTTCCACCGCGGTCCGACGGTCACCCGCTATGTCGTCGAGCTCGGCCCCGGCGTCAAGGTCGAGCGCGTCACGGCGCTGTCCAAGAACATCGCCTATGCCGTCGCGTCGG
>JBQGNO010000267.1:0-2823 GCA_052087725.1 Janibacter sp. | reverse complement strand
CGCAGGCGCTCTGTCCCGGCCACGAGCCGGGCCCCGAGTCCGTCGACGCGCTGCTCGAGCCGGGCCAGCTGCCCCGCGGTCACCGGTGGCGGCTGAGGTGCTGGCGGTGCCGGGGGTGGCGGCGGCGGAGGTGCTGGCGGTGCAGGTGGCGGGGGCGGGGCAGGAGTGCCGCCCCATGGGCCGAGTGCCGCCGTCGCGGAGACCAGGTGCATGACGACCAGACCCATGACCGCGAGCTGCCACCCGGCGGTCCAGGCGAGCACGACGGTCACGGCTGCGACGGCGAGCTGGATGATCAGGACCCTCGATGCCGTGAGGCGGCGGACGAAGCGGCGGAGTCTCCCCTGTGAGATGACACCCATCGTGGTGGCTGATTCCTTCCCCTCCGGATGTCCGTCCGGTGGCCTGTGGCGCGGCGGCTGCGTGGTACGGACCTGAGTGAGCGACATGCTACGGGTCCGATGCGGCGTGGTGGGGGAGGTCGCCCGGGCCGGGTCGCGGGGTACCCGACGGCGCGCCGGGCCACGGTACGGAGGCTCGAGGGTCTGCGTGCCAAACTGATTGGCCGTAGACCGATCCACGATCTCAGAAGGACTGACATGGCTCCCCTGGTTGTGCACGTCACCGGCGCACGCCCGAATTTCCCGAAGGCGGCACCCGTCCTCGAAGGTCTCGCCGCATACGACGTCGAGCAGCTCCTGGTGCACACGGGTCAGCACTACGACGACAAGATGTCGGACATCTTCTTCCGGCAGCTGGGCATCCCCAAGCCGGACGTGAACCTCGGTGTCGGCTCCGGCAAGCACGGCGCCCAGACGGCCAAGGTCATGGAGGCTCTCGAGGAGCTCTTCACCGACCGTCGCCCCGACCTCGTCGTCGTCTACGGCGACGTCAACTCCACGGTGGCGGCCGCCCTCGTGGCATCGAAGATGGGCATCACCTTCGCCCACGTCGAGGCCGGGCTTCGCTCCTTCGACATGACGATGCCCGAGGAGATCAACCGCCTCGTCACGGACAAGCTGTCCGACCTGCTCCTCACGACGAGCGTCGACGCGATCGCCCACCTGGGCAACGAGGGCACCGACCCCGACCGGATCCACTTCGTCGGCAACCCGATGATCGACACCCTGCTGAAGAACAAGTCCCGCTTCGACGCCGACGCGGCGCGCGAGGAGGTCGGGCTCGAGGGCGACTACATCGTGGCCACCCTCCACCGCCCGGGCAATGTCGACGACCCGGAGGACGTCAAGGCGCTCGTGGACGCGATGCACGCCGTCGCCGACCAGGCGCAGGTGGTCATCCCGCTCCACCCGCGTGGCCGGGCCCGCCTCGAGGAGGCCGGCTTCCTCGACCACGACAGGATGCGGGTCATCGACCCCCTCGGGTACATCGAGTTCATGGGACTCGTCCGCGGCGCGGCCGCGGTCGTCACCGACTCCGGCGGCGTCCAGGAGGAGACGACGATCCTCGGGGTGCCGTGCCTCACCCTTCGTCCCAACACCGAGCGGCCGGTGACGATCACCCACGGCACCAACCAGCTCGTCAACCGCGACACCCTCGTCGAGAGCGTGCGGCAGGTCCTCGCCACGGGCCCCCTCGCCGACTGGGACACGCCGCCGCTGTGGGACGGCCATGCCGGTGAGCGCATCGCCACGGTGCTCGCCGGGTCGGTGGACGCCTCCCGACGAGGCGAGGCGTGACCGCAGGACCGGGGGACGCGCCGGCACCGTCGCAGGTCACACGGACCGCGGCCGGGGAGGCGCAACACGGAGCGAAGGGGAAGAAGAACCTTCGCGGGGACATCGAAGGTCTGCGGGCGGTCGCCGTCGGGACCGTCCTGATCTACCACGTCGGCATCCCGTTCATGCCGGGCGGATTCGTCGGCGTCGACATCTTCTTCGTCATCTCCGGCTTCCTCATCACCTCGCTGCTGCTGCGTGAGGCGACGAGGAGCGGGCGGATCTCGATCGCGGACTTCTACGCCCGCCGGGCCCGACGTCTGCTGCCCGCGGCGTCGGTCGTCCTGATCTTCACGGCGATCCTCGGCTGGTTCATCCTGCCGGGGCAGGACCGGGGCAACCTCGGGACCGATGTCATGGCCGCGACCTTCTACGTCATCAACTGGGCCCTGGCCTACCGGTCGGTCGACTACCTCGCCGAGGACGCGGCGCCCTCGCTCCTGCAGCACTACTGGTCGCTGTCGGTGGAGGAGCAGTTCTACGTCGTCTGGCCGCTGATCATCATCGTGGGTCTCTTCATCGCGAAGCGGACACGGCTGCGCCCCAAGCCCCTGCTCTTCGGGCTGCTCGGCCTCATCGCCGCGGCCTCGCTCGCCTACTCGGTCGTCCACACCGCGTCCGACCCGGCGACCGCGTACTTCTACTCGACGACGCGCATCTGGGAGCTGGCCATCGGGGCCCTGCTCGCCTTCCTCGTCGTCCGCCTGGCCTCCCTGCCCAGGGGGATCGCCGAGCTGCTCGCCGGCGTGGGGCTCCTCCTCGTCCTGTGGTCGGCCTTCTTCCTCGACGGCAAGACACCGTGGCCCGGCGCGTGGGCGCTCGCCCCGACCGTCGGCGCTGCGCTGATCATCGCTGCCGGCTGTGCCAGCCAGAGCACGATCACCGCAAGGCTGCTCAGCCTGAAGCCGATGGTCTGGATCGGTGGCCTCTCCTATGCCATCTACCTGTGGCACTGGCCGCTGATCACCATGGCCAAGGTCGCCTACCCCGACGTGCGCATCCGCCACCTCGTCGTCCTGGGGCTCCTCTCGATCGCCCTCGCGTGGATGACGAAGCACCTCGTCGAGGACCCGATCCGCTTCCA
>JBQGNO010000266.1:1443-2862 GCA_052087725.1 Janibacter sp. | reverse complement strand
GGACGAACTTCATCGGCCAGGGCTCGAGCAGGCGCATGGCCACCTCGAGTCCCATCGCCGTGCCACCACCGGCGATGAGCATCCGCTGGCGACGCAGGTGAGGCCGCACGTGCGGGAGCAGGCGCTTCAGGCCCGGGATCGCCTCACGCAGGTCCTTGGGCTTCTTCGTCCGGGGAAGGGAGGTCTCGCTCATCCGGTCCGCCCGAGGAGGTCGTCGGCGAGCGACGGTGCGCGCGAAGGGAGGGTCGTGAGGATCCGGGAGACGACGAGGCTCCAGTCGTGCCGGGTCATGGCCGCCCGGCGCCCGGCCTGACCGAGCTCCGTGCGCAGCCCGGCGTCGCTGCGCAGCCCGGCCAGGACGGCGGCGAGCTCCGTGGCGTCCCCGGGAGCGACGAGCACGCCCAGGCCCCCGCCGTCGAGGATGTCGGAGCACGGTCCGATGTCGCTCGCGACGACCGGCAGGCCGGCCGCGAGGTACTCGTAGATCTTCAGCGGGGAGAAGTAGAAGTCGGGCAGCCTCGGGTACGGCGCGACGGCGACGTCCATCGCGGCGAGCTCGCCCGGCATGTCCTCGGGCGCAACGGCGCCCACGAGGTCGACCCGGTCGCTCACCCCGAGCCGAGCGGCCTGCTCGGTCAGGGCTTCACGCTGCGGTCCGTCACCGACGATCCGCAGCCGGGAGCGCGCGTCGCTGCGGGCGAGCCGGGCGAAGGCCTCGAGGAGCACCTCGACCCCGTGCCACGGCTTGAGGGTCCCGACGAAGCCCACCGTGAACCCTTCCGTCTCGGAGACGGTGGTTGAGGTGGGAGGAGCGCCAGCGACGACCCTCGAAGCCACCGGCGCGATGAACTGCGTGTCCACCCCGTTGGCGATGACGTGGACAGCCGTGCCCGAGGTCCGTCGGCCGACCCACTCGGCGACGGGCGCCGACACGGTGACGATCGAGTCGGCGGCGTCGAAGGCACGCGCGGCGATCGCCTCGGCCCCGTCCCGGTCGGCGAGGACCCGGTGCTCGGCCTGCTCGTCGATGAGCGGGGCGTTGACCTCGAGGACGCTCGCGACGTCGTGGCCTCGTGCCCAGGTCATCGCCGCGTCGGACCACAGCGAGTAGCGCTCGTAGACGAGGTCCAGCGGCGCGTCGTGGTGGAGCCGGGCGAGCACGCCTCCGGCGGCGCGGGCGGAGTGCTGGGCCGACTGCTCGCGCTCGGGGCCGGGGGTGCCGGTGATCTTCGGCAGCTCGTGGACGATCACGCCGTCGAGCTCGCGGGGCAGGTCGCCACCGATGCGCGCGGCGATGAGGTGGACCTCGCTGCCGCGACGCAGGAGCTCACGCACGACCGCCTGGACGTGGACCGAGGCGCCCTTGCGGCCGAAGACCGGGACACCGGAGTCGGTGGAGACGTAGGCGACGCGGTTCAT
>JBQGNO010000266.1:0-1433 GCA_052087725.1 Janibacter sp. | reverse complement strand
CGACCTCACGCTCCCCGGTCGCCGCCGGCCCGCCCGGGGAGGCGATGGCCCGGCGGAAGATCCCCTGCAGGATCACCGCGTGGTCGCGGAAGTCGAAGTCGGCCTCGAGGAGCGTGCGGGCGGCGCGCGAGCGTGCCGCGGAGTCCTCGGGCTCGTCGAGGGTGCGGGCGAGTGCGACGGCCAAGGCTGCCGGGTCGGACTCAGGGACGAGCAGGCCGGTCTCCTCGTGGCGCACGATCTCGGGGATGCCGGTGACGGGCGTCGACACGGCGGGCGTCCCGAGGGCCAGCGCCTCGAGGAGCACGGTCGGCAGACCGTCGCGGTTGCCGTCCGCGCCGATGATGCACGGAGCGGCGAAGACCGCTGCCTCCGCGACGATCTCGCGCACCCGGGTCTGCGGCAGCGCGCCGTGCATCGTCACCCGGTCGGTGAGGTCGAGGGAGCGCACCTGCTCGACGAGGTCCGCCTCGAGCGGACCGGTGCCGATGAGGTCGAGGTGCACGTCCCGTCCCCCGGCGACGAGCGCGGCGAGCGCCGTGACGAGGTCGGCGAATCCCTTCTTCTCCACGAGTCGACCGACCGCGGCGACGCGTGCGGGGCCGGGCGCCTCCCCCTTCGCACGGAAGGGGAAGGCCTCCAGGTCGACGCTGTTGTACAGCCGCACCACGCGGTCCGCGGCCTGCCCGAACTCGCTCTGCAGGTGGTGGAGGTTGAACTCGCTGACGGTGACGGTGGCGTGCGCCTCGTGCAGCTTCGTCGCGAGCTCGTCGTGGACGACCTCCTCGTGGAAGATGTCCTTCGCGTGGGCGGTGAAGGAGTAGGTGATCCCGGTGAGGCGAGCCGCGAGGCGGGCGACGTTCGCGGCGATGGAGCCGAAGTGCGCGTGCAGGTGCTCCAGCTGTGACCGGTGGATGGCGCCGGCCAGCTCGACGGCGGCGAGCGCCTCGTCCTCGGGTGCGGCGAGCAGCTCGTCGAGGTGCTCGGTGATCGTCGGGACCTCGAGGGCCGCGGCCCGCAGCGCCGACCAGAAGAGGCTCGCCTTGTGCTCGCGGGAGAGATAGGTGACCGGCGCCTGGACGCGGGCGAGCGCCTCGTGGAAGCGCCCGTCGATGGGCAGGCGAAGGGAGAAGATCTCGACGTGGGTGCCGGCGGCCTCCTGCTGGAGGATCTCGTGGACGATGAAGGTCTCCGAGAAGCGCGGGTACATCTTCAGCACGTAGCCGACGCGCGGAGTCCGGGTCTGGGGGGCGATCGTGGTGGTCATCAGCTGGCCATCTCCTGGAGCTCGTCGAGGTCGGGTGCCGAGGCGGGCTGCAGCTCGGCGACGAAGTGCGGGACGCGACGCAGCCCGTCGAGGGCGATCGCGCTGCGGTCACGGACGGTCGTGGACGTCACGGCGCCGGAGAGCCAGGCGGCGAGCCGCTCGGGGGTGA
>JBQGNO010000265.1:0-2917 GCA_052087725.1 Janibacter sp. | reverse complement strand
GGCTCAGGCGAGGGTGAGGATCTCGGCGCCGTCATCGGTGATGAGGATGGTGTGCTCGAACTGTGCAGAGCGTCGCAGGTCCTCCGTCACGACGGTCCATCCGTCGTCCCAGAGGGTCCAGCGCGGCGTGCCGAGGGTGAGCATCGGCTCGATGGTGAAGGTCATGCCCGGCTCGATGACGGTGTCGTAGCTGGGCGCCGCATCGTAGTGCGGCACGACGAGGCCGGAGTGGAAGGACGTGCCGATGCCGTGACCGGTGTAGTCGCGCACCACCCCGTAGCCGAAGCGGGCGGCGTACTTCTCGATCACCCTGCCGATGATGTTGATCTGCCGCCCGGGCAGGGCCGCCTTGATCCCCCGCATCATCGACTCGCGCGTGCGCTCGACGAGCAGTGTCGACTCCTCGTCGACATCTCCCGCGAGGAACGTGGCATTGGTGTCGCCATGGACCCCTCCGATGAAGCCGGTGATGTCGATGTTGACGATGTCACCGTCCTCGATCCGCCGGCTGTCCGGGATGCCGTGGCAGATCACCTCGTTGATCGAGGTGCACAGCGACTTCGGGAAGCCGCGGTACCCGAGCGTCGACGGGTAGGCGCCGTGGTCGAGCAGGTACTCGTGACCGACCCGGTCGACCTCGTCGGTGGTCACCCCGGGCGCCACGGCCCGGCCGGCCTCCTGCAGTGCCTCGGCCGCGATCCGGCCGGCGGTGCGCATGCGCTCGATGGTCTCGGCGTCCTTGATCTCGGACCCGTCGAAGGGGGTGGGGGCCGGCCGATCGACGTACTCCGGCCGGGCGATGCCCGATGGCACGGCGCGACGGGGGGAGACCACGCCGGGGGACACGGTTGCGGTGGACGCGGACATGCTGTGGAGTCTAGGCAACGAGCGCATGAACGATGTGCTCCGGTGTGCGGGAACAGCCCGCGGGAGAGGACGGCACGACGATGGCGTACTGGTTCAACATCGAGACCGGCCGGGTCGAGAGCGATGAGAACCGCTCCCAGAACGCGGATGTCATGGGTCCCTACGACACCGAGGCCGAGGCGGCCTCGGCCCTGTCGACGGCCCGGGCGAAGACCGAGGAGTGGGACGAGCAGGAGCGTCGCGACCGGGAGTGGGGCGACGCCTGAGTCGGCTCAGCGTCGGCGGTGGAGGGTGAGGGCGTAGGAGCCGTCGCCCGGCCACCGCTCGGCGTCCCAGGACGCGTAGTGCGAGGTGAGGACGAGCCCGGCGGCCAGGGCCGCGCGGTCGTAGGCGTCGGCGCTCACGGCGGCCGCGCCCTCGGGCTGGTGGCCCGGCAGCGACCAGCCGGAGACGAGCACCCCGTCGAGCGTGAGGTGCTCGCGCATGCGTCGAAGCACCTCCACGAGGGTGTCGTCGGCGAGGAAGGGCACGACATTGCCGGCGAGCAGGATGATGTCGAACGTCTGGGCGTTCAGCGTCAGGTCGACCAGGTCGGCGTGGACGAAGCGGGTGACGTCGTCACGCTCCCGCGTCACCTCGATCATCGCCGGATCCGCGTCGACCCCGACCACGTCGTGGCCGAGGGCGGTGAGTTTCGTCGCGATGCGGCCGGTGCCGCAGCCGGCATCGAGGATCCGGGCAGGAGGCGGCCGCAGGCCGGTGACGAAGCGCGCCTCCCCGTCGATGTCGGCGCCCCGGTCGACGAGCTCGTCGAAGCGGCGCTGGTAGGCGTGGGCGGCGTCGATGCCGCCGGACACCTCGGACCAGCGTGTCCGGATCTCCGGGAGATCGCCGGGAGGCACGGTCAGCGCTCGAAGGAGTGCTCGGGGGCCGGGAAGCTCCCGCTGGCCACGTCTGCGGCGTAGGCCCGGGCGGCGTCCGAGAGGACGGTGCGCACGTCCGCATAGCGCTTGACGAAGCGCGGTGTCTTCCCGGAGCCCATCCCGGCCATGTCCTGCCAGACGAGGACCTGACCGTCGCACTCCGGTCCGGCGCCGATGCCGATGGTCGGGATCGACAGCTCGCGCGTCACCTCGGCCGCGGAGTCGGCGGTGACCATCTCGATGACGACGGCGAAGGCGCCCGCTGCCTCGACGGCGCGGGCATCCTCGAGGAGCTTCGCTGCGGCGTCCCCACGCCCCTGGACGCGGTAGCCACCGAGAGTGTGCTCGCTCTGGGGGGTGAAGCCGATGTGCGCCATGACGGGGACGCCCCCCTTCGTCAGTCGCTCGATGGTGGGCGCCATCTCCACGCCGCCCTCGAGCTTGACGGCGTGGGCCAGCCCCTCCTTCATCAGCCGTGCGGCGGAGAGGTACCCCTGCTCGGGGGAGGCCTGGTACGTGCCGAAGGGGAGGTCCGCGACGACGAGGGCGCTCGCGGCGGCACCGGCCACGGCCCGGGTCAGCGGGATCATCTCCTCGAGCGTCACCGGGACGGTGGTGTCGTACCCGTAGACGGTGTTACCGGCCGAGTCGCCGACGAGCAGGACGGGGATGCCCGCCTGGTCGAAGATCTCGGCCGTGTGGGTGTCGTAGGCGGTGAGCATGGCCCACCGCTCGCCCTTCTCCTTCATGGCCCGCAGGTGCGGGATCCGCACGCGCTTCGGCCGGGTCGGGGCAGGGGCGGCGCCGCTGCCGTAGGGGGCAGTGGTCTCCGCGGCCGGGTCGGGCTGGGGCGTGGCGGGGGGCGTACTCATGCCGCCAGCCTAGATCTCCGGGGTGGGCATCCGCTCCGGGGCGTCGCTCGCCGGACGGAATCATCCACACAGTAAGGATCTGTTCAGGAAATCCTGCCTAACGTCCCGAACGGCGTCAGATCTTGGTTGAGTGCGATCACCCCTGTGGCTCCGGCCACACCATTTCAGGAGGATCCGTGAAGAGACGCCACACCCATGTCGTGTCGGGACTCGCCGCGTCCGCCCTCGCACTCGCCCTCATGCCCATGTCGGCGA
>JBQGNO010000264.1:0-2919 GCA_052087725.1 Janibacter sp. | reverse complement strand
CATGGGCCCGGGACCCCACTCCCGCGCCGGGTGTACACATGCCGCCCCGGCCCCGGAGGTGTCCACATCCCGTGGTGCCGGGCCGCCGTCAGGCAGGTTGCGCGTGCACCGTGGCGCAGGGCCGCGACCACCGCGTCATCGGTACCCGGCACGACGTACACGCGTCCCACCCGCTCCAGCTGCCCTGAGGCGACTGCTCGCTCGATCTCCCGGCGGGAGTGCTCGGCCCTCAACTGTGCATGTGTGTAGATCATCCACGCAGTCCAGCGACCGTGCGGCCCCCGGCACAGCCCCTCACGCCTGACTGTGGATCACTCGATGGTGGACCCACCGACTGTGCACAAGAGGGACTCCTGGTGCATGTGGTGGCGGAATCCGCCACCTTTTGGGTCTGTAGACCCTCTTGTGCACGGCGATCAGTTCGGGACGACGCTCACGGGGCCGAGACCGAGCTCTTCGACACCCTCGCGGTACAGGCTCGCGTCGCCGACGACGACGATCGTCCACTCGGGGGTGACGCCCTCACGCCAGGCGGTGTCGAGATCGGCCGGGGTCAGCTGACGCATGGCTGCGATGACGTCGCTGGTGAAGGTCAGCGGCAGCGCGTCGCCGGCCAGTCCCGCGGTCTCGTCGGCGATCGCGTCGGCCGTGTCATAGCGGCCGGGCGCGGTCAGCGTCATGAAGTCCACGCCGGCGCGGGTCTCCTCCTCGCTGAAGCCCGCGGCCGCACCGGCGAGGATCTCCTGCAGCAGCCGGAGCGAGTCGACCGTCGAGTCGGCCCGCACGGACCCGGCGACGGTGAAGGCCGAGCCCACCTGACGCGGCCGGAAGCCCGAGCGGATGCCGTAGGTGTAGCCCTTGTCCTCGCGCAGCACCTGGTCGATCCGCGCATTGGGCGCGCCACCGAGGACATAGGCGAGGACCGGGAAGGGAGCCCAGCCATCACGTCGGTCCGGCCCCGGACCGCCGATGAGGACCTCGGACTGCACGGACCCCGGACGGTCGACGAGCACGACCCGCGCGGCGTCCGCGGCACGCGGAGCGGGGGTCCGGTCTACCGGCCGGGAGCGACCGGCGGTCCTCCACCCGCCGAGCGTCGTGGACAGCAGTGCCTCGACATCGACCCCGGTGAGGTCGCCGGCCACGACGACCGTCGCGCCATCGGGGTGCACGTGCTCGGCGTGGAAGTCGACGACATCGGCCCGGGTGATCGCCGCGACCGACTGCGCTGTCCCGCCACCGGCGCGCGAGGCCCGCACGGACGGGTCGTAGTACGTCGCGGCCCACTCCTTGAAGGCGCGCCGACCGGCCGAGGCCCGCTCCTGCTCGATCTCCGCCAGGCGGGTCCGCACGATGCGCGAGACCTCTGCCTCGTCGAAGACGGGCTCCGCGACACACTCGGTGAGCAGCTCCAGCGCCTCGCCGAGGAAGCGCTGCGGCACGTCGAGATCAAGACCGAGCTGGGCCTCGCTCATGCCGGCCCCGAGGGCGATCCCCCGTCGCTCGAGCAGCTCGGACAGCTCACGCTGGGTGTGCGTGCGCGTGCCCTCGTCGAGCAGGCGGGCCATGACCCAGGCGACGCCTTCGGTGGCCTCCGGCTCGAAGCGCAGCGCCACCGGCACCGTCAGGCGCACGGAGATGACGTACTGGCCCGGCACGTCGTGGACGAGCGCGGTGATGCCATTGGGCAGGGTCAGCTCGCGCGGCTGCGGGAAGGACCACTCCCCCGGTGCGGCGACCTCGGGACGCGGGACGGTCGGGGTGCTCATGCGACCTCCTCCTGCTGCTCGGCGGCTCGGTAGACGACGGCGGCCCGACCCTGCGGCCGCAGCCACCGGTCGGCGGCCGCCTGCACGGCCTCGGGCGTGATCGCCGCGAGCCGGTCGAGGAAGGTGTTGATGTAGCCCGGGTCGTCGTGGAGCGAGGTGTAGTGGCTGATGATGTCGGCGCGCTCGTCCTTGGCGGCGAGCGCGGACAGCCACGCCCTCTCGGCCTGGGCCCGCACGGCCTCCATCTGCTCGGGCGTCGGCCCCGCGTCGGCGAAGGCGGTCAGCTCGGCGCAGACCTGCTCCTCGAGCGCATCCGTGTCGACCCCCTCGGCGACGTCGACGATGACGAGACCGAGCGAGACACCGTCGACGAAACCCATCGCACCGACGTCGATCGCGTTGGCGCGCTGCTGGTCACGGACGAGGTGCTGCTCCAGCGGCGAGAAGCTGAGTCCGCCGAGGCAGTCGAGGGCCATCGAGGCGGCGAGGAACTCCTCGCCGGTGTCACCCCCTTCGGCAGGGAGGCGGAAGGCGAGGTGGATGCGGTCATTGGGCACGTCGTCGACGAGCTCCTCGCGGGCCGGCTCCGCCAGCGGCGGCAGCGCGGCGACGGGTCCCCGTCGCGGCTCGGCCCGGTTCTCGATGTGCCCGAAGTAGCGCTCGACGAGCTCGAGGGCCCGCTCGCCGGTGACATCACCGACGATCGTCAGCACGGTGTTGTCCGGGGCGTAGTGCCGCCGGAAGAAGTCGTGGACGTCCTGCACCGACGCGGCGTCGAGGTCCTCCATCGAGCCGATCGTCGGGTGGTGGTACGGGTGCCCCACGGGGAAGAGCGTGGCGTAGATCGTCGTCATCGCCTGGCCGTACGGCTGGTTGTCGTACCGCTGGCGCTTCTCCTCCTTGACCACGTCGCGCTGGTTGTCGAGGTTGTCCTGGTTCACGGCCGCGAGCAGGTTGGCGTGGCGGTCGGCCTCGAGCCACAGCGCGAGCTCCAGCGCCCCGGAGGGGATCGTCTCGAAGTAGGTCGTCCGGTCGAACCACGTCGTCGCGTTGAGCCGACCACCGACACCCATGAGCGCCTGGAAGTGCTCGCCGTTGTCGACGTGCTCGCTCCCCTGGAACATCAGGTGCTCGAAGAGGTGGGCGAAGC
>JBQGNO010000263.1:0-3024 GCA_052087725.1 Janibacter sp. | reverse complement strand
CCTCCCGGTTGCCGGGGCTCGGGCGCTCCTCGGACCCGACGCGATCATCGGGCTCACCGCCGGGACGCTCGAGCTCGTCCGGGAGGCGGAGTCGCGCCGCGGTGCCGACCGACCGGACTACCTCGGCTCCGGACCCTTCCGCCCGACCCCGACGAAGGATGTCGGACGACCCCCGATCGGGGTCGAGGGCTACCCGCCCCGGGTGGCGGCGACGAGTCTCCCGGTGCTCGCGATCGGCGATGTCACCGTGGCGGATGTCCCCGCGCTCGCCGCGACGGGGGTCGCCGGGGTGGCGCTGGTCCGCGAGATCATGGGGGCGCCGGATCCGGGAGCGGTCGCCGCTGCGTGCCTGACCGCCTGGGAGGGGTGACTCAGGCGCCCTTCGCCATCTCGTGGTCGACGAGGACCGGGCGGGCGACGCGCAGGCCGAAGGCGGTGAGCCCCACCCCGCTGAGCATGAGCAGGCCGAGCACGAGGCCCCATCCGCCGGTGAGCGCGTGGATCGCCCCGACGGCGAAGGGGCCGATGCCGGCGAGCAGGTACCCGACCGACTGGACGAAGCCCGAGAGCTGCGCCGTGACGCGAGGATCCCCGGAGCGGGCCGTGATGAGCGCGATCGCGGTGGGGAAGGCGAATCCCGAGAACCCGAGGAAGACCGCCCACAGCCAGGGCAGGGTCGCCGGGGCCACGAGCAGGCCGAGGTAGCCACTGAAGGCGAGGGCGCCGAAGGCGATCATCCATGGCGAGAGATTGCGGCTGCGGTGGACGACGGTCGGCATCAGCAGTCCGCCGGCGATCCCCAGACCGGCGACGATGGACGTGAGGGCGCCGGCGCTCGCGGCCGGCACGCCGGCATCCCGGTAGATCTGCGGCAGCCAGCCGAACTGGATGTAGGCATTCATCGACTGCACGCCGAAGAGCGCGGTGAGCGCGAGCGCGGTGGGCGAGTGGATCATCCGCCCGGAGACGGCGCTGTCGGTCCGACGGTGCACCCGGTCGCGGATGCTGATGATCAGCCAGGGCAGGAGTGCCACGAGGGCGACGAGGGCCCACAGGCCGAGGGCACCTCGCCACCGACCCGGAGCGATGTCCGCGAGCGGTGCGGCGACGAGTGGCGCGACGGCCCCGCCGATGGTCAGGCCCATGCTGTAGATCGTCATCAGCCGGACGCCGCCGTCACGGGAGTGCGCCTTGATCCACGCGGGGACGAGGACATTGCCCAGGCCCATCCCGGCCAGCCCGATCGCGGTGAGCACGAGGAAGATCAGGGAGGAGTCGGTGAGGACGCGGACGAAGAGGGTGAGGACCGTGGCCGCGACCCCGAGGGTGATGCCCTTGGACAACCCGATGCGGTGGGCCAGGCCGACGGCCAGGGCCCCGGCGGCCGCGAAGGCGAACCCGGGCAGCGCCGTGAGGACACCCGCGACGGTGGGGCTGAGGGAGAGTCCCGCACTGATCTCCTCGAGCAGCGGCCCGACCGAGGTGGCTCCCGGGCGCAGGTTGACCGAGATCAGCGCGACGCCGATGACGATGAGCACGGCGGGGAAGGGGGGACCGGGCCGGGTGCCGTGCTGGGTGCTCATCCCGTCGGGTCTATCACCGGTGGCGGATGTCCGCGCAATCGCTCAGCAGGTGGACCCGCCTAGGATCTACCCATGCCCGATCCCACGACCCCCTCGACGAGCGTGCCCTCCTGGGACGAGTACTTCCTCGGCATCGCGGGGGCCGTCGCCGCCCGGGCCAAGTGCACCCGCCGCCGCGTCGGAGCGGTCCTGACGATCGAGCACCGCATCATCGCCACCGGCTACAACGGCGCTGCCCCCGGCGAGCCCGACTGCCTCGAGGGCGCGTGCCCGAGAGGGCAGCTCGACTACGACGCGGTCCCCGGGCTGGGGGACTACGACCGACCGGGGACGCCGGGCTTCTGCATCGCCATCCACGCCGAGGTCAACGCCCTGCTCTTCTCGACGAGGGACACGAAGGGGGCGACGGCCTACATCACCGATCCGCCCTGCCCGGGCTGCCGCAAGGCCCTCGCGGCGGCCGGGATCATCCGCGCCGTGTGGCCCGGCGGTTCGCACGATCGACACGGCCTGACCCACTGGTTCTGACCGTCACGGGGTGGGATGCTGAGGCATGAGCAATGACGCCCACTTCCACGAGTCCCCGACCCCGCCGGAGGCCGTCGTCGCCGCGATCGACGGCAGCCACCGCGACCCGGCCGTCATCGACTGGGCCGCTGCCGAGGCGCGCGCCACCTCCGCCCCCCTCCACCTCGTGCACGCCGTGGACCTCGGTACGCCGCTCTCGGCCTACGGTGAGCTGCTCACCAGCCCCGACATCGTCGACAAGGTCGAGCAGGAGTCCGTGCGGGTCGTCACGGAGGCCCGCGATCGCGTGGCGGCGGCCCACCCCGACCTGTCGGTGACCACCGCCCTGCCCACCGGTGCGCCGGCAGGGGCCCTGCTCAACGCCGCCGACGGTGGGCAGCTGCTCGTCGTCGGCTCCGCGCGCAAGAGCCGGGCGGAGCGGATCGTCCTCGGGACGACCTCGCTCAGCGTCGTCGCCCACGCGCCCTGCCCGGTGATCCTCGTCCCGGACGACGCCGGGACCGCCGGCGACGGCCGGATCGTCGTCGGCATCGATGGCAGCGAGCACAGTCGTCTCGCCTTCGAGTACGCGCTCGAGGCCGCTGCCCTGCGGGGCCAGAAGGTCACGACCGTCACCTCGTGGAATGTCGAGGTCGAGAACGGCGTGGTGGTCACCGAGCCGGGCTCGGCCGAGTGGGAGACCGTCGACAAGCGCTACCGCACCATGGCGGAGCGGACCGTCGCGGCCGACCGTGAGGCGCACCCGGAGATCGAGGTCACCGTCGAGGTGCACCACGGTCGCGCGGCCGACACCCTCGTCGAGGTGGCCCGAGGCGCCGACCTGCTCCTCGTCGGCTCCCGGGGCCGGGGCGGCTTCCGGGGCATGCTCCTCGGCTCGGTCTCGCAGCGGGTCCTCAGCCGCGCCACCGTCCCG
>JBQGNO010000262.1:0-3065 GCA_052087725.1 Janibacter sp. | reverse complement strand
GCCCGTCCCTCGTCCTCGCTGCGGGTGACGACGACGGTCCCGCCGTCGGCCGTCTCGGCCTGCCAGGTGCGGGCGTCGTCGGCCCCGGCGACCTCCTCGCTCATCGACGTGGTCGCCTCGTCGACGACCTGCCAGGTGACGCCGCCCCCGACGACGAGCGCGGCCGCCGCGGCGAGGGCCACCCACCCGCTGCGACGGCGCAGGGGGATGACCGGCGCCGTCGTCCCGGTCGTCTCCGTCGCGGGGTCGAGATCCTCGTGGGCGACCTCCGGCGGATCCTGCCGGGTCTCGCGGGCCCGGGTGAGGATGTCGGCGCGCAGGGAGGGCGGTGGCGGGGTGGCCACGGTCTCGGAGAGGAGCGGGGCGACCTCACGCAGGGAGTCGACCTCGTCACGGCAGGTGGGGCAGCGGTCCAGATGGGCCTCGAAGTGCGCGCGCTCCACATCGGTCAGGGCATCCAGGACATAGGCCCCGGAGAGGCTGTGCAGATCGTCGCTCATGATGTCACTCCCATCTGGTCGCGTAGGCGGATCAGTCCGTCCCGGATTCGGGTCTTGGCGGTGCCCAGGGGCAGGTCGAGCAAGCTGGCCACCTCACGGTGCGTGTACCCGCCAAGGTAGGCCAGACTGACCGCCTCCCTCTGGGCCCTGGTCAACGTCTCGAGGGCGGAGCGCACTCGATGTGCCTCCAGGCGTGCGGTGACCGTCTCGGCGGTGGTGTCGAAGTGCACCTCGCGGGTGCGTGCTTCCCAGGACTCGTCGCGAGCCGTGGCCGACTGGCTGCTGCGGACCCGGTCGACGGCCCTGCGGTGGGCCAAGGTCATCAACCAGGCGAAGGGCGAGCCCCGGTCCGGGTCGTAGTTGCTCGCCCGGCGCCAGATCTCGAGATACACCTCCTGGGTGACTTCCTCGGCCTGTGCCGGGTTGCGCAGCACCCGCAGGACGAGGCCGTGCACCCGGGGGGCGGTCTCGTCGTACAGCTGCCCGAAGGTGTCCTCGTCGCCCTTCGCCACCGCCCGCAGCATCGCGGTCAACCGGTCACGTTCCGCACCGCCCCCCCGGGCAGGCTCCGACCCGACGTCGTCGGCGTCGTTCGGGTCCTGACCTGGGGGGTTCGGCACGAGGTCCATGATGCCTTGCTCAGGTCACATCTTTGCACTCGGCATGAGGACCGAGTCGACGATGTAGACGGTCGCGTTGGCGGTCTGGACATTGCCGCAGACGACGTTGGCCTTGCCCACGGTGAACTTCTCGTCCGAGCCCTTCACCATGATGTTGTCCCCGGCCATGGTCGTGTGGGTGCCAGCCAGGTCCTCGGGAGCCAGCTTCCCCTCGACGACGTGGTGGGTCAGGACGGTGGAGAGCAGACCCTTCGGGTCGTTCATCGCCTTGTCCATCGTCGCCTGGTCCATGGCCTTGAAGGCATCGTTCGTCGGGGCGAAGACGGTGATGTCCTTCGCGGAGTTCAGCGTCGTCGCGAGCTCGGCCTTCTTCACCGCGCCGACGAGGCTGCTCAGGGCCGGGTTGTTGCCGGCGGCGGTGGCGACGGGGTCCTTGGCCATCCCGTCGAAGGATCCCTTGCCGTCCTTGGGCACGGTCGAGCAGCCCTCGCCGAAGGGGGCCGCCATGCTCTTGCCGGAGCTCGCGCCCTCCTCCGAGTCCATCGACTTCGAGGAGGAGGAGCCGCCCTCGTCGGACGAGCCGGAGTCCATGCCGCCCCCGCAGGCGGTGAGCCCGAGGGGGAGGGCAACGGCGGCGAGGACGGTGGTCATGCGCGTGATCTTGGTGGTGCTGCGGTACATGGCTGCCTCCAAAGGCGTTGTGCGGGAACGTGTACCGGTAGTTCGGAGTGCCCCGGGCCAACGGATGGGTCAGCTGACGTTCACGGCGATGGAGTGCAGCCCGGACGCTCCGGCGGGGAAGGGAATCGCGGTCTTCGTCGTCTGGACCGTGCCGTCGCCGTCGGTCGCCCGCACGCTGATGTCGTGACGGCCGCTCGTGGCATCCCAGGGGAGGAACCACTGACGCCAGCAGTCGACATTCGCCTCCGCACCGAGGGTGGCTCGGCGCCACGGGCCGTCGTCGACGCGGACCTCGACCCGCTCGATGCCGCGGCGCTGCGCCCACGCGACACCACCGATGACGGTGCGCCCGGCGTCGAGGCGGGCCAAGGGACGAGGGGTGTCGACCCGCGACTGGGTCTTGACCGTGCCGTCGGTGGCCCAGTCGCGCTCGGTCCAGTAGGCGGGCTCCGCGTCGTAGGTGGTCACGGTCATCCGCGTCAGCCACTTCGTCGCGCCGACGAAGCCGTAGAGGCCGGGTGTGACCAGACGCGCGGGGAAACCGTGCTCCCGCGGCAGGGGTGTGCCGTTCATCCCCACCGCCACGAGGGCGTCACGGTCGTCGAGCAGGGCCGACAGGGGAGTGGAGATCGTCATCCCGTCCGTCGAGGTGGACAGCACCTGCACGTCGGGGTTGCCCGGGTCGTGGTCGAGCCCGGCGCGAGCGAGGAGCTCGCGGGTCGGCACCCCGAGCCACCGGGCGTGGCCGATGAGGTCGCCACCGACCTCGTTGGAGACGCAGTTGAGGGTGATGTCGCGCTCGACCATCGGCAGGTCGAGCAGCTCGTCGATGTCGAGAGTGAACCCGTCCGGCACGTCGCCGTCGATGGTCAGCGACCAGTCGCCCGGCTCCACGCGGGGAACGACCAGGGCGGTGTCGATCCGGTAGAACTTCGAATTCGGGGTAACGAAGGGGGCGATCTCGGCCTTGCCGACGTCCACCCCCTTCGCCAGGGCGGGGAGGGGCTCGGCCGCGGTGGGCAGGTCCAGGGTCACGGGTGCCTGCCGGCGGATGAGGGTCTGGCCGCCGGCACCGAGGGCAGCGGCACCCACCCCCGCCCCACCGAGGGCGAGCAGGCCCCGCCGGGTCGGCTGCCCGGGGCTCGCCCGGTCGACGGGGCGGAGGAGGCCGGTGCGGGAGGCCGGCAGCTCGAGCACGAGGACGCCGACGACCGCGGCGGTGAGGGCCGGCAGCCACGCGAAGGAGCCGGCGCTGGGGCGGAGC
>JBQGNO010000261.1:0-3196 GCA_052087725.1 Janibacter sp. | reverse complement strand
CGCTTCTATGTCCTGACCGTCACGGTCGCCGCGGTCGTCGCCTATGGAGGCGTCATCGCGGTCTCTGGTCTGCCTGACCGGCCGTCTTGGGTAGCGGCCCTCCTCGTCGTCGCGATCATCGCGGGGCTGCAGCGCCCCAAAGCTGCCGGATCGATCCAGGTCTCCGTCTCGGGTGTCCTGCAGATCGCGGCCATCCCCCTCCTCGGCCCCACTGGTGCCGGGCTGATCGCCATACTTCCGGTCCTCGTCGACCGAAGAGACCCGGTCAAGGACGTCTTCAACGCCTCGCAGCGTCTGCTCCTCGTCCTCGCCGGGGCTGCCGCCTACTCCCTCGCCGGCGGAGAGACCCTCGGCCACGGCGATGAGGTCGGGCCTGTCGCCCTCGGGCTGCAGATGGGGGCAGCGACCCTCGCGGCCGCGATCGTCAACGCGGTGCTCCTCGCGGGGGTGCTCCAGCTGAGCTCGGCGGGCTCCCTTCGCGTCATCGCCGTCAACCTCATCCGCCAGGTCATCCCCGACTACCTCAGCTATCTCGTCGCCGGGTACCTGCTGGCGACCCTCTGGGCGCTGGGTCGCATGGGCTGGGGGGCCGCGGTGTTCTTCCTCCCGTCCCTCTTCGTCATCCAGTGGGGCCTGCAGCAGTACGCCGTCGAGTGGGCCACCCGCCACCATGCGATCAATCCCTTCGTCCTCGCCCTCGAGCAGCGGCGTCCCGGCTCGGAGCAGGAGGCCCGACTCGGGGCGGGCGCTGCCACCGCCATCGCCACGGGACTCGCCCTCGGCCCCAAGGACGTCGACGAGATCGCCACCGCCGCCCGGATCCGTGACGTCGGCATGCTCGCGCTCGATGGCTCCCCGGCCGCCATCGTGCGACGCGACCACGCGCAGGCGGCGCGCACCGTCCTCGGCCCGGTGACCTTCCTCGACGATCCCCTGCACCTCGTCGCCGCCCACCACGAGCGCATCGACGGGGAGGGGGGTCCCCATGGCTTCCGTGGGGACGACATCCCCCTCGGGGCCCGCATCGTGGCCGTCGCCGACGCCTGGAGTGCCGCGGTGGCCGAAGGGAGCACCCGCGAGGCTGCCGTGGAGCGGTGCGAGGAGCTGGCCGGGTCCGCGCTCGACGTGGCCAGTGTCGCCGCCCTTCGTCGTGCGCTGGATCGTGGCCAGCTGCCCGAGGCGGAGGCGCGATGATGGCCCTGCTGCGGGCGCGGCCGGGTCTCGTCCTCTTCGCCTTGGCCATCGTCATCGGCTCGTTGGCCGCGATGCGCGCCGAGCTGACGCAAGGGGCACTGACCCCCTTCGTGCTCGTGTCCCTCGTCGCGATGGTGCTGGGGGAGCAGCTGCCGATGCGCATCTCCCGGCAGGTCATCGCGCCGTTGATGACCGCACCCGCGCTCGGCCTGATCTTCACCCGGACTGCCTTCGACGGACCGCCGCCGTCGGCCACGACGGTGCTCGCGATGATCTGGCTGAGCATCCTCGTCGGCGGACTCATCTCCCGTGCCCGCGGGCACTCGGTGGTCGAGGGCTCGCTCGGGGCACGCTTCCTCGGACTGGCCGTGACGACTCTCATCGCCCGCGGGATCAGCATCGACGGACGCACGATGGTCGACGTCGCCTTCAGCGGGGACATGCGGCCGGCGACGGCTGCCCTGATGCTGCTCATCGCCGCGGTGGCCGGCGGTGTGGCCGAGCGTGTCCTCGAGGCGCTCGTCGCCTGGCTCGGGGAGGGGCGACCCCTCTCGCGGGTCATCGCCGACGAGTCCGGGCCCCTCACCCTGATCTCCGCCGCGATCCTCACCTCCGGCCCGCTCATCGCCTTCGCGTACCCGGTCATCGGCTGGGTGGCGATCCCGCTGCTGCTCCTGCCGGTGCTGCTCGCCTATTTCTCCGTGCGGCGGGTCCTTGCGATCCGGCGGGCGATGGGGGAGTCCCTGCTCGCGATGTCCCGCCTGACCGAGGTGACCGGCCTGACCCGGACCGGGCACCCCGTCCGGGTCGCCGAGCTCGCCGTGGCGATCGGCGAGGAGATGGATCTGGACGTGCGGTCGCTGCGGCAGGTCGAGCGCACCGGGCTGCTCCACGACGTCGGTCAGCTCGGGCTCGAGGAGCCGCTCCGGGACGGCGCGACCCTCCACGTCGGGCCCGAGGTGGAGGACCGGATCGCCGCGGTCGGCACCCACGTCGTCGGGTCCAGCCCACAGCTGGCGACCCTCGTGCCGCTGCTCGACCACGTGCGCACCCCCTTCCGCCGGTCACGCGAGTTCGGTGCGCACATCCCTCTCGAGTCGCGCATCGTGCGCGTGGCCAATGCCTGGGACGACATCACCGAAGGCGCTCGCTCCGCCCGCGTGCGCGAGGTCGCGCTCCAGCGGCTGCACCTCGGGCTGGGCTACGACTACGACCCGGACGTCGTCGCCGCCCTGGAGCGGGTCGTTGCCCCTCCACGGTGATCGAGGTGCGAAGGCCGTCTTCGGCTCTCTACGGTGATTGAGGCGCGAAGGCCGTCTTCGGCCTGAGCCTCGAAATCACGTCGGCTCGGGGGCTTCGAGGCTCGTCGCAGAGCTCCTCGCACCTCAGCCAGCGTGTGGTCGGCTCCTCGCACCTCAGCTGGCGTGGGGTGACTTTGGCGTGGGGTGAGCACGACGAAGGGGGCCCACCGCGCTGCGCGCAGTGGGCCCCCTTCGTCAGGCAGCGAGCAGGTCAGCCCTGCTTGGTCTCCCAGAAGATCTTGTCGATCTCGGCGATCTTGGCGAGGAGCTCCTCGGCCTTGGCCTGGTCGAACTCACCCTTGGTGCCGCTGGCACCCGCGAGCTTGGTGGCCTCGTTGATGAGGGTGTGCAGCTGCGGGTACTTCTCGAAGTGCGGCGGCTTGAAGTAGTCCGTCCAGAGCACCCAGAGGTGCTGCTTGACGAGGTCCGAGCGCTGCTCCTTGATGACGACCGCACGGGTGCGGAAGTCGGGGTCGTCGTTGTCGGCGACCTTCTTGATGATCTGCAGGACCGACTCGGCCTCGATGCGGGCCTGGGCGGGGTCGTAGACGCCGCAGGGGAGGTCGCAGTGCGCGCTGACCTCGGTGATCCGGAACATGTCACGAAGACGCATGTGGGGTGCCTTCCTCTCGTAGGAATGAAGGGTCACCCGGAGTTGGGGTGACACGTTCTTCAACCTACTCGGACAGACGCGAGAGGTC
>JBQGNO010000260.1:0-3204 GCA_052087725.1 Janibacter sp. | reverse complement strand
ACGTCTGCGAGGATGGCGGCCATGCCGACGGACCTCGACCGCCAGGAAGCGTGGCTCAGCCGCGAGGAGCTCGACAACGTCCGGGGGCGGGTCCCGATCCTCTACGTCGCAGCCGTCCCCGTGCAGGTCGCGGACAACGGTGAGGTCACCGGTGTCGGCCTGCTCCTGAGGGGCAAGCCCTCCGGCACGATGGAGCGCGAGCTCATCGCCGGCCGGGTCAACTACCACGAGCGGGTGCGCGACGCCCTCGTCCGGCACCTCGAGAAGGACCTCGGCCCGATGGCGCTGCCGTCGATCCCCGCGTCACCGGTGCCCTTCACCGTCGCCGAGTTCTTCCCGACGCCGGGGGTCACGCCCTTCTTCGACCCGCGCCAGCACGCTGTCGCGCTGAGCTTCATCGTCCCGGTGCGCGGCGACTGCGCTCCCCAGCAGGACGCGCTCGACCTCGCATGGCTCACCCCCGAGGAGGCCAGCGAGACCGGCCTGCACGCCGAGATGGGCGGCGGCCACGGGGCACTGCTCCAGCAGGCGCTGAGCCACCTGGGGCACAGCCGCTTCTAGAGCCAGCGATCAGTCCTTGGTGAACTGGTCCTTCTTGCGCGTCATGTCCTTGTGGTCCTTGGCGTAGGCGTCCTCGTAGGTGGGCGCCGTGCCCCCGAGGCGGGCCGGGTGGAAGCGCAGCTCCTCCCCCGTCGGCTGGGGGTAGGCCGCGATGGTCTCGTCGAGCATCTGCTTCATCACCTCGCGAAGGTGGGCCGTCACCTGCGCGATGTCATCGTCGGGTCCGACGTGGATCGGCTCTCCGACGCTGATGTGGATCGGGAACTTCGTCCGGCCGAGGCGCTTGGGCACGTCCTTGGTCCAGATGCGGTGCGCGCCCCACACGATCGTCGGGAGGATCGGGACGCCCGCGTCCTGGGCCATCCGGGCCGTGCCGCTCTTGAGCTCCTTGATCTCGAAGGAGCGCGACATCGTCGCCTCGGGGTAGACCCCGACGACCTCGCCGTCCGTGAGCTTGCGGACGGCCTCGTTGAAGGCGGCTCCGCCGGAGTGGCGGTCGACGGGGATGTGCTTGAGGCCACGCATGAAGAACCCGGCGACCTTGTGCTGCCAGATCGACTTCTTGGCCATGAAGCGCACCCAGCGGTTGCTCTTGCGGGCGCCGAGACCGGCGAGGACGAAGTCGATGTAGCCCGTGTGGTTGATCGCCATGACCGCGCCGCCCTGCGTGGGGACGTGGCGCTCGCCCTTGAGAGTGAAGCGATAGCCGTTGACGAGGAAGACGATCCGGGCGACGACGATGATCGCTCGGTACAGGGGCTCAGGTCGGCGCATGGGCCACAGCCTACGACGTCGTCGGTTCGTCGGGCAGGACCGATTGGCCGGGTCGTCCACGCCAATGGGAAGATCTGGCTCATGACCGCGCACTCCCCTGCCCCCGACGCCAGCCGCATCCCCGACCGTCCCTCCCTCGACGGTCTCGAGGACACGTGGGGCTCGGTATGGCGCGAGCAGGACACCTACGCCTTCGACCGTGAGGGCGCCCGCGAGCAGGTCTTCTCCATCGACACCCCGCCGCCGACCGCGAGCGGGTCGCTGCACATGGGGCACGTCTTCAGCTACACCCACACCGACTGCATGGCGCGCTACAAGCGGATGCAGGGGTTCAACGTCTTCTACCCGATCGGGTGGGACGACAACGGCCTCCCGACGGAGAAGCGGGTGCAGAACTACTACGGCGTCCGCGGTGACTCCTCGCTGCCCTACGACCCGGACTTCACTCCCCCCTTCGAGGGGACGACGAAGACGATCAAGGCCGCCGACCAGGTGCGGGTGAGCCGGCAGAACTTCATCGAGCTGTGCGACGAGCTGACCGTGCGCGACGAGGAGGCCTTCGAGTCCCTCTTCCGCCGACTGGGCTTCAGCCTCGACTGGAACATCCAGTACCGCACCATCGACGAGCACTCCCGCGCCACGGCGCAGACCGCCTTCCTGCGCAACCTCGCCCGCGGCGAGGCCTACACCGCCGAGGCGCCCGGCCTGTGGGACGTCACCTTCCAGACCGCCGTCGCCCAGGCCGAGCTCGAGGCGCGCGACTACCCGGGCGCCTACCACCGCGTCGCCTTCCACGGCACCGATGGCCCGGTGCACATCGAGACCACCCGCCCCGAGCTGCTGCCGGCCTGCGTCGCCCTCATCGCCCACCCGGATGACGAGCGCTACCAGGGCCTCTTCGGCTCCACCGTCACCTCCCCGCTCTTCGGGGTCGAGGTGCCGGTCGTCGCCCACCCGGGCGCCGAGATGGACAAGGGCGCGGGCATCGCCATGTGCTGCACCTTCGGTGACCTCACCGATGTCATCTGGTGGCGCGAGCTGCAGCTGCCGACCCGCTCGATCGTCACGCGCGCCGGCCGGATCCTCGGCGAGACCCCGGAGTGGGTGCAGGAGGCGAAGGGGGCCGAGGTCTTCGCGCAGATGTCCGGCAAGACCGTCTTCTCGGCCCGGGAGCTCGTCGTCGATGCGCTGCGCGCCTCGGGTGACCTCGACGGCGAGCCGGAGAAGACCCAGCGCAAGGCGAACTTCTACGAGCGCGGCGAGAAGCCGCTGGAGATCGTCACCTCCCGCCAGTGGTACATCCGCAACGGTGGCCGTGATGCCGACCTCAACCAGACACTGCAGAACCGCGGTGACGAGATCGCCTTCCACCCCGACTTCATGAAGTCGCGGTACAAGAACTGGGTCGCCGGGCTCAACGGCGACTGGCTCATCTCGCGCCAGCGCTTCTTCGGCATCCCGATCCCGGTCTGGTACCCGCTCGACGCGGACGGCCAACCGACGTACGAAGCGCCGATCGCGCCGACCGAGGCGCAGCTGCCGATCGACCCGATGGCCGACGTCCCCGAGGGCTACACGGCGGACCAGCGCGACGTCCCCGGCGGCTTCACCGGCGACCCGGACGTCATGGACACCTGGGCGACCTCGTCGCTGTCCCCGCAGATCGCCGGTGACTGGCTCGGGCAGGAGCGGGGCGAGAGCGGGCTCTTCGACAGGGTCTTCCCCATGGACGTGCGCCCGCAGGCGCACGACATCATCCGCACCTGGCTCTTCGCGACCGTCGTGCGCGCGCACCACGAGCACGGCAGCGTCCCGTGGAAGAACGCCGCGATCTCCGGCTGGATCCTCGACCCGGACCGCAAGAAGATG
>JBQGNO010000259.1:0-3256 GCA_052087725.1 Janibacter sp. | reverse complement strand
CGCCCGCGACCGCGCCGTGGGGCCAGAAGTCCGAGAGCAGCGGGAAGAAGTAACCCTCCCGGTCGGCCCACGCCCGCAGGCTGAACATCGGGTCGCAGGAGATCGCCAGGGTGGTCACCTCCGGCGACTCGAAGCGCCCGAGGTCGTCGCGGATCTCGCGCAGCTCACCGGTGCAGATCCCGGAGAAGGCGAAGGGGTAGAAGACGAGCAGCACCGCTCGCTCCCCCGCGAAGGCACCGAGGGTGACCTCGGCGCCGTTCTGGTCGCGCAGGGTGAAGTCCGGAGCGGTGTCGCCGACGGCGAGCGGGTTCTGGCTCATCCCGGCAGTGTGCCAGTGGCCCTCAGGCGACCCCCTTGCGGGCGGCCAGCCGGGTCGCGACCCAGACCTCGGAGCACATGACATTGCCGGAGGTGTGCAGGCCCGCGGTCGTCGCCGCCTCGTCGACCTCGCTCGGGTCGACCTCGCCCTCCTGGCCGGGTCGCGGCGTGAGCAGCACGATGGAGGACCCCTCCGCAAGGGTGCCCAGGGTGTCGACGAGGCCGTCGGTGAGGTCACCGTCGTCATCGCGCCACCACATGATCACGGCGTCGACGACGCCGGTGTAGTCCTCGTCCTCGAGCTCCTCGCCGACGACGGCCTCGATGGCCACCCGGAGGGTCTCGTCCACGTCATCGTCCCAGCCGTACTCCTGCACGATCTGGTCATTCTCGAAGCCCAACTTGGCCACGGCGCTGCGGGCGATATCCTCGCCCTGCTCCGTCGACTCCCCCGTCACGAATGTGGTCCCTTCTGCTGCTGGCTGCTCGTTCATCGGACCCAGTCCACCGTGTCCGGCGCCGGATCGCAACCAACGGGCCCGCCGGAGCGGCGTCGGGCATGGCTCGATCGGGCCGCTGCGAGCCCCATGAGCGACTCCGCATCGGCCGCCCGCAGATGCTTCACCTCGGGGCTGATCGGCCCCACGGTGCTCACGAAGTGGACGTTCGCGAGCCCCAGACGACGGGCGGTGACGCCCTGGTCGAGCGTGAGCGACTGGATCCGCCCCCACGGCACGACCTGCAGCCGCCGCTTCGCCCACCCGGAGCGGGCCACGACGGTCCGACGACCGGGCAGGTACCCGATCCGGCGCCACGCCAGTGGATGCAGCCACCGGGCACTGCGTGGTTGTCCCACGAAGCCCGCCGGGGTGGAGTCGACGAGGGAGGCCACCTCGGCCGTCGTCTCGGGATCGGCCGTGACGACCTCGAGCAGGTGCAGCACCTCGCGGGTCGTCGCGACGGGGACGAGGACGGACTCGGAGCTGTCATCGGAGGCCGAGCCGATCCGGGCTCCGGCGATGTTCACCGTGAGCGACCACCAGCCGGCACGTCGCCACAGCACGGACTGCTCGACCGCCACGGCCTGCACCCGGTGCAGCGGCACCGACGAGGTGCGCGTGTCGGTGAGCCCTCGCTCGCTGGTCAGCGTGTCCTCCCGCTGGGCGATCCGCAGGCCGTACCAGCGGGTCAGGCGCATCAGGGCCCGGCCACCGTTGACCACGACGACCGGCAGGAGACCGCCGATGACCGGGGTGAGGTCAAAGAAGGCGAGGACCACGGCCGCCACGAGGAAGACCCCGAGGAAGATCGCCTCCCAGCTGAGCAGGACCGACGCGAGGAGCCGCTGGGTCGGCACCGACAGCACCGGGACCTCGGGGGCCGGTCCTCGAGGTGGGGCCACGGCCTCCGGGTGCCCCGGCTCCGTGGGCGTCGCTGTCCGGGTGGCCGGGGACGCCGGGGACGCCGGGGCCGCCGCAGCCCCGGCGAGTCCGAGGAGCCGGCCCCGCACGTCCTCGGCATCGCCGCGCCGCAGGTAGGCGATCGAGACGTGGGAGTCTCCCCCGCCGGCCGACTCGACCCGGACCTCGGCCACTCCCGTGAGGCGGGCCAGGAGCGGGCGGACGAGGTCGACGGTCTGGATCCGGTCATAGCGCACCTGCCGGTGCTGGCGGAAGATCGCGCCGGTGCTCATCTCGAGGCTCTCCGCGCCCAGGCGGTAGCGCGTGAACCACCACGACAGCAGACCGAGGACGACCGCCCCGAGGACCACCACCGCCGCGATCCCGGTCTGGACGAGGGAGAAGTCATAGCCCCCTTCGCCACCGTCCTGCATGCGACCCACGGCACCCGTGATCCGCTCGATCTGCTGGCTGACGACATAACCGAGGGCCGCGAGGACGAGGAGCCCTCCCCGGATGAGGGGTGAGACCGGGTGGACCCGCACGAAGTCGTCATCCTCGGGCGGGGTGGCACCAGCGTCGGGCTGTGGGGCCTCGGAGCTCACAGGCCGGCCCGCTGTGCCTCACCGCGTGCGGAGAGGCGCACCCGCAGGTCCTCGGCGACCTCGACGGGCAGGCCGGGCAGGTCGCCGCTGCTCGCCGGCGAAGCGGTGTTGACCGAGATGTCGGCGAGGCCCTTGGCCCGCTTGTAGGGCCCGGAGGAGAGGTCCACGTACTGGATGCGCCCGTACGGGATCGTCACCATCGAGCGCCACACGCGGCCCTTGCGGATGGCCACCTCCTCCGGCAGCTCCGCCCAGCTGATCGCCGCGACCTGCCGCGGGATGAGCCACATCGCCCACACCCAGATGGCGAGGAGGGCGACGGGGACGGCGGCCAGCCACGGGGTGATCACGATCGCCACGACGATCCCGGCGACAGCCAGGGGCGCGAGGGTTGCCGTGGCGGTGACCCTGCGGACGACGGCCAGCTGCGGCGAGACGGGTCGCCAGTCGGCTCCGTGGTCCCCGGTGAGGGGCAGGACCGAGGGCTGCGGCGAAGGGGGCGGTGCGAGGGGTTCGTCCACCGCACCATCACATCAGACGACATCCGTAGGCTGAGCATGTGGCCGATGAGATGAGGAGCGACCCGTGGGACGGATGACACAACGCCTGCGGGCGCGTCGGATGGGCGATGTCTCGGTCGATCGGATCGAGTCCGTCGCCGTCGAGGAGCCGCTCGAGATCCGGGTCGCGGCCCTGCCGGCCCGGGGCATCCCGGCCGGGAGCAACCCCCTTCGTCCGCCGTCGACGACGGTGACGACGACGATGCGCCTGCCCGGCGACGACTTCGACCTCACGTTGGGCCACCTCGTCACGGAGGGGCTCATCGGCAGCGGCGAGGACGTCGCGACGATGATGCACTGCACCGACACCGGCCCCGACGGATCGCCGACCTTCAACGTCGTCGAGGTGACCCTGGCGGCCGGGGTCTCCCTG
>JBQGNO010000258.1:0-3301 GCA_052087725.1 Janibacter sp. | reverse complement strand
CGTTCCAGTCCTCCGCCTTGGGGAGCAGACCGGCGGACTCCCCGGGGAAGCCGGCCCCGCCGTCGGGATGATCACCCTGCGCAGCACCGAGGACGACGTGGCGAAGACCGCCGAGGCCGTCGACGGGGTCGAGCACGCCGTGGCCGACCGCCGCGTCGGATGGTCCCCCGACGAGCCCCCCGAGCCGGCGACCGGGGACAGCACTCCCGCGAGCAACCAGCTGGACCCGCCGAACCCTCCGAAGGACGGCGACCCCCTCGACGGCTGGCTCTGGGGCTTGGAGGAGATCGACGCGGCCGGCGCCCACTCGGTGACGTCCGGTAAGCGCGATGTTCGCGTCGGGATCATCGACACCGGCGTCGACCCGAGCCACCCGGACCTGACCGAGGCCTACGACAAGGACGCCTCCCGCTCCTTCGTCACCGACATGCCGGATGTCGATGGCGAGTGCGAGCACGACGGCTGCGTCGACCCGCTCGGTGCCGACGATGCCGGGCACGGCACCCACGTGGCCGGGACGGTCGCCGCCGCGGCCAACGGGCTCGGCGTGAGCGGCGTGGCGCCCGGCGTGGGCATCGTCGACCTGCGCGCCGGGCAGGACGCCGGGCTCTTCCTCCTCGGCCCGACGGTCAACGCGATCACCCACGGCGCCGAGCAGGAGCTCGACGTCATCAACATGAGCTTCTTCGTCGACCCGTGGATGTATGCCTGCCGCGGTGGAGCGCCGGGCGACTCCCCGGAGCAGGCCACGGCGCAGGACGTCACGCTCGAGCTCGTCCACCGGGCCCTCGACCTCGCCCACGAGCAGGGCGTGACCATGGTCTCCGCCGCGGGCAACAATGCGCTCGACCTCGCCGCCCCGGGCACCGATGAGTCGAGCCCCAACTACGGCGACGACCCCCACTCGCGCACCATCGACCCCCAGAAGTGCGAGACCCTCCCGACGGACGGTCCGCACGTCATCGGGGTCTCCTCCGTCGACGAAGGGGGCGCGCTGTCCCCCTTCTCCAACTGGACCTCCGACCCCTCCTCCGACGACGTCGCGGTCGCCGCCCCCGGCGGGAGCCAGCGGGACGGTCGCCTCGGTGTCCTCTCCGCCGCACCGCGCACCTACCTGCAGGACCAGGGCAGCGTCGACGACGAAGGGAGGGTCACCGAGGACGGCGCCCGCAGCGGGGTCGTGCGGGACTGCCCCGACGGCATCGCGGAGGGCGACCCCGACCCTGACGCGAAGTGCGGCCTCTACACGTGGCTGCAGGGCACCTCGATGGCCTCGCCGCACGTCGCGGGCGTCGCCGCCCTGATCATCAGCGCCAACGGTGGGCCCATGGATCCGGACGAGGTGGTCGAGCAGCTGCGCAGCAGCGCCAGCGACCACGCCTGCCCGAGCAGCCCCGACGACGGACCGAGCGGCGCGACGTGCACGGGGTCGACGGACCGTAATGGGTACTACGGCGACGGCATCGTCGACGCCGCCGCCGCCGTGCGCTGACCGAGAGCCCGGTCAGCGGGGGCCGAGGCTGCTGGCGACGATCAGCCGGCGCAGCTCCTCCACCGCGCGGCGACGCACGCCGGAACGCTCCGGATCGTCGACCGCGGCGCGGACGACGACCTCGCGGGGCGAGCGCGCACACTCCTTCGCGACCGCGGTGACGACCTTCGGGTCCGCTCCCCACGGTCCGCCGAGGACGACCGCCCCGGGGTCGACGAGACCGACGGCCGCGGAGAGCACACCGGCCACCGCGACCGCGAGCGCCTCGAGCAGGCGGACGGCACCGTCGTCACCGGCGCCGATACGGCGCAGCAGCAGGTCGACGTCGATCGCCGTCGAGCCCTCGCGGCGGAGCCCGAGGTCGGCGAAGACCTCGATCAGAGGCATCGCGCGCCCGTCGGGGCCCCGGGTGAGCACGTGCGCGATCTCGCCGGCGAGGCCGTGGCCGCCGCGGCGCACCTCGCCGTCGGTGACAACCGCGCAGCCGAGCCCCTCCCCGAGGTGGACGACGAGGACGTCGGCGAGGCCCGCGAGCGCCTCGGTCCCGAGCTGCGCCCGGGCGGCCCAGTTGACGTCGTTGTCGACGAGGACGGGCCCCTCCACGAAGGGGGTGAGATCCGCGACGGGGTCGAGGTCACCGACGAGGAAGGGCAGGTCCGGCAGGTGGACGAGGCGGCCGGTCGCGCGGTCGACCGGGTCGGCTGCACTGACGACGGCGCAGCGCATCGGCCCCGGCAGGTCCGAGCGGACGTGATCGGCGACGCAGGCCAGCGCTGCGGAGACGGCCACCGGGGTGGCACCCCACTCCAGGGCCTCCTCGCCCACCCGCACGACCTCGCCGAAGGCATCGACCACCTCCGCGACCACACCCCGTGGCGTGATGCTGGCGACGAGGGCGTGACCGCTCGCGTCACTGAGCGAGTAGTAGCTGCCCGCCCGCCCGCGACCGCTGGTGCGCTCACCGGTATCGCGCAGGAGGCCGGCCTCGGTCAGCCGACGGACGCTCTCGGAGGCGGTCGGCTTCGACAGGCCCGTCCGGCTCGCCAGCTCGGCGCGGGTGCGGGGCCCGTCCTCCATGACGGCACGCAGGACCCGCTCGTCGGTGAGGGAGCGCAGGAGCTCCAGCGAGGGCTTGGCGGGCACGACAGCACTTTAGTCAGGAGTGTTGCCCAAATGGCCGGTGGGCACTATCTTCATTCCAGTAAGGACTCCTGACCAAAGGACTTCGCATGAGTGTCACGACCGGCCAGCAGGCCCTCCCTTCGCTGCCGCACTGGGAGTCCGCACCGGACGACCTCGCCGCCGCGATCCGCGAGCTCAAGCCCGCCCTGCGGGCACGCATCGAGGCCTCCGGACGCACGGTGGAGGAGGTCTTCGCCGCGGTCGAGGCACGAGTGCTGCCCCGGGTGCAGGAGACCGTCGCCGCCAAGGAGGCCGGGGAGCCGGTCTGGCCGACCATCGACTACGAGGACATCGCGCGCGGGACCGTCACCGCCGAGCAGCGTGACCTCGTGACCCGCCGGGGCTGCCTCGTCGTGCGCGGCCATTTCGAGCGGGAGCAGGCCCTGGGCTGGGACGCCGACATCGTCGAGTACGTCGAGCGCAACGACTTCTTCGAGAGCTACCGGGGCCCGGGCGACGACTTCTTCGGCAGCGTCGGCTCGAAGCCCGAGATCTACCCCATCTACTGGTCACGCGCCCAGATGGAGGCCCGCCAGAGCGAGCGGATGGCGAGCGCCCAGTCCTTCCTCAACTCCTTCTGGAGCCACGAGTCGCAGGGCGAGCAGTGGTTCGACCCCGAGCGCGACG
>JBQGNO010000257.1:0-3304 GCA_052087725.1 Janibacter sp. | reverse complement strand
CCCCCGCGGTGCGCCTCATCGGCTACCGCGACGGCTATGCCGGGCTGCTCGTCGGTGACCGCATCGAGGTCACCGACGACGTCCGGGCTGGAGCCGGGCGGCTGCACGCCTTCGGTGGGTCGCCGCTCGGCAACTCGAGGGTCAAGCTGACCAACCGCGAGGACTGCGAGCGTCGCGGGCTCGTGGCGAAGGGGGCGGACCCCCTTCGTGTCGCGGCGGAGCAGCTCATCGCGGACGGCGTCGACGTCCTGCACACCATCGGCGGGGACGACACCAGCACCACGGCCGCCGACCTCGCGCGCTACCTCGCGGACCAGGGCCACGAGATGCGGGTCGTCGGGCTGCCCAAGACCATCGACAACGACATCGTCCCCATCCGGCAGAGCCTCGGCGCGTGGACGGCAGCGGAGCAGGGTGCGGTCTTCGCCCGCAACATCATCGGCGAGCACTCGTCCAACCCACGGATGCTCATCGTCCACGAGGTCATGGGTCGGCACAGCGGCTGGCTCACCGCGGAGACCGCCCGGCGCTACCGGGCGCAGCTGGCCGAGCGCGACTTCGTCCCGGATATCGGCAATGACCCCCGTCGATGGGATGTGCACGCGGTCTACGTGCCGGAGGAGCCGATCGACCTCGATGCCGAGGGGGAGCGCCTGGCCGCCGTCATGGACGAGATCGGGTCCGTGACGATCTTCCTCGCCGAGGGGGCCGGAGTCGACGACATCGTCGCCTCCCTCGAGGCCACCGGCAGCGAGGTGCCGCGTGACCCCTTCGGCCACGTCGCCCTCGACGAGGTGAACCCCGGCGAGTACTTCGCCTCGAGCTTCGCCGAGCGCGTCGGCGCGGACAAGGCGAAGTCGTGGAAGTCCGGCTACTTCGCGCGCTCGGCCGCGCCCAATGCCGAGGACCTCGAGCTGATCGCCCGCTGCGCCGACGTCGCCGTCGACGTGGCTCTCAGTGGTGGGTCCGGGGTCATCGGCCAGGACGAGGAGCGCGGCGACGAGCTGCGGGCGATCGAGTTCGACCGGATCGCCGGCGGCGGCGCCTTCGACCCGACGGTCGACTGGTTCGTCGGGCTGAGGCAGGCCATCGGCCAGCCCTGACGCGGGCCCGCCAAGACGCTGGCTGAGGTGCGAGGCCGAAGACGGCCTGTCGCACCCCAACCACCGTGCTGGGACGCTCAGTCGCCGTGCTTGCGGCGCAGCGACCACATCTGCGGGGAGCGCTCGAGCTCGACCGCGACCTCCCACGGGACCCCGCCCGGGGCCGTCTGCCGACGGAAGCTGCGCACGAGGCGCCGGGCCAGCTCCGGGTCGGCCGCGGAGCGCCGGGCGATCGCCCGCGCGGCGTCGTCGACCTCCGCGTCGTCATGGGCCGACCAGGCGATCCCGAGGTCGACCGCCCGATCGCCGTCGACCTCCTCACCGAAGAGCCCCATGGCGGCAGCGGCCTCGCGACCGGCGACGCGATGCAGCAGGGAGAGGTGACCACCGCCGGGGTGGATGCCGATCTGGGCGAAGCCCGGCAGGAGTCGGGCGGTGCGCGAGACGATCCGCAGGTCCGTGGCGAGGGCGAGGTTGAGCCCCGCACCCACGGCGGCACCCCGCACGGCGGCGATGGTCGGCAGGTCGATCGAGCCGATGGTCGTGAAGGCGGCGTACACCGTCTCGAGATTGCGGTAGGCGGTGTCCTCGACGGGGTCACGGCCGGTCTCGGCGAGGACCGAGCGGACCGCTCCGGCACAGAAGTGCTCGCCTCCGCTGATGATGACGGCCCCGACACCGGCGTCGGTCTCGGCGGTGCGGGCCGCGTCGATCAGCTCGCGGGACATCTCGACGGAGAGGGCATTGCGCCGCTCGGGAGCGGCCAGGGTGATCGTCGCGATGCCCTCGTCGACGGTGTAGAAGATCTCGCTCATGCTCATCCCTTCGTGTAGAACCAGCGGCCGCCGCGGCGGGTGAACTCGGCGCGCTCGGCGAGCTCGCCCCCTTCGTGCGTGGCGGTGAAGTCGACGATGCCGGTGTCGTCGTCGGGCCCGCCGTCGACGACCTCACGGATCGTCAGGCCGGTCCAGCGGGTGTCACCGGGAGTGACGTCCGCGGGGCGGGTCCGGCCGTCCCAGGTGCGCCAGAGGTGCGCGACATTGCCGAAGACGTGCGCGGTGTAGCGGCTGCGCATGAGCTCCTCGGCCGTCGTGGCCAGTCGCTCGGTGGTCAGCAGCGGCCCGCAGCAGTCCGCGAGGGACCGGCCGGAGCCGCAGGGGCAGGGCTCTTCGCTCATGGATGCAGGGTAGGGCAGCCGAGGTCTCACTCCCGCAGCGTGGTGCTGCGGATGTGCTCGTCGAGGGCCGTCGCGAGCTGCTCGGCCTCGCCGGCCTCGAGGAGGTCGACGAGGTGGTCGTGCTCCCGGGTCAGGGCGAGCATGTGGCGCTGCGGCGTCGGTGCACCGAGCCGGGCCAGCCGGACGAAGCCCCCGAGCTGGTCGAGCAGGAGCATCAGCATCGGCATCCCGGCGACCTCGGCCAGGGCCCGGTGGAAGGCCTCGTCGGCCTCGAGGAAGGCCATGGCGTCCCCGCCCTTCGCCTCGCGGCGCTGCCGGGCCACGAGGAGCTGCAGCCGGTCGATGTCGTCGGGGGTGCGGCGGGCGCAGGCCGGCCCGGTCGCGGCCCCCTCCAGCGCGACGCGAAGGGAGGTCACCTCCCGTCGGTGCTCGGGGGAGATGTCGACGACCTGCAGCTGCCGCCGTGCACCGGGGACGAGGAGGCCTTCGCTCGTGAGCATGCGCAGGGCCTCACGCACCGGGGTGCGCGAGACCTCGTGCTCGGCCGCGGTCACGACCTCGTCGACGGTGTCACCGGCCGCCAGACGGCCGGCGAGGATGTCGGCGCGCAGCGCCTGGTGGACGTGGCCGGCCTTGGTCGCCGGCGGAGGGGGGAGGCTCATGGGGCCTACGTGGCGAAGATCTGTGACTCGTCGGCGAAGGCCTTGAACTCCAGGGCATTGCCGGCCGGATCGAGGAAGAACATCGTCCACTGCTCGCCGGGCTCACCCTCGAATCGCAGGTAGGGATCGATGACGAACTCGGTCCCGGCGGCCGTGAGCCTGCCGGCGAGGTCGTGGAAGTCGTCATGGGGGAGGACGGCGCCGAAGTGGGGGACCGGTACCTGGTGCTCGTCGACCGGGTTGTGGCCGGCCGGGCCGGGGGAGCCGTCGGCGGTCTGGTGGGTCACGACCTGGTGGCCGTAGAAGTTCCAGTCGACCCAGAGGGTGTCGGAGCGGCCCTCGCTCAGCCCGAGGACGCCGCC
>JBQGNO010000256.1:0-3305 GCA_052087725.1 Janibacter sp. | reverse complement strand
CGACGCCCTTGGCGGCGCCGGTCCGGTCGTCGATCCAGCCGGCGACACCGCCGACCTTCTTCATGCCGGGAGACGTGGGGGCCTTGGCCGGTGCGTCGTTCGCACGCAGGCCGTCAGCGGGACGAGCACTGCTGGTCATGATCAACCACGCTCCCAGAAGCTCGGGCCGACCGGTTCCTGGAAGGGCTGGTCGGCGATGAGGTAACCCTCGCTGTCGACACCGATCTTCAGCTGCGGCAGCGGGTGCCCGGCCGGACCGAAGATGATCTCGCAGTCATTGGTCACGTCGAAGGTGGACTGGTGGCAGGGGCAGAGCAGGTGGTGCGTCGTCTGCTCGTACAGCCCGACGGGGCAGCCGACGTGGGTGCACACCTTGGAGTAGGCGACGATGCCCTGGTGGCCCCAGTCACGGGCCTTCTTGCCCCTGTCTGTGTCCTGGAAGTCCTTGGGGTCCAGGCGCATGAGGAGCACGGAGGCCTTGCTCATCTCGTTGAGCTTGTCGTCGTGCAGCTCGAGCAGCCCTTCGGGCTGGATGTGGAAGACGGAGCCGATCGTCACCTCGGCCGGCCGGATCGGAGTGTCCTCCGGGTCGCGGTGCAGGCGCAGCTTGTTCGACTTCTCGTTCTCGCTCTTGTTCCAGAAGGTGACCGACAGGTCGTTCCTCGGCAGCGGGCCGAGCGAGCCACCGATCTGGACGAGCAGGGGAAGGGCGAACAGGCCCATCGCGGCGCCGAAGGTCATCTTCAGCAGCGGTCGACGGGTCAGCTGCGAGGACTCGCCGCCCTCGACCATCGTGTCGACGAAACCCTGACGGTCCTCGTCGGCCGAGCGCATCGGGTGACGCATCTCGACCGTCTCGGCGTCGGGCATGAGCGTCTTCGCCCAGTGGACCGCGCCGAGGCCGATGCCCAGGAGGCTGAAGGAGAGGCCGAGGCCCAGCAGCAGGTTGGACAGGCTCATCTCGTTGGTGATCGGCACCCACACCTGGGTGTCGACGTCGACCATGAAGTAGGCCACGAGGAAAAGCACCGTGCCGAGGATGGACACGAGGAAAAGCAGGGCCACCTGACGCTCGGCCCGCTTCGCCGCCTTCTCGTCCCGGTCGGCGTTGCGCAGCACGTGGGGAGGAAGGCCGGGATTGGCGAACTGCTCCGGGACACCGCCGGTGCCCTGCACGTGGCCCTGGTCGAGGCGCGCCGGCTCGGAGCCCGTGGGCTCGTCCGGTTCTGCCCCCGTCGGGGTGTGCTCACTCATCTGTCGTCGGTCCTGTCTGTGTGGCGAGTGGTCAAGTCTGTCAGGCGGACTTCTGGCCGAGCCAGACGGCGAATCCTACGAGGAGCCCGAGGCCGATCGTCCAGACGAAGAGGCCCTCGGGGACGGGGCCATAGCCGCCGAGCGGGTTGCCGCCGGGGCTTCCGGCCTCGGCCTGGGCCTCGATGTAGGCGATCACATCACGCTTGTCCTCGGGGTCGAGGTTGGCGTCGTTGAAGACCGGCATGCTCTGGGGGCCGGTCTCCATGGCCTCGTAGATGTGCTTGCCCGAGACGCCGGTGACGGGCGGGGCCTCCTTGCCCCGCGTCAGGGCACCACCGGTGCCGGCACTGTTGTGGCACATGGCGCAGTTCACGCGGAAGATCTGGCCGCCCTTGCCCGGGTCGCCCTTCGAACCGTCGGTGTACTTCTCGTCAGGCACCGCCGGACCGGCGCCGAGGGTCGCGACGTAGGCGCCGATGTCGGCGATCTCCTCGTCGGTGAACTTCTCCTGGCTGTTGTCGGGTGCCTGCACGTCGGGGGCAGCCATCGGCATGCGACCGGTGCCCATCTGGAAGTCGACGGACGCGGCGCCGACACCGGCAAGGCTCGGACCGGTGTCCTTGATGCCCAGACCGTTCGCGCCGTGACAGTTGGCGCAGTTGGCGGTGAAGAGCTTCTTGCCCTTCTCCACGCTGTTGGTGCTCGTCACGCTGGCCTTCGCGTCCTTCGGCGCCACGGCCGAGTAGGCGGTGCCGGTGACGAAGAGCCCGAGCATGAGCAGCAGGGCGATCGCCGCGGGATGACGGCGCGAGAGCTTGGGCATGGAGAGTCCTGTCGTCCGAGGGCGGCGGGGTCGGGGAGTCGGGCGGCGCATCGCGGTCAGGCGCCGAGGAGGTAGATGGCCGCGAAGAGGGCGATCCACACGACGTCGACGAAGTGCCAGTAGTACGAGGTCACCACGGCGCCGATCTGCTGCGAGTGGCTGTAGTTCTTGGTCGTGTACGTCCGACCGATGATCAGGAGGAAGGCGATCAGACCACCGGTGACGTGGATGCCGTGCAGCCCGGTCGTGAGGTAGAAGATCGAGGCCCAGGAGTCGGTGGCGATGTTGACGCCCTCGGATACGAGCGTGGCGTACTCGAAGATCTGCCCGGAGACGAAGACGCCACCGAAGATGTACGTGAGGATGTACCACTCACGCATCCCCCAGCCGCCGACGTTGAGCAGTGATCCGGTGCGGGACTTCTGCCCGTGCTCCGCCTTGATCACCCCGAGCTGGCACCACACCGAGGAGACCACGAGGATCAGGGTGTTGGCGGCCGCGAAGGGCACGTTGAGCAGCTCGATGTTGTGCTCCCACAGCTCGGGTCGCATCGACCGAACCGTGAAGAAGATCGCGAAGAGCCCGGCGAAGAACATCAGCTCGCTGGAGAGCCAGACGATGGTGCCGACGGACACCATGTTGGGTCGGCTGACGGGGCCCAGGGCGGGATCCGCCGCGGGCTGTCCGGACGCGTGTGAAGGCAGGGAAGTTGCAGTGGCCACGCGCCTATTATGACTTCTTCCGGATCCCGTTGCGCGCCACCCCCCTCCTCGAGTGTCGGGGGCCCGGACAGGGCTAGGATCTGGGCATGACCGGTACCTCGCAGCCGACCCCTTCCCGGCCCGCCGTGGGCACGAGCTCCGGCGCGACGGAGGTCCCGCCGACCACCGTGCGGCTCCTGCTCCACAGCGACAACATCACCACCCGTGACGCCGTGCGCGCGGCCGTGGGCCGGCGTCCGGCCCGGGACGTCGAGGTCGAGTCCTGGCTCGAGTGCGCCACCCCGGCGGCCGTCGTGGAGGCCGTCGAGGGCGGGGGGATCGACCTGATCATCCTCGACGGCGAGGCGGCGAAGACCGGAGGACTCGGTCTGTGCCGTCAGCTCAAGGTCGAGATCCTGCGGTGCCCGCCGGTCCTCGTGCTCACCGGACGCCCGCAGGACGGCTGGCTCGCGACGTGGTCGATGGCCGACGGGTCTGTCCCGCACCCGCTCAGATCGGAAGAGCAC
>JBQGNO010000255.1:0-3307 GCA_052087725.1 Janibacter sp. | reverse complement strand
CCGCTCGATGCTCCCGGCCGGGATCCCCTTCGAGGTGCCGCTGGCCGTCCTACCGTGGCTCATCGGCTCCCTGGTCATCTCCGTGCTCGCGGTGTACCTCGCGGCCCGACCGGTGCTTCGGGAGCCGGTCAACGACCTGCTGCGATCCGTCTCGCCGGGACGCGCCGGCGGATCCGTGCTCGTCGATGTCGTCGTGGTCGTGCTCGCCGCCCTCGGGGTCGTCGGCCTGACGACCGGGGCACTGAGCGGCTCGGGTGCGCTGGCGACGCCGACGCTGCTGGCCATCGCCGTCGGGGTCCTCGCCGCGCGGCTCGTTCCCCGGCTCGCCGCTCGGAGAGCGCGCACCGCACTCCGACGGGGACGGGTCTCCGCCGTCGTGGCCGGTCACGGCATCGGGCGCCGGCCGGCGGCCCGTCGCGTGCTCGTCGTGACCACGGTCGCCACCGCCGTCGCCGTCTTCGGGGCCAATGCCGTCGTCGTCGCCGACCGCAACAGGCTGGCCCGGGCCGAGCTGGAGACCGGGGCTCCCGGTGTCGTGTCCGTGCGTGCCTCCACCGCCACGCAGCTCATGGGCGCGGCGGATGCCCTCGAGGACGAGGGGATCACGGCTGCTCCGGTGACCGTGATCGCCCCGAAGGCCCAGGACGCGGACGCGACGATGGCCGTCGACCCGGCCAGCTTCGCCGAGGTGGCCCACCCCGAGATGGTCGACGGGCTCGATCTGTCGGTGCTGGACCTGCCCGAGCAGAAGCCGATCCGCATTCCGGGCAGCACGGCGACGGCCACCGTCACCTGGGACCTCACCGCCTCGGGACTCGACGAACCACCCGTGCTCATCGCCGACATGACGACGCCGGACGGCGACGAACGCTCCGCGGACCTGCTCACCCTCGGGCCGAAGGCGAAGGGCCGCACGCAGATCGACTCCGACCTCTTCTGCTCCAACGGGTGTCGACTGGCGGGGCTGCGGGCCGCCTCGTCCGGTGACAGGGGGAGCGAGCTCACGGGCAGCGTGACGATCTCGGGTCTCGAGGTCGATGGCGACCCGCTCCCGGTGACCGGCGAGGACACCTGGGCCTCGACCGGGTCGGAGGGCGGCACGGGCATCGACGTCACGACGAAGGGGGACACCCTCACCCTCGACGTCGCGGCGGCCGACGGCGCGGACGTCTCGACGTATGTCACCGACGTCCCCCGTCCCCTGCCCGCCATCTCCTCCGCCGGTGAGGCGCAGAAGGGCGAGGAGCTGCAGGTCGTCGACGTCTCCGGTGGGCAGACCACGGTGCGTGTCGACGAGGAGGTGTCGCAGCTCCCGGCCGTGACCGACCGGGGCGTGCTGCTCTCCCTTCCCGCCCTGGCCCGACTCACCGGCCAGCTCGACACCGGCCGGGTCCGGGCCCAGCTGTGGATCTCCGATGTCTCTCCAGGGGCCGTCGAGCACGTGCGGGAGGTGCTCGCCGAGGAGGACCTCCCCGTGAGCTCGGTGACGACGACGGACGAGGCCGACCGGGTCTACGACGACTCGGCCTCCGGCTGGGGTCTCCAGCTCGCCCTCATCGGGGGAGGGCTGGCCGTCCTGCTGGCCGGTCTCGTCCTCGTCATCCTCGCCGTGACCGGGTGGCGCGCCACCGTGCGCGACCTCGCGGCGCTGCGGATCAGCGGGGTCGGTCGTCGGGCGGTGGCCCGGGCCGTCCGTGCGGAGCACCTCGTGAGCGTCGCGGTGGGGGTCCTCCTCGGGGCCCTCTGCGCGCTGGCCGGGTCGTGGATCGCCCTGCCCTCGATCCCGCTCTTCACCGCACCGGCGGCGGTACCGGCGGCCGGCCTCGCCCCAGCGTGGCTCACGGTGCTCGGCGCGACAGTCGCCGTCGGAGGGGTCCTGCTCCTGCTGGCCTGGCTCCTGTCGGGGGCGGTCCTGCGCCGTGTCCGGCTCGGGGCGGCGCGCGGGGAGCCGACGTGAGCGGCCTGAGCGTGCGCACCCACGGACTGGTGCACATCTACCGCGCGGAGGGCCACGACGTCGCTGCGCTCTCCGGGGTCGACCTCACCGTCGCCCCGGGGGAGCGGATCGCGCTCCTCGGCCCGAGCGGTGCCGGCAAGTCGACGCTGCTCGCGCTCTTCGGCGGCCTCCTGCGCCCGAGCGCCGGCCGCATCCACGTCGGTGAGCACGAGCTGTCCGGGATGAGCGAGGCCGAGATCGACTCCTTCCGCGCCGGTGACGTGGGGATCGTCCTGCAGGGCGCCGCGCGCAACCACCTGCCGTGGCTCACCGTCCGGGGCAACCTCGACTTCGCCCAGAAGCCCGCCCGCCGCGTCGGCCGCGAGGTCCCCGCGGTCGAGGACCTGCTCGACCTGCTGCGCCTGACCGAGGTCGCGGACGCACCGCTGGAGCGACTCACCCCGGGTCAGCTGCAGCTCGCTGCGCTCGCGGTCGCGCTCGCCTGCGGACCCGGCCTCCTGCTCGGCGACGAGCCGACGAGCCAGCTCGACCACGACTCCCGCGATGTCGTGCTCGACGCGCTGGCCGAGGTCGGTCGCACGCTCGGCACGACGATCGTCGTCGTCACCCACGACCCCGATGTCGCGCAGACCTTCCCCCGGACGGTGACCATCCGGGACGGCCGCGTCGGAGGCGAGGGGCGCAGCGGTGAGGAGTACTCCGTCGTCGCCGCCGACGGCTCGCTCCCGCTGCCGGCGCCGGCGCTCGAGGCCTTCCCCGCAGGGACACTCGTGCGGGTGCACCGCACCGACGACGGCACCTGGCTGCTCATGAGTGACGAGGAGGAGACATGAGTGACGAGCTCGTCCTCGACCGGGTGACGGTCCGCTACGGCGACGTCCTCGCCGTCGACGCGGCGTCGGGCACCGCCCACCCCGGGGAGATCACGGCCGTGACCGGGCACTCCGGTGCCGGCAAGACCTCATTGCTGTGGGCCGTCGGTGGGCTGCTCGAGCACGGCCGGAGCGAAGGGGAGGTCGCTCTCGGCGGACGGTCGATGACGGACGAGGAGTCCGCGCGGCGCGCCGGTGCCGTGCTCATCCCCCAGGGCAGCGCGCTGGCCGAGGTGCTCACCGCACGGGACAACATCGCCATCCCGCTCCTCGCCGCGGGCGTGGTGGGCGTCGAGGCGATGACCCGGGCCGACAAGGCGCTCGCCTCGGTCGGCCTGGACGAGCACGGCGGTCACCTCGCCGAGGAGCTCTCCGGTGGTCAGCGGCAGCGGGTGGCGGTCGCCCGCGGACTGGCGCTGTCCTCCCTTCGCCTGGACGAAGGGAGCCTGGTGCTCCTCGCGGACGAGCCCACCTCGGA
>JBQGNO010000254.1:0-3333 GCA_052087725.1 Janibacter sp. | reverse complement strand
CCTGTTCGGCCCGATCCAGGAGATGATGCCGAAGATGATGAAGCCGAGGATCGCCCCGGTCGCGATGAAGGGCAGGGGCTTCGGACGGCTACGAGGACGCTTGGCTGACACCCCTCCATCGTAGGTTGGTGCCATGACCACCCAGCGCCCGCATGCCGACGTCCCAGAGATGAAGCTCCCCGCGCCGCGTACTCCTGACCCGGCGAGCGCGCCGGGCCTGCGCTGGGGGCTCCTCGGCGCCGGCTGGATCGCCTCGCAGATGGCCTACTCCCTGCGAAACACCAGCCAGGAGGTCGTCGCCGTCGGCTCCCGTGATGCCGACCGGGCCCAGGCCTTCGCCGACGAGCACGCTCCGGGCGCCCGTGCCCACGGCGACTACCAGTCCCTCGTCGACGACCCCGACGTCCAGGTCGTCTACGTCGCCAGCCCGCACAGCGAGCACCTCGAGCACGCACTGCTGGCCATCAACGCCGGCAAGCACGTCCTCATCGAGAAGGCCATGGCCCCCACCGCCGATGAGGCCCGGCAGATCGTCGACGCCGCACGGGAGGCCGGGGTCTTCTGCATGGAGGCGATGTGGACCCGCTTCCTCCCGCACATCGACGTCCTACGCCAGATCCTCGATGACGGCCTACTCGGCGAGGTCAGCACCGTCCTCGCCGACCACTCCATCGCGCTGTGGCCCGACGGGCCGGAGCGCCTCGCCAGTCCCGACCTCGCGGGCGGTGCCATGCTCGATCTGGGCATCTACCCGCTGTCCTTCGCGTCGCTGGCCCTCGGCGGCCTGACCGCGGCCACGGGCCTCGGCACGCTCACCGACCGCGGGGTCGACCGCCGGGTGGCCTTCGTCGCGCAGGGCCCGACCGGCGCGGTCGCCTCCCTCGCCACCGACATGTCCGTCTCGTCACCGACGACCGCCTCGGTCAACGGCACGTGGGCGCGGCTGGAGCTCGAGACGATGTTCTACATGCCGACGACCATGCGCCTAGTGGGCAAGGACGGCGTCGTCCTCGACACGATGACCGGCGACCCAATCGAGCAGCACCGCGGGCTGCGCCACGAGGCCACCGAGGTCGCACTGCGCATCACCGCCGGCGAGACCGAGTCACCGGTCGCGCCCCTCGACGAGAGCATCCACCTCCTGACGGTGATGGAAGGGCTGCTCAGCTCCCTTCGCTGAGGGGGAAGTGCGCGGACAGGTCCGTGCGCTGACCGCTGACGCGGACCCTCCCTTCGCCCACGCCCTCGGACCACGTCAGGTCCCCGGCCGCGAGCGCCAGCCACGTCTGCGGGTCCGTCTCCACGACCGCCGGCGGGGTGCCGCGCGTGTGCACCGGACCCTCCACGCACTGCGTCGCAGCGAAGGGGGGCACCCGCACCTCGACGCTGCGCCCCGGCGCCCGCTCGGCGAGCTCCTCGATGGTGTGCCGGACGGCAGTCGCGACGGTTGTGCGGTCCACCGCCGAGCGGTCCTCGCTCGCCGACCACGCACGGAGCGCGGCCCGCCCTTCGTCCACGGGGATCCGACGTCGTCCAGCCATGCCCCCAGTCTCCCACCAGCGGTGCCGTGGCCCACCGGCGCTCGGATGAGGGAGGATCGGCGCGTGGTGACGAAGGCAGAGGTCGAGTTCGTGGACGACGAGCACGGCGGGGTGACCGTGATGCGCGACGGCCACCCGCAGAGCCACGTCGACCCGCAGGACCCGGGACACCTCGTCTTCGAATACGTGCAGCACATGGCCGCGGCGATCGACGCGACCTTCCCCGCCCCCGACCCGATCGGGGTCACGCACGTCGGAGGCGCCGGGCTGACGCTGCCCCGCTGGGTCCACGAGACCCGACCGGGGTCGCCGCAGATCGTCCTCGAGCCCGACGAGGCCCTCACCGCCGCGGTGCGCGAGCACCTGCCCCTCCCCCGCGGGCACCGCATCCGGGTGCGCCCCCAGCTCGGCCGTGCGGGGGTCGCGGCCCTCAAGGACGCCTCCGCCCACGTGGTCCTCGTCGATGCCTTCGACGAAGGGCGGGTCCCCGCCGACCTGCAGACCGTCGAGTTCTTCGCGGAGGTGGCCCGGGTGCTCCGCCCGGACGGGATACTCGTGATGAACAGCCCCGATGAGCCGGGGTGGCGGCATGTCGCCGATGTCGTCGCTGGAGCGCGAGAGGCCTTCTCCCCCAAGGGATCGCTGGCCCTGATCGCCATGCGTGATGTCATCAAGGGGCGCCGCTACGGCAACACGGCCCTCGTGGTCAGCCCGCAGCCGATCGATGCCGACGAGGTCCGTCGTCAGGTCGGGCGCTGGCCCTTCCCCTCAGGAGTGCTCAGCGGCACGCAGCTGTCGCGGCGCACCGCCGGCGGCAAGCCGCTCACGGACGCGGCGCCCCGCCCTTCGCCCTCGGCCCCCGACCCGGGCGCCTGGCGCGTGCGCTGACCACGGCGCCGGACGGCGAGACCGCGCCTCGGCTACGTGCCGGTAAGCCGCGAGACCACCGAGGGCAGATCGCTCATGTGGTCGATGACCGCACTGGCGTCGTCGAGCCAGCCCGTCGGCGTCATGTCGCTGCTGTAGCCGACGACGGGCATGCCGGCGGCAACTGCTGCCTCGAGCCCGGCCCGGCTGTCCTCGACGACGACGCAGCGCTCGGCGGCGTAGCCCATCCGCTCCGCCGCGAGGAGGAAGACGTCCGGAGCCGGCTTGCCGTGCTCAACCTGCTCGACGCTGAACCGCGCCGGGTCGGTGAAGAGCCCGGCGAGGTCCGTGCGGGTCAGCTTCGTGTCGATGGCGGCGAGCAGCGACCCGGAGGCGACGCAGACGTCGTGCCCGAGATCGCGGACCGCTTCCACGGCCTCTCCGGCACCGGTGATCGGCTCCAGCTCCTCCTGGCTGCGGGCGAACTCCGCCCGCCACGCCTTCTCCCACTCGGGGTCGGGCACGGCACCGGTCAGCTCGGCGACCGTGACCCGATTGTCCTGATAGGCCCGGCCGACGAAGGTCTCGACCGCGTCCTGCTCGGTGAGGTCGACACCGGCATCACGCATCATGCCCATCCACGTGCGGACATTGAGACGCTCGCTGTCGACGAGGACGCCGTCGCAGTCGAAGATCACCAGCCATCCGGAACGCACCATGTCAGCCGAAGTACCTCGCCATGGTCCCGGTGTGCGCGGCCCGCATCTCCTCGAGGGGGACCTCGAAGGCATCCTTGACCTTCAGCGCCGACCCATCGGTGACACCCAGGCGGGCCAGCGGCACTCCGTGGGTCTCGGCGACGCTCACGAGCGTCGCGAGGTCGGCCTCGGAGCGGACCGTCACGAGCGCCCGGGCGCTCGACTCG
>JBQGNO010000253.1:0-3364 GCA_052087725.1 Janibacter sp. | reverse complement strand
TCAGTTCACCGAGATGTGCACGTGGTCGAAGTGGTTCTGCGTCGGGTCGCCGCGGTCCGCCATCGGCTCCCAGCCGCCGCCGGGGTGCCAGATGCGCTGCTTCCAGATGACGTACTTGACGTTGAGGCTGCCGGCGTTCTGCTGCACCCACGCGGCGACCTGGTCGCCCCGTGAGCCGCTGACCATGACGTCGACGGCATTGCCGCTGCCGTGGTCGCCGGAGTCGCCGGCACGGTAGCCACCGATGTCGCTCATGTCGGGGAACTCGGTGCGCACGGCGGAGTAGACCTGCTGAGCATTCGGACCCAGACCGGCCTCCGCGGCCTCTGCGGCGTAGTTGCCCGTCTCCGGGGCACCGCCGTCCGAGCTCTCCGAGCTCTCCGAGCTCTCCGTGCTCGACTCGGAGGACTCGGCTGCCTCGGTGTGCGAGGCTTCCTCGGGCTGCTCCGAGTCCGTGGCCTCCGGCGCCGCAGGCGTGGTCTCCTCGGTCTCGGGAGCCGGGGTCGACTCGCCCTCGGCCTCCGCCGTCGCCTTCTCCTCAGCCGGGTCGGCCTTGGGCTTGGGCTTGGGCTTCGCGACGGCGTCGACATCGAGCTCACCGGCGGAGGCCTCGTCGGCCCCCTTCGCCGTGGAGGGCGCGGAGATCGCGACCGGCGAGCTACGCTGGGCCGCCCGGGAGCTGCCGGTGTCGCCGCTCCGCTCGGCGAGCAGGTCATCGGCGACAGACTGTTGCGCCCCCAGGGCAGCGCTGCGGTCGGCGTCGGCCGAGCCGATGGCCGAGGTCGGCGCGATGACGAAGGCGCCCGAGCCGAGGACGATGCCGACCCCGGCGACCGACTTGGCGGCCGTCCGGGCGACTCCGGCACCACCGATCGAGGGCAGGGACAGGCGCGTGCGTCGGGCCGGCGCGTGCCGGCTGACGTAACGGGACGAACTCACGTGTGGGGACCTTCGAGCTGGGTGAATCAGGGGACAGCCCGAAGGCCGGAGAAGACCCTAACCGACGGGATATTGGAAAGTCACGTTTTGGTAACGGAGCGAGGGTGAAGCGGTGGTTTCGAGGCTTCGGCCGCGGGCGGCCTCGCACCTCAACCGGCATCAGACGCGCGAAGGGGGTCCCGCACCGTCACGGTGCGGGACCCCCTTCGTCAGTGCGACCGAGGGGTCACTTGCCCTGGACGGTCTCCGTGGCCTGCGGCAGGACCTGGAAGAGGTCGCCGACGACACCGAAGTCGACGAGCTCGAAGATCGGTGCCTCCTCGTCCTTGTTGATCGCGACGATCGTCTTGGACGTCTGCATGCCGGCGCGGTGCTGGATCGCACCGGAGATGCCCGCGGCGACGTACAGCTGCGGGGAGACCTGCTTACCGGTCTGGCCGACCTGCGAGGAGTGCGGGTACCAGCCGGCGTCGACCGCGGCACGCGAGGCACCCACGGCAGCACCGAGGCTGTCCGCGAAGGTCTCGACCGGGGAGAAGTCGCCACCGGTGCCACGACCACCGGAGACGACGATGGCCGCCTCGGTGAGCTCGGGACGACCGGACGCCTTCTTCGGCTCGGACGCGGTGATCTTGGCGCTCTTGGCACCGTCGGAGATGGCGACGGAGAGCTCCTCGAAGGCACCGGCGCCGTTGGCCTGCTCCGGCGTGGCGGAGTTCGGCTTGACGCAGATGATCGCGGTGCCCTTGGTGACCTTGGAGGTCACCGTGTAGCTGCCGGCGAAGACCGACTGCGTGGCCACGGGGCCCTCCTGGACGTCGACGGCGTCGGTGATCAGACCCGACTCGGTCTTGACGGCGAGACGGGCACCGATCTCCTTGCCGGCCGTGTTGCTCGGGATGAGCACCGCGGCGGGCTGCTTCTCCTGGACCAGCTGCGCGAGGATCTCGGCCTGGGGGGCGACGAGGCTCTCGAGGGCCGCCGCGTCGGAGACCGAGTAGACCTTCTCCGCGCCGTAGCGGGCAAGGAGGTCCTTGGCGGTCTCGGCGCCGGGGCCGATGAAAACGGCGGAGGGCTCACCCAGCCGGCGGGCGATGGTCAGCATCTCCGCGGCGGGCTTCTTCACCTCACCGTTCGCGTGGTCGACGAGGACGAGGACTTCAGCCATGTCTTTGCTCCTTCGTGTCTGGAGTCGTCGCTCAGACGAACTTCTGGGTGGTGAGGAACTCGGCGAGCTTGGTGCCGCCGTCGCCCTCGTCGGTGACGATGGTGCCCTGCTCGCGCGGGGGGCGCTTCGTCGTGGACTCGACAGCGGTCGACGCGTTGGCGAGGCCGACCTGGCCGGCGTCGACGCCGAGGTCGGCGAGCGCCCACTCCTCGACCGGCTTCTTCTTCGCGGCCATGATCCCCTTGAAGGAGGGGTAGCGCGGCTCGTTGATCTGGTCGGTGACCGAGACGAGCGCCGGGAGGGAGGCCTCGACGGTCTCGCTCGCGGTGTCACCGTCACGACGGATCTTCACGGAGCCACCCTCGACGGTCAGCTCGTTGGCGTAGGTGACCTGCGGGAGGCCGAGACGCTCGGCGAGCATCGCCGGGACGACACCCATGGTGCCGTCGGTCGAGGCCATACCGGTGAGGACGAGGTCCGGGGACCCAACCTTCTTGATGGCCTCGGCGAGGATGAGCGAGGTGGCGGGGGCGTCGGAGCCGGCGATCGCGTCGTCGGAGACGTGCACGCCCTTGTCGGCACCCATCTGGAGGGACTTCTTGATGGCCTCGGCGGCGTCGGCCGGGCCGATGGTCAGGACAGTGACCTCGCCCTCGCCGGCCTCAGCGATCTGGAGGGCCTGCTCGACGGCGTACTCGTCGAGCTCGGAGAGCAGACCGTCCACGCCATCGCGATCGGTCGTGGTGTCCTCGTTGAATCCGCGCTCGGACTGGGCGTCCGGAACGTGCTTCACGCAGACGACGATGTTCATCGGTGAATCGTCCTCTTCCTGGGTGAGGGGGCTGTGGGTACCGGGCGATCCTCGCACCCCCGCATCGATGACGCGGGAAAATGTGGGGAGTCTCCCAGTGCCTCCAACCTAACGAGGCCGCGACGCCCCCTCCAAGGCAGGCTGGGGTGCCCTTCGCCACACGGGCCGGGGCGGCGTCACTCCGCGGCGTTCTCCAGGACGTGGAAGGAGGGCTCCTCGTAGGGGTGGGCGGCGCGGTGAGCCCGGTGCCCCGGGGGTCCTGGGGGATGGGGGGCAGGGGACGCCCCCCCGGGCCCCCCGCCGCGCCGCCCGCTGGGGCGCGCCCCCCAGGGGCATCCCTCTTACCACAACCTGGCGGGGCGCTGACCACCCTTTCGGGGGTTTGCCCCCCCCCCGGAAGGTTGCTCAGTTTGATGACGCGAAGCATTCGGGTTGCTGAGGTACGA
>JBQGNO010000252.1:0-3422 GCA_052087725.1 Janibacter sp. | reverse complement strand
GCCAAAAAAGCCGCCCCGGGGCGCCCGCGGGGGGGCGGGGGGGGGGGGGGGGCGCGCCCCCCCGGGGGGGGGCGCCCCCCCCCACGGCCGGGCTCGGCCACCGCCACACACAGCCTCTTCTGCGGCAGGGTGGACCCATGAACCACGCGCCAGCCGGCGGCCGGCTCCTCCGACGTCGTCGACAGTCCCGGGGACGCACCCAGACCGAGCTCGGTCGCGACTCCGGCGTGAGCGTGCGCACCATCCGCGGGCTCGAGCGGGGCGAGATCCATCGGCCGCAGATCGCCACCCTCCAACAGCTCGTCATGGCCCTGCATCTCTCGCCCCAGGAGCAGACCGAGCTCCTGCACGCCTGGGCCACTCGGCCGCAGGCAGCCTTCGACACCCTCCTCGTCGATCCGACCGTCTCCGAGATGGAGCAGATCGACGCGATCACGCGCTCCGGCCTCGGCGCCTACCGCGTCATCAGCCAGAACTGGCACACGAGGATCGGGGCGCACCGGCGGATGACGACGACGCGCTGCCAGATCGCGATCCAAGCAGTCGAGGACGGCCTCCAGCGGGTCTTCAACGTGCAGAACGGTGACGATCAGACCCGGGCCGAGCGCATGAAGTTCCTCCCGCTGCGCGGGAGCAGCCTCGCGGGTCGGTGGGACTTCGAGGACAGCAATGTCACGGTCTTCGACGTGCACCTCCCCCGCCCCCTGGCGAAGGGGGACTGCCATGCGTACGAGTACGAGATCGTCGCCGACGAGGGAGCCGGCGGCGAGTCGGACGGCTTCATCTGGGGAGCCCCGCACACCGCCCGATCCATCGTCGTGTCGGTGGAGTTCGCCGAGCGCCCGGCGAGCGTGCGCCACGTCGAGCGCGATCCCGGTCAGGACTTCGAGTTCCTCGAGGAGGTCACGCTCGACGAGCACAACCACGCGGCTCTCGTCCTCGAGGACGCGGCGCCGGGCGCGCACGGCTTCACCTGGACCTGGTGAGCACTCCGTTGGATCAGCCCGAGGACCGCGATCCTCACCTGCGGGCCGACGCCACCCGTGGATGAGTCGGCATCCGGGTCGTGTCGAAGGTCAGCTCCTGGCCCTCGTCGGGCCAGCCGGCGATGTGTCTCGTGAGGAAGATCAGGGCCTCGACGACTGCCGACTCCCCCGGACAGCGGTGGCCGCGGTGCACGTCCCCTCCGCCCTGCGGCACGAACTCGTACGGCCCGGGCTCGATGCCCTCGAAGCGCTCTGGTCGAAAGGACCACGGAGCCTCCCACAGCCGCGGGTCGTGGTTGGTGGCGACGACGTGGAGCAGGACGCGCTGTCCCCGGCGGATGCGGTGGCCGTGCCAGTCGACGTCGCGCACACTGCGCGCAGCGAGCATCGGCACGAAGGGATAGTGCCGACGCAGCTCGTGGACGAAGGCCCGTCGCGCGACGTCATCACCTCGCGCGTCCACCCGTCCTCGCCAGTCGGGCCGCTCACGGAGCGCGACCGGGATGAAGGCGGCGAAGTAGGCCACGGCGACGAGCGGCCGCACGAGGTTGAGCAGCTCGACCGCGGCGACCTCCTCGGACAGGAGCTCGCCTGCGGTGTCGGTCGCGGCGGCCACCCGGTCCACCGGCGCCGTACCCTCGTGAGTACGAGCCTCCCGGATCGCCGAGCGTGCCCATGCCTCGCACCGACGCCGGGCACGTCGACCGCGCAGGTGCCGCGGACCCACGCTGCCGAAGCCGTCGACGATCCGCATGAGGTCACGGGAGCGCTCGGAGGCATCCGTCGAGCCCACCCCGGCCCAGTCCAGCGCCGCCGCCCCGAGGGCTTCTACCACCACATCGAAGAGCTCGTCGCCGGGGCGAGGACGCACGTCGCCCACGACCTGGTCCCACGAGCGTGCCAGGGCGTGGGTGAGCGAGGAGACCTCGTCCTCATCCAGGGCCGCGAGATGAGTCGCCTTGCGGTGTGCGTGGATGGCGCCATCGAGCCCGTGGATGGTCCCGGCGCCGAAGAGCTCGTCCGACAGCGGGGCAGGGACCGCGCCCTCGCGCACCATGACGTCCTGGTCGCAGAAGAGTTTCACCGCGTCCTCGCCCGCCACCATCAGCGCCGGACGCCCGAGCACGCGCACCGGTGTGCTGGCGTCCGGCCGGTCGGCGAGCAGGGGTTCGAAGAGGTAGCCGTGGCGGGGGGCGCGTCGCCCCCTTCGGCGTCTTCGGCCTCCTGCTGCTCCTGCTGCTCCTGCTCGACGACCTCGTCGTGGGTGCGCACGACCTCCTCGTCACGGATCTCACCGCGCCAGCCCTCGACCTCGTCGGGCTCGAGGATCGTGCGGGTCTGCACGTGGCGGGCGAAGTGCCGCAGGTCGGAGCGCGCGCGGCGCCCCTGGGCCCGCCACAGGTTGGCGGTCTTCTCGAAGAACCCGCCGGGGTAGTACTCGAGGACGACGATCACCTTGGTCAGGCGAGGGGCGAGCTCGTGGAAGCTGATCGTGCCGTCGACGTGGCCCTTCTCCCCCTCCGAACGCCACACGATGTGGGTGTCGGGGATCTGCTCGATGACCGTCGCGGTCCACGTGCGCTCCGACATGAAGATCTTGGCCGTGTACTCCACCTGATTGTCCTCAGGTGTGACCACGTTCTTGACCTTGCGCATGTAGTCGGCCTACTCGTAGAACTGCGTCCACTGGTTGTAGGCGACGCTGAGCGGGACCCCCACCTCGACCGACTCGATGATGTTGACCGAGTGCGAGGGGTCGCTGCCGCCGCCGGTGAAGGTCGAGACGACCTTGTCCTTGACACCCGTGGCGGCACCCTTGAGAGCACCCTTGACCGGCGAGTCGCCCTCGGCGGCCGCCTTGGCCCCCTCCTTGCCCGCCTTGCCGACGACGCCACCGCCCTCGGTGATGCCGTTGAGGGAGCCGGTCGCCTCCTTGACCTTGTCGCTGGCGGTCGACATGGCCTTGTCGCCGGCAGCATCGAGAGCATTCTTCGCCTCGTCCTTCAACCGATCCAGTGGCAGGTTGCCGCCGATCTCCTTGAGGATGTTTCCTGCGTTGTCGCGTGCACTCATCGCTGCTCCCTTCAGGACTTCTTCGCCGAGGACCGGCGGCGCCCGTTGCCGGAGCCGCTGCGCGAGCTGCCCTGTGACGTCGTTGCCGTCTTCTTGGCGGGTGCCTTTGCGGCTGCCGACTTCTTGGCCGGGGCCCGCTTCGCCGCGGTCTTGGCGGGGGCCCTCTTCGCGGGTGCCTTCTTCGGGGGTGCCTTCTTGGCCGTGGACCTGGACCTCGGGGACTCGGACCCGGAGGTCGACTTCGTGGCAGGTGCGCGCTTCGAGGCCGACTTCTTCGCTGGTGCCATCGTGGGGGCCCTCTGGCTGGAGGCGCGCTTGGTCGGGGCCTTCTTCGCGGGAGCCGCCTCGGCGGCCGCCTCTTCG
>JBQGNO010000251.1:0-3424 GCA_052087725.1 Janibacter sp. | reverse complement strand
CGCAGGGCCAGGTCGGAGAGGAAGATCCCCGCCCAGGCGGCGAGCGGCACCCCCAGGGTGATGAGGAAGGACTGGAAGGGTCCGAGGAAGTCCTCGGCGAAGAAGACCACCCAGATCGCGCCGAGGGTGAGCAGGATCCCGTCGATCCCGGCGGCGGCCGGGCGGGGGATGCGCACCCCGAGGCTGAGCAGCGTCAGACCGGAGGAGTAGATGCCGAGCACCGCTCCGGAGACGAGGGCGAGGACCGCCGCGACACCGAAGATCACGAGGTACCACGTCGGCAGGATCGTCGCGAGGGTCCCGACGGGGTCCGCGGCGATGCCGGCGCGCAGGTCCTCGTCCGACCCGGCCAGGCCGATGCCGTAGGCGACGAGGAGGACGGGGGCGAGTGCCCCGCCGAGGGTGTTCCACGTGACGATCGCGCCCGAGGCGGCCTCCCGGCTCTGGTAGCGCGACCAGTCGGCCGCGATGTTGATCCACCCCAGGCCGAAGCCGGTCATGACCATGATCAGCGCGCCGAGGACCTGCTGCGTGGACCCGCTCTCCGGCGAGGTCAGCGCGGAGACGTCGATGTGGCGCACGGTGAGCAGGACGTAGGCGATCGTCGCGAGTCCCGTGAGCCAGGTGAGCAGCGACTGCAGCCGCATGATCAGGTGGTAGCCCGCGACGGACGCGGTGACGATGAGCGCGGCGACGACGAGCATCGCGACGATCTTGGTCGGCGTGCCACCGCCCCACCCGAGCTCGCGCATGACGGTCGCCGTGGCCAGCGTCGCCATGATCGCGAGGAAGGTCTCCCAGCCGATCGAGACGATCCACGAGACGACCCCCGGGAGCTTCTGCCCCCGCACCCCGAAGGCCGCCCGCGAGATGACCATGGTCGGGGCCGAGCCCCGCTTGCCGGCGACGGCGACGAGGCCGCACAGGAGGAAGGAGATGATGACCCCGAGGACGGAGACGACGATCGCCTGCCAGAAGGAGATCCCGAAGTCGAGGACGAAGCTGCCGTAGGAGATCCCGAAGACGGAGACATTGGCGGCGAACCACGGCCAGAAGAGGTCCGCCGGCGTCGCGGTGCGGTCCGCCTCGTCGATGATCTCGATGCCGGTCGTCTCGACCCCGGCCCGACGGACGGCATCGCGTGTGTCGCCTGCCGGAGAATCAGCGTTCATTCGGGCAGAATCGCACAGGTGGACACCTTGAGGACCCGATGGCGCGCCGATGTGGCCGCCCTCTGCCCGACCGCGGACCGTGACCGCGTCGGGGCCGAGGGGACCGAGCTGCTCGACCGCTGGCTCGAGGACCACCGGGCCTACCACGACGCGGTGCACCTGGCAGAGGTCCTCGCCGCCCTCGACGAGCTGCACGAAGGGGGTGACCTCCCCGCCCGGGAGCGTCACCTCGCCGGGCTGGTCGCCTGGTACCACGACGCCGTCTACGACGCCGGGGCGCAGGCCGGCGACAACGAGGAGGCCTCGGCCGTGCTGGCCCAGGAGAGACTGCCCGCCCTCGGCCTGGCCGATGACATCGTCTCCGAGGTCGTGCGCCTGGTCCGGGAGAGCGCGACCCACGAGATGAGCACCCGTGACCCGGCGACGCGGGCCTTCCACGATGCCGACCTGTGGATCCTCGCGTCACCGCCGGAGCGCTTCGACGCCTACTGCCACCAGGTGCGTCTGGAGTACCGGATGGTGCCCCGCGAGGACTTCGCGCGGGGGAGGGCCGCGGTGCTCACCCCCTTCGTCCAGCGGGAGCGTCTCTACCTCACTCAGCACGCCCACACCCACTGGACGCAGCGCGCCCGGGTCAACCTGGCCCGGGAGCTCGATCGCCTCAGCGGCGCTGCGCCTGCGTGATCCGCAACCCGCTGCGGATGAGCCGGCGGATCAGCGCGTGGTCGCTCACCGATCGACGCCCACGGGCTCGGGCTCGTACTTCGGACCAGGCCACAGGCGGTTGGCCGACCACGCGGCCACACCGATCCCGAGCAGGCCGACCGGAGCCGCCAGCCACAACGATCCGCTCAGGCCCAGCGCGAGGAATGCCGCGGCGGCAGCGACTCCTCCGGTGATCGCGTACGGCAGCTGGGTGTTCACGTGGTCGACGTGATCGCACGAGGACCCGGCCGAGGACAGCACGGTCGTGTCGGAGATCGGGGAGCAGTGGTCCCCCAGGATCCCGCCGCTGAAGACGGCCGCCGTCGCGGCGGCCAGCGAAAGGTCCAACGAGGCCGCGAGAGGGATCGCGATCGGCAGCATGATGGCGAAGGTCCCGTAGGACGTCCCGGTGGTGAACGCGACGAAGGCGGAGACGAGGAAGACGAGGACGAAGACGAACTCGACCACGCCCGCCCCCTCGACGACGCCGACGATGTACTCCGCGGCCCCGACGGCCTCCGTCACGCCGCCGATGGACCAGGCGAGAGTGAGGATCACGTAGACGAGCGACATGCCCTTGACGCCGTCCAGATACGTCGACATGGCCCCCTCGAAGCTGAAGGTGCGATCCGCGATGCCCATGGCCAGGGCCACGACCCCGGCGGCGAAGGCGGCGATGAGGATGGACAGGCCGCCCTCCGACTCGCTGATCGCGGTGAGCAGGCTGTTGCCCGGGTAGCCACCGGTGATGAGGAAGAGGACCGGAGCGACGACGACCAGGACACCGATGGGGGCGACGATGTTGCGGATCCGCGGGACGACCCCTTCGTCGGGCTCGGCCGAGGTGATCTCCGACGCCGACGGTGGGTTCGCGTGCGGTCCGAGGACTGCTCCCGTGGTGCGGGCCCGGTGCTCGGCGCTGCGCATCGGCCCGTACTCGATCCGGGTCATCGCGACGACCCCGACCATGATGATCGCCGCGATCGCGTAGAAGTTGAAGGGGATCGTGCTCAGGTAGGCCAGGTATGTCGAGCCCGAGATGCCGAGCTCGGAGTACTGCGCACCGATGAGTCCCATGACGAAGACCACCCACGTCGAGACCGGGCCGAGCAGGCACACGGGGGCCGAGGTGGAGTCCACGATGTAGGCGAGCTTCTCGCGGGAGACGCGGTGCCGATCCGTCAGTGGGCGCATCACGTTGCCCACCGTCAGGGCGTTGAAGTAGTCCTCGAAGAAGATCAGCAGGCCGAAGCCCATCGTCGAGGTCTGCGCCCCCCGCGCTGTGCGCACCTTGGAGGAGAGGGCCTGCGCGACGGCATGGGCGCCGCCGGAGCGCTGCAGGACGGCGATCAGCCCCCCGAAGAAGGCGCAGTAGATGAGGATCGTCGCATTGCCCGGATCGCCCACGCTCGGGATCACGTAGTCGTTGAACGTGGCGTAGACGCCCATGAAGGGGTTCCAGTCGGCGATCATCGTCGCTCCCAGCCAGACGCCGAGGAGGAGCGACGGGACGACGCTCTTGGTCGCCAGGGCGAGCACGATCGCCG
>JBQGNO010000250.1:0-3429 GCA_052087725.1 Janibacter sp. | reverse complement strand
CTCAACAGTGGATGCTCATCGAGGCCTGCGGGAGAGCGGTGTGGCCGGTCGCAACCATCGGGACGTGGTTGATCAGGCAGCCGCGGTGCTCATCCTGCAGACTGCGCTGGACACGGAGCGCGCAACCGGTGGACCCCCCGGGGAACGGGTCGGTCGGCCGCGCCGACGCACACCGCGGAAGGGCACGAACACATGAGTGAGCTCGAGGACGACATCTTCGACGAACCGGCACATCGCCGCAGCAGGTCCGGGCGGCGTGAGCAGGACCAGCGGCCCTCGGGTCGCCGCGGCGCCTCGTGCATCGCCATGGTCCTCGCCGCCGCCGTGGTCGTGGCTGCGATCGTCTTCGCCTTCGGCTCGCTGCGCTCCCTCATCCCCGGCGGGGGCGGCTCGAAGGACTACGAGGGCCCCGGGCACGGCAAGGTCGAGGTGGAGATCGCCGAGGGCTCGTCCGGCTCCGTCATCGGCGAGACCCTCGTCGAGGCCGGCGTCGTGAAGTCGACCAGCAGCTTCACCGAGGTCGCCGCGGCACAGCCGGACAAGGCCGCAGCCATCCAGCCGGGCACCTACGCGATGCTCAAGGAGATGCCCTCCTCCGACGCCTTCGAGCGACTCACCGACCCGGCCAACCGCGTGACCAAGGGCATCACCATCCCCGAGGGCCTGTGGCGCTCGGAGATCTACGAGCGCCTGTCCAAGGGCACCGACGTGCCCGTCGAGGAGTTCGAGAAGGCCGAGGACTCGGACCAGCTCAAGCTGCCCGATGAGGCCGAGGGCGAGGTCGAGGGGTGGCTCTTCCCGCAGACCTACGACTTCGATGACGACATGAGTGCCGTCGAGCAGCTCAACGAGATGATCGCCATGACGACCGAGGAGCTGAAGAAGGCCAAGGTCGAGAAGTCGGAGTGGGAGCGCACCCTCACCGTCGCCTCGATCGTCGAGGGCGAGGCCGGGGCCGCCGATCGCGGCAAGGTCGCCAGGGTGGTCGAGAACCGGCTCGAGGACACGACCGGACCGACGGTCGGCAAGCTGCAGATGGACTCCACGATCCACTACATGCTGCAGAAGCGCGGCACGATCACGACCTCCGACAAGGAGCGCGACACCGACAGCCCGTACAACACGTACCAGAACCAGGGCTTGCCGCCCGGGCCGATCAACAACCCGGGAGCCAAGGCGATCCAGGCCGCGGGCGACCCCGACGAGGGCGACTGGCTCTACTTCGTCACCGTCGACCCCGAGTCGGGGGAGACGAAGTTCGCCGAGACCACGGCCGAGCACCAGCAGAATGTCCAGGAGTTCTGCGAGAACACCGGCAGCTGCGAGAACTGATGCGGCGATGACGCGCCGCGCCGGGGTCCTCGGCTCACCGATCGCGCACTCGCTGTCCCCGGTCCTCCACCGGGCCGGGTACGCGGCGGCGGGACTCGGCGACTGGGAGTACACGGCCCACGAGGTCGACGAAGGGGGGCTGCCCCCCTTCGTCGGCGGGCTGGAGCGGTCCTGGGCCGGGCTGAGCCTGACCATGCCGCTGAAGGTCGCGGCCTTCGACGTGGCCGAGAGCGTCTCCGACCTGGCCCGCGCGGCGCAGGCGATCAACACCCTGGTGCGCACGGACACGGGCTGGGCGGCGGACAACACCGACGTCCACGGCATCGTCGCCGCGCTGGCCGAGGGCGGCGCCACGAGCGTGGGCTCCGCGACGATCGTCGGGTCGGGGGCCACCGCCCGCTCGGCCCTGCTGGCCCTCGTCGCGATCGGTGCCACCCGGGTCACGGTCGCGGCACGCACCCCCGCGCGGGCCGAGGCGCTGCGAGACGTGGCGGACATCGACCTGCGCATCGTCCCGCTCGCCGACTGGGCGGCCACGGGGGACCGGGCGATCATCTCGACCCTGCCGGGAGGGCCGGCCAATGCCGCTGCCGCCGAGCACGGGGACGCCGACGGCCTCGGGGGAGCCACCGTCCTCGACGTCGTCTACGCCGACTGGCCCACCCCGCTGGCCCGCGTGGCCTCGGCCGGAGGCGCCACCGTCGTCTCCGGCCTGGAGATGCTCGTCCACCAGGCGGCCCGCCAGTTCGAGCTCTTCACCGGGACGCCCCCGCCGGTGGCGGCGATGCAGGCGGCCGGACGCGCCGCGCTGGGTCACACCCCGGACGCCTGACCGACTCCTGCCGCCGGGATGCGAGGATTCCTCCCATGTTGCGTTGGTTGACCGCTGGTGAGTCGCATGGCCAGGCCCTCGTCGCGACCCTCGAAGGGTTGCCTTCCGGGGTCGAGGTGACGACCGGCGATGTCGCCGCCGCCCTGGCACGACGTCGACTCGGCTACGGACGCGGCGCGCGGATGAAGTTCGAGCAGGACCAGGTGACCTTCCTCGGCGGAGTGCGCCACGGGAGCTCCCTCGGCTCGCCGCTGGCCGTGATGATCGGCAACACCGAGTGGCCCAAGTGGGAGACGGTCATGGGCGCCGACCCCGTGGATGAGGCGGCGATGGCCTCGTCGAATGACGTCGGCGCGGAGAAGGAGCTCGCCCGCAACAAGCCCCTGACCCGGCCGCGCCCCGGCCACGCGGACCTCGTGGGCATGCAGAAGTACGCCTTCGACGAGGCCCGGCCGATCCTCGAGCGCGCCTCCGCACGCGAGACCGCGGCACGAGTTGCCCTCGGAGAGGTCGCCGAGCGATTCCTCCGGCAGGCCTACGGCATCCGGCTCGTCGCGCACACCGTCGCGATCGGCGAGGGCGAGGCCCCGGCCGCTGGACCCGTGCCCCTGCCCGACGACGTCGACGCGCTCGACGCCAATCCCGTGCGGGCGATGACCCGTGAGGGCACCGACGCGATGGTCGCCGAGATCGAGGCGGCGAAGAAGGACGGCGACACCCTCGGCGGTGTCGTCGAGGTCCTCGCCTACGACGTGCCCCCGGGCCTGGGCAGCCACGTCCACTGGGACCGCCGACTGGACTCGCGCCTCGCCGGCGCGCTCATGGGCATCCAGGCGATCAAGGGCGTCGAGGTCGGTGACGGATTCACGACGGCCCGTCGTCGTGGCTCCGCCGCACACGACGAGATGGAACGCGATGCCGACGGCGTCATCCGCCGACGGAGCGGCCGCGCTGGCGGGACCGAGGGCGGCATGAGCACCGGGGACGTCCTGCGGGTGCGGGCGGCGATGAAGCCGATCAGCACGGTCCCGCGGGCCCTCGACACCGTCGACGTCACCGGGCCGGAGCCGGCGACCGCGATCCATCAGCGCTCGGATGTCTGCGCCGTCCCGGCGGCCGGAGTGGTCGCGCAGGCCATGGTCGCGCTCGTGCTCGCCGAGGCATGCGTGGAGAAGTTCGGTGGAGACTCCGTGAGCGAGACCGCGCGCAACCACCGCGGCTACCTCGAGTCGATCCCCGGTCTGATGCGGACGTGGGACGCATGA
>JBQGNO010000249.1:0-3445 GCA_052087725.1 Janibacter sp. | reverse complement strand
GTGTTGCGCCGAGACATGGGTAGGGGCCGCGATCCCTAACGGATAGCGGCCCCTACCGGTCTCGGCGCAGGTCAGCCGACGGGCGCCGGGGTGGTCAGGCGGGTGACGAGCTGGCGCAGGGAGGCGTCGGCCTCCGCGTCGACGAGGCGGCCGTCGGCGAAGGCCTCGTAGGAGGCCCCGATGCCGAAGGTGTCCTCGACGACGTCGGCGCCGGCGACCTGCAGCGCGCGAACGGCGTCCTTGCGCGCCCACTCCGCACCGTAGGGGGCGCCGGAGGCGGCGAGCACCACCGCGGGCGTGCCGGCGATGCAGGCATCCTCGCGGGGGCGGGAGGCCCAGTCGATCGCATTCTTCACGACGCTGGACAGCGTGCCGTTGTACTCGGGGGTGACGACGATGAGGCCTTCTGCCTCGGCGATGGCGGTGCGCAGCTCCTCGGCGATGGCCGGGGCACGACCTTCGGCGTCGAGGTCCTCGGAGTAGTGCGGCAGGTCCGCCACGCGGTCGAAGACCGTGGCCGTGCTGCCCTCGGGGAGGTGGGTGATGGCGGCCTGGGCGAGGGCGCGGTTGGTCGAGTCGGCGCGCAGGCTGCCGACGAGGACGAGGACGTTCACGGGGGGACTCCGGATTCATGAGGTGGTCAAGTGCTTGACCATAGTGCGCGGGCAGGGAAAACAATGTCAAGCGCTTGACCATGTCGGTATCCTTGGCGCATGACCCTCGAGACCAGTGCTGCCGGTGACCTCGTCGGCGATGCGTGCGCCGGGGACGACCGGGGTCGCTTCCCGCTCGTCGGGCTCCTCGGGCGGGCGCACGCCCTCTTCGTCGTCGAGTTCGAGGAGCGGCTGCGGGCCGCCGGGGTGGACCAGCTCTCCCTCGCCCACTCGAGCAATGTCCTGCGGCATCTCGCGGACGGGCCGCGCCGCGCCAGCCACCTCGTGACCCAGTGCGCGGTGAGCAAGCAGGCGGTGAGCCAGCAGATCGCGCACCTCGAGCGCAATGGCTATGTGGCGGTCTGCCCGGACGAGGCCGACCAGCGCGCGCGGCTCGTGGCCCTCACGGCGAAGGGGGAGTGCGCCCAGGAGCTTGTCCGCCGCCTCTTCACCGAGGTCGAGGAGGCCTGGGAGGCGCGCATCGGCCAGGCGGACGCCGCCGCCCTTCGTCGGGCGCTCGACGCCGTCCTCGAGGCGGACGGCGATCGCGACGCGGGCTGCTGAGGGCTACTGCTCCCGGATCGAGATCCAGCCGTCGGGGCCCTCGTCGTCGCTGTCCTCGACGATCTGCACGACCTCGTACTCGATCTCGCCTACCTCGAGACTGTCGCCGACGGACACCTCCGACGGGTCGCCGTCCACGTCGACGATCCCGGAGTCGTCGCCCATGTTGTAGGCGATGACCCGCACGCCATCGACCTCGGTCGGGATGTTCTGCTCCAGCCGGGTCGCGTCCTCGACGGGCTCCGGTCGGTCGGAGCTGCACCCGGCGAGCATGGCCAGGGCGGCGACGACAGCCGCAGTCCGCCTCACTCGGCCTCCTCCGGGACCAGGGAGATCCACCCGTTGGGGCGATGCTCCGGACGCTCGTCGGAGTGGGGGACGAGCGCGGTGACCCGATATGCCGATCCGGCGACGTCGACGACCGAGTCCGGGTGGACCATCGAGCGCTCGCGGTCGTTGCTGAGGACGGCCCGGTCCTCCAGGATGTTGTAGGCGATCAGGCGCGCGCCGTGCACCTTCGTCGGGAGGTTCTGGGGGAGGCGCACCTCGTCCTCGGGGCTGGTCATCTCATCACCTCGGTGGCTGGCCATCACGGCTGGGAGGTCGTGATGTGGGAGAAGTTCTCGCGGTACTCGTCATAGCTCATCTCGTGGGCGGTCTCGGTCGGGTCGTGGGGGTTGACGATGACCAGGGTGCCGTCGTCCCTGACGTCCTGGACCCAGTAGATGTGATCGGTGACGACTCCGTCCGCACCCTCATAGGCGGGGCGACCATCGACTTCGTCGTGCGAGGACAACGTGACCTGACCCTCGTTGGCCAGGATGTCCCGGATCTCGTCGGCATCCGGGGGCTTGCCGAGGCCGAGGAAGTCGCCCGTGCCCTCGGTGTGGGTGTCCTGACCGGTGATCGCCTCGATCCCCGTCGACGGGGAGTCGTGGTCGATGTCCTCCCAGTTGCCGCCCATGTGCTGCGCCATGGCCTTCTCGTACAGGAGCGGCCAGAGCTCTCGATCGCCGGGGTTGTCGGCGTACTGGGGGTCGCCATTGCTGGCGGGGAACTCAGGTCGGACCACGTAGTCGACCGGCTCGCCGTCGTCGTAGAGGGTCACGGTGTAGGTGCCGTCGCCGTTGTCCTGGACGTTCTCCTCGATGATCTCGGGGTTGGACTCGGCGATCGCCTGCATCGAGGTGATGAGCCAGCAGTCGCCGATGGCGCCCTGTTCGACGTCGGTGGGTTCGATGGCATGGAACTTCTCCTCGTCCATCTCGCCCCGGTCGACCCGGTCGTTGTGCTCCTGCTCCCCGTCGGAGAGCGTCGTGAGCGGGCCGTCGATGCGCTCCTCGTCCCACGTGTCCTCCCGGTGCTCCGGGTCCGGTTTGTCCTTCGGTCCGGAGCCACCTTCGTGGCCGTCGCCCGGCCTCCTCGCGCCGGGACCTCCCGTCCCGGGTCCCGCGCCGGCGGATGCCTCGTCCTGCTGCTCCGCCTGGCGGGTGAGCGCATCGGCATAGCCGGTGAGGTGTGCCGAGCAGTCGTGCACGCCCCGCTCCGCCGTCATCCAGTCCTGCCCGAAGCCCTGGGAGTCCACTCCGGACCACGCCTCCTGCAAGACGTCCAGCTGTGCCCGGCCCTCGGTCGAGATGCTCGTGACCCGGTGGGCCTCGCGGTGGAGCTGCACCGCGATCTCCCGGACCCGGGCGATGTCCATCCCCTCGCTGACCGTCACGGTCCGCCCCCTTCGTTGGTGGGCTCAGGCTAGGGCGAAGGGGGTGACGCCGCTATGGGGAGAACTCCCCGTGGCGGTCGGTGGGAGGGGCTCAGGACGCGGTGACGGTCCCCGAGGTCTCGCCGTGCTTCTTGCAGGTCGCGGTCCACTCGGTGCCGTGTGACTCGACGCTCAGCTGACGGCGACAGGTCGTGCAGTAGGTCGGGGGCTGCACCTCGAGGTGCCGGCGGCAGGCGATGTGGCTGCCCTTGTTGGCGGAGGACCCGCAGTCGGCGCAGTAGGTCACCGACACCACCGGCGGGATGGCTCCGAGCGTGTCGGGGTCGCTGTAGCTCGGGTCGCCGGCGGTGGGGAAGTCACTCATCACGGGGTCTCGACGCAGGTCGTGGGTGTAGCAGTCATGCCGAGATTGTCGCCCATGCAGACCTGGCCGGTGCTGGGTACCCCACCTGTCCCGTCAGCGGGCATCGTCGTAGACCGAGTTCGGATAGGTGGCGCTGATCCC
>JBQGNO010000248.1:0-3467 GCA_052087725.1 Janibacter sp. | reverse complement strand
TGACCGTGGTGCACGGACCCGTGCACCCCATGGATTCTGCTCGAGCAAGAGGTGCACGGTGCCGACTGGCAAGGTCAAGTGGTACGACGCGGAGAAGGGCTTCGGCTTCATCTCCGGCGACGACGGCGAGGACGTCTTCCTCCACGCCAACGCACTGCCCGCGGACACGACCACGATCAAGGGCGGGACCCGGGTCGACTACGGGATCGTCGAGGGGCGCCGCGGCGCCCAGGCGCTGTCCGTCGAGATCATCGACCCCGCCCCGAGCGTCTCGTCGAACATCCGCCAGCGCGACCGCAAGCCGGCCGACGACATGGCCAGCATCGTCGAGGACGTCATCAAGCTGCTCGACAATGTCTCCAACGGACTGCGTCGCGGGCGCTACCCGGACAAGGCCCAGGGCGCCAAGGTCGCCCAGGTCCTGCGCCGGGTCGCCGACGACCTGGAGGGCTGACAATGGCACCCCGTACCAAGACCGACAGTGTCCTCGCCGCTGCGGTGGAGCCCGCACGCCGCGAGCTCCTCGAGGCGACGAAGGGGGAGGGCGTCGGCGAGCACGTCGGCTTCACTCTCGACGCCGAGCGCCTCGGCACCCACTGGTTCACCGCGACCCTGCCCGGCTACCGCGGCTGGCGCTGGGCCGTCTCCGTGACCCGGGCCCCCCGTGCCAAGACGGCGACCGTCTGCGAGTCCCAGCTGCTGCCCGGTGACGACGCGATCCTCGCGCCCGAGTGGCTGCCGTGGTCCGAGCGGCTCGCCCCCGGCGACGTGGGCCCCGGTGATGTCACCCCCAAGCTCGACGACGACCCCAACCTCGTGGCGGGCTTCGAGGCCACCGGCGAGGAGGACGTCGACGAGGTCGCGCTCTGGGAGCTCGGCCTCGGCCGCACGCGAGTGCTCTCCGCCGAGGGCCGCGATGCCGCCGCCCAGCGGTGGTACGACGGCTCCCACGGCCCCAAGGCCGAGGTCGCCGTCAAGGCGCCCGCCGCGTGCGGCGAGTGCGGGTACTTCCTCCCGATGCCCGGCGAGCTGCGCCGGGTCTTCGGTGTCTGCGCCAACGAATGGAGCCCGAGCGACGGCGGTGTCGTCAGCCGCGACCACGGCTGCGGTGCCCACTCCGAGGTCGACATCCCCGACCCCGAGCCGGAGAAGGTCGGGACGCCGGTCCTCGACGACGAGGTCCTCGAGACCCTGTAACGCGCACCGCTCGGCCGGGAATACGATAAGCGGCCATGAGCACCTCTGAGCGTCCGGCGACCGAGGGCTCCGTCCTCGAGCGGCACTTCCAGATCTCGGCCCGAGGCTCGACCATCGGGCGTGAGATCCGCGGTGGCGTCGCCACCTTCTTCACGATGGCCTACATCGTCGTCCTCAACCCGCTGATCATCGGCACCCAGGCGGACTCGACCGGAGGATTCCTCGGCGGTGGGGACTCGCCCAACCTCGCGATGGTCGCCGCGGGCACCGCCCTCGTCGCCGGCGTGATGACCCTCCTCATGGGCGTCATCGCCAACTACCCGCTGGCGCTCGCCGCCGGGCTCGGGCTCAATGCCTTCGTCGCCTTCGGCATCGCCAAGCTCCCGGAGATGACGTGGCCCGATGCGATGGGACTGATCGTCCTCGAGGGGCTGATCATCCTCGTGCTCGTCCTCACCGGCTTTCGCAAGGCGGTCCTGCACGCGGTCCCCGCGCAGCTGAAGACGGCGATCAGCGTCGGCATCGGTCTCTTCATCACCATCGTCGGCCTCGTCGACGCGGGCTTCGTGCGCAAGGCCGAAGGCGGCCCGCTCGGTGAGCTCGGTGTCGGTGGCTTCCTCGCCGGCTGGCCGCTCCTCGTCTTCGTCGTCGGCCTCTTCATCATCATCACGCTGCACGTGCGCGGCGTCCGGGGCGCCATCCTCTACGGCATCCTCACGACGACGGTCCTCGCGATCGTCGTCGAGGCGGTCTTCGACATCGGTGGCCAGACCGATGCCGCCGGCAAGATGGTCAACCCCACGGGCTGGGGGCTCAACGTCCCGACGATCCCGGACTCCTTCGTCGCGGCGCCCGACTTCGGGCTCCTCGGGGACTTCAACCTCCTTGGCTCCTTCGACAAGGTCGGCTTCGTCTCCGCGCTGCTGCTGATCTTCACGATCCTGCTCGCCGACTTCTTCGACACCATGGGCACGATGGTCGCCGTCGGTGCCGAGGGTGACCTCCTCGACGAGGAGGGCAACCCACCCAACTCGCAGAAGATCCTCGTCGTCGACTCGCTCGCCGCAGCCGCCGGTGGCGCCGCCTCGGTCAGCTCCAACACCAGCTTCATCGAGTCCGCGTCCGGCGTCGGTGAGGGGGCTCGGACCGGCCTCGCCTCGGTCGTCACGGGCATCCTCTTCCTCCTGGCGACCTTCCTCTCGCCGCTCGTCTCGGTCGTCCCCTACGAGGCCGCGACCCCCGCGCTCGTGCTCGTGGGCTTCCTCATGATGCAGCAGGTCAAGGACATCGACTGGGACGACCTGGAGGTGGCCATCCCGGCCTTCCTCACGATCATCCTCATGCCCTTCACCTACTCGATCACCGCGGGCATCGGGGCCGGATTCGTCAGCTACGTCTTCATCAAGGCCGTCCGCGGCCGCTTCAGCACGATCCACCCGCTGATGTGGCTCGTTGCCGTCCTCTTCGTCCTCTACTTCGGGATCGACCCGATCAAGGGGATGCTCGGCGTCAACTGACGTGTGTGGCGGGACGGACTCCCTTCGAGGCTCCCCCGCTTCGCGGACTCGCACCTCAGGGGTCGCGGAGCGGATTATTTAGCACAGGTAATGAGTTGTGCTAAGTATGTCCATGACGAAGGGAGCCCGGTGACCCAGACGACCACCACCCGTGCGCTCGGCCCGAAGGGGGTCAGTGCCCTGAGCGAGGACCTGCGCCTGGCGTGCATGCGCATCAGCCGGCGGGTCCGCTTCGAGAGCACCGACGAGATCGCCCCGCACCAGTTCTCCGTGCTCTCCCGCCTCGAGGGCGGGGCGCGCACACCGCGCCAGCTCGCCGACATCGAGAAGGTGTCGGCCCCGAGCATGACCCGCACGGTCGGCCACCTCGTCGACGAGGGCCTGGCTGGGCGGCACGACGACCCCGACGACGGGCGCCGCGTGCTCGTCGAGCTGACGCAGGAGGGGCACGCCGTCCTGCAGGCCACCCGACGGCGCCGCGGACGCTGGATGTCCGAGCGGGTGCGCGAGCTGTCCGCCGATGAGCAGGCCACCCTCGCCGCGGCGAGCGAGATCCTGCAGAAGATCGCTGCCCGATGAGCCCGACCTTCGACTCGCTGTCGATCCGCAACTACCGCGTGTACGCCACCGGCGGCATCCTGTCGAACACCGGCACCTGGATGGGTCGTGTGGCCCAGGACTGGGTCGTCCTCACCGAGCTGACCGACAACTCCGGCACCGCGCTCGGCATCGTCACCGGGCTGCAGTTCCTGC
>JBQGNO010000247.1:0-3469 GCA_052087725.1 Janibacter sp. | reverse complement strand
CGCCCACGCCGTGGCCCTGACGGCCGATGACGTAGCCCTGGAAGATCTGGATACGAGAGCGGTTGCCCTCGATGACCTTCACGTGCACCTTGACGTTGTCGCCGGCACGGAAATGGGGGACGTCCTCGCGCAGCGACGCCTTGTCGAGCTCATCGAGCTTCTGCATGTTTCTTCTCCAGCCTCCGCCTCAGGTCGGACAGCTTCGTTCGTGGGGCTCCCGGTTGCTCGGAAGGCCCGTCATGAACTGTCGATCCGGCGAGGAGCGGACTCCCCGTACCGGTGTGCTGGGCCTCTGGCGGCGACTCCCATCGCCACGGAACTGCCCGACCGCTGATCGCGCCCTCCCCTGAGGCAGAGGGACACGCGGTGCGCACAAGGGCTCATTCTGCCAGGGTGCCACCTCTCACGGCAAGCCCCTGCGCCACTGTCACCGCTGGTCACGGCGTCCAGCGTTGTCGCCTGCGTCACGCGGTGGAGATCAGTAGGACGCGTCGGCCCCGCCGAGCAGGTCCGGGCGTCGCTCACCGGTACGCCGCAAGGACTCCTCCCGGCGCCAGGCCGCGACCTTCCCATGGTCTCCCGACAGCAGGATCGGCGGCGCCTCTCGCACGACACCGGCGGGATCAGTCCAGGTCGCGGGCCGGGTATAGAGGGGATATTCGAGCAGGCCCTCAGAATGCGACTCCTCCACGAGCGACTCGGCGTTGCCGACCACGCCGGGCACCAGGCGCACCACGGCTTCGGTGATGGCGAGCACCGCCACCTCTCCCCCGTTGAGCACATAGTCGCCGAGGGAGGCGAGGGCGACCTCGCAGCCGATGTCGGCGAGGTGCTCGTAGACCCGCTCGTCGATCCCCTCGTACCGCCCGCAGGCGAAGATGATCCACTCGCACTGCGACCATTCCTGCGCGGTGGCCTGGGCGAAGGGGGTCCCTGCAGGGTTGGGGAAGACGATCAGCGGCTCGACGTCCGCGCCGAGGGCCTCCTGGCCCTCCTTCCGCACCCCGGCGAAGGCCTCCGCCCACGGCTCGGGCTTCATGACCATTCCGGCGCCGCCGCCCAGCGGGGTGTCGTCCACGGTGCGGTGGCGGTCGTGGGTCCAGCTGCGCAGGTCATGGACCTGCAGATCGACCAGACCGTCACGGCGTGCCTTGCCGATGAGGGACAGCTCGAGCGGTGCGAGGTACTCGGGGAAGATCGTGATGACGTCGATGCGCATCTTGGGGTCAGCCCTTCCTGTGCGCGGAGGTCTCGGGATCGGGGCCCTGCTCGTCCTCCGGCAGCTCGTCGAAGAGGCCGCCGGGCGGGTTCGCGGTGACGATGCCAGCCTCGAGATCGACCTCGGGCACGAGCTCCTCGACCAGGGGCAGCTGGACGCGCCGACGGTCCGGAGTGCGCACCACCAGCAGGTCCTGTGCGGGATAGTGCTCCACTCCGTGCACGGTCCCGAGCTCGCGACCGTCGACGTGGCGCACGGCCAGGCCCTTGAGCTGGCTCGGGTACCAGGCGTCAGGGTCCTCGTCGGCCTCCTCGTCGGCATCCACCGCGATCAGCAGGTCGGTGCCCCGCAGCGACTCGGCATCGGTGCGGTCCGGGACCTCTTCGAAGGTCACGTACCAGCGGTCCTGCTGGCGGCGGGTGTTCCCCACCGTGAGGGTGCGCGGGCGGCCGTCGACCTCCGTCTCGAAGCTCGTGCCGGTCTGCAGGCGCTCTTCGGGCTGATCGGTGCGCAGGATCAGCGCGACCTCTCCACGCAGGCCGTGCGCCCTGCCGATGGTCGCGACGATGACGTCGAGTGTGCTCATGAGCGTCCTCCGTGGTCCGTGCCGTCCTCGTGGGCGGCGTTCGCGCCGACGACGGCGCTGTTGTCCATCTCCCCGGGTTCGGGTGAGGAGTACCCGGCCGCGCCGCAGGCGGTGCCGAGCTGTGCCAGTGGTGCTTCCAGGCCGTCCGACCAGGTGTCACCGTCCAGGGCATCCTGGAAAGGTGCGCGGACCTGTTCGAGGGCGGCGCCCACCGCGTCATCGTCCACCGCCGCGATCTGGATGGTGAGGAGCTCTGCGGTGCTCTGCACCTCGTCCATGCGGCCGGCGGGGACCTCGCGCGGTGAGAGTCCGACCAGCTTGAACATGTTCGAGGTCAGCACGTTCGCATTGGCGAAGTGGGTGAGCGTCCCGGGGGTGTCGAACACCTCGGCGCAGACGAGTGCCGCAGGCTTCGTCCCGTCCTCCCCCGCGGTGACGGTCCAGCTCGCGGCCGTGGACACCTCGGCGCAGCTGCCGGCGACGTCCTTCCATGCTGCACGGAAGGCTTCGCGGTCCCCGTCGGTTCCCAGTTCGGGCTGCGTGCGGAACCATTCGGACAGCACTCCGGCGGCGTCTTTCGCGGGTGCGGGGGCGCCCTCGAAGGCCGCGTCGATATCGTCCCCCGCCATCTCGTAGAAGAACGGGTCCGACGGCCCTGCCTGCGGAGCTGTTCCCGCGCGGTCCAGGACAGTGCGCGAAAGGGGGTCGGTGTAATCCGGGTCGCCCCAGAAGGTGGTGCATGCCGCGCCGAGCGCCGGGTCCGTCTCGCTGCTCGCCGACGTGGTGCCGGCTCCCGTGGCTTCGGTGCCGGTGGGTGTCTGCTCGGCACCGTCCCCCGCGCCCGCGCAGCCGGCCAGCAGCAGGGTCAGCCCCAGCGCTGCGATCCCTGCACTCACAGCTTCGGCACCAGGCCGATGCAGCCGTGAATGCCAGGAGCGGCGCTGCCCGGACCTCTCGGTCCTTCCGGCAGCACCGCTCCTTGAAGTGGTTCGAGGCACCTCAGCGCCGGTCGACATCGACGATGTCAACCCGCACGTCGTCGTCCGACAGTGCCGCGGTGACCGTGCGCAGGGCACGTGCGGTGCGGCCGGACCGGCCGATGACTCGGCCCAGATCGGCGGCGCCGACCCTGACCTCGAGCAGCGGTCCGCGACGCGTGGACTTCTCGGTCACGGCCACGGCATCGGGATCATCGACGATGCCGCGGACGAGATGGTCGAGGGCTTCGGCGCGGGCGCTCATCTCAGGCCTCGTCGGTCGCAGCGGCGTCGGCGTCCTCGGTGGTCTCGCCCTCGGCCGGTGCCTCCTCGGAGCCCGGTGCGACGTCGGCCGCCTCGGTCTCCTCCGAGGCCTTGGCCTTCTTGGCACCCTCGCGGGAATCAGCGGCGGCCTTGTCGGCAGCAGCGATGAGCTCCTCGGCGGACTTCTTCGCCTCGGCGGTCTTGATCGAGCCTGCGGCGTCGCCCTCACCCTTGAACTTCGCCCAGTCGCCGGTGACCTTCAGGAGCGCGGTGACCTGCTCGCTCGGCTGCGCGCCGACGCTGAGCCAGTACTGCGCACGCTCGGACTCGACCTCGATGACCGAGGGGTCCTCGGTCGGGTGGTACTTGCCGATCTCCTCGATCACGGCGCCGTCGCGCTTCTTGCGCGAGTCGGCGACGACG
>JBQGNO010000246.1:0-3560 GCA_052087725.1 Janibacter sp. | reverse complement strand
GCTGGCCTTCTTCGTCGTCCTCGCCCGACCGGAGCCGAGTGTCGTCCGGGCCGCGACGATGGGCGCGATCGGGCTGCTCGGGATGAGTGCCTCGCGGCGTGGGGCGGGGACACCGGCGCTGTGCACCGCCGTGCTCGTCCTGCTCACGCTCGACCCGTGGCTCGCCCGGTCCTACGGTTTCGTGCTGTCCACGTTGGCGACGCTCGGGCTGCTGCTCTTCGTCCGCCCGTGGTCGGCGGCGATCAATGCCCACCTGCCGCCTCGGCTGCACGTCATCGGCCCGGCGGTGGCGATCCCGCTCGCGGCCCAGCTCGTGTGCGGTCCAGTCATCGTCCTGCTCCAGGGCAATGTCAGCCTCATCGCCGTCGTGGCCAATCTCGTCGCCGCTCCCTTCGTCGCCCCGGCGACCGTCCTCGGGGTCACGACCGCGCTCGTCGCCGTGCCGAGCACCACGCTGGGCACGCTCGTCGGGTGGTGCGGGGCCCCCTTCGCCCTGGCCATCGCGTGGACCGCCCGGGTCAGTGCCGACGTCCCCGGTGGCACCCTGCCCTGGCCGGACGGGTCGACGGGAGCCGTCCTGCTCGCCGCCCTCACCACGCTGGCCGTCCTCGCCGGACCGTGGCTGCTGCGGCGCTCGCGCGCGGGCCCGCTGCCCGCCCTCGGGCTCGTCGTCGTGCTCACGGTGGGGGCGGTGCCCTCACGCACCTTCGACTGGCCGCCGCCGGACTGGCGTCTCGTGGCCTGCGATGTCGGGCAGGGTGACGGCCTGGTGCTCTCCTCCGGTCCGGGCCGAGCGGTCCTCGTCGACGTCGGACCCGAGGACGGGGGGATCGACGGCTGCCTGGACCGGCTGGGCGTACGGACCCTCGACGCGGTCGTGCTCACGCACTTCCACGATGACCACATGGGCGACCTCGAGGCGGCGGTCGACGGACGCGAGGTCGGCCAGATCCTCGTCACGCCGGAGCCCGACCCGGAGTGGGCCGCGCGGCAGGTCACCGAGATCGCTGCCGCCCGGTCGATCCCGGTGCGCACGGTGGGCGCCGGCGACCGCTTCGAGCTCGGGGAGGTCACCACGACCGCCTGGTGGCCGGGTCGCACCGTCGCCGGGGGCTCGGCCGCCAACAACGCGAGCATCGTCCTCCACGTGGAGGTCGGCGAGATCTCGGCGCTGCTCCTCGGGGACATCGAGCAGGAGGCGGGGCACGCCCTTCGCCTCGCCCTGCCCCGGGATCCGGCCATGGCTGCCGCTGCCGCCGATCTCGACGTGCTCAAGATGCCCCACCACGGGTCGAGCAATCGTGACGACGAGTTCATGGACGAGGTCGCCGCGCCGGTGGCGCTGATCAGCGTGGGCGCGGACAACACCTACGGGCACCCGACTCCCTCTGCCCTCACCTGGGCCCGCCAGCACGGGTCGCGGGTGCTGCGCACCGATGAGGACGGGGACATCGCCGTCGTGGACGGGCCGGCCGTCGTCACCGCGCGATAGGGCTCGCCAACAGCAGGTGTCCATCGGATGAGGCAAGCCTCATCCTCACCTCATGACTGCTTCACGGCGGCACGATTACCTGTCTGTCGTGGCCGCAGGATCCCCTCGACCACACGGAACCCGCCCGGTGGGCGACGCAGACACAGGAGCCACGATGACGACGACCCCCCTGAACCCGAGCACCGTCACCACCACCGCGGTGGCGCCCGGACTGTACGCCGAGGCGATCGACCCGATGCGTCTGCGTCGGGTGCTCAAGGCCTACACGACCCGCTTCGTCGCCGCCGCGATCGAGTCCGCCGCCGATGGCTACCACCTCGAGTACGGCTCCGAGGTCGTCCCGCGGGCCGGGGACGTCGTCCTTGCCCGCGTCACCGAGATCCGCAAGCACACCCGCCTGGAGAGCGCGGTCTCGCGTCGCCAGCTGCTCTTCCCGGGCCAGGAGATCCTCGTCGCCTACGGGGACCGCTACGCGCCGGACCAGTTCCTCGCCCACGTGCCCGGGTCGCTGGAGTCGACCGACCTCGTCGCGGGCGGTGGCCTGGCCTCGCAGGTGATCGAGATGCACGCGAGCATCGAGGGCGCCACGCAGATCGAGCCGCTCGGCCTCCTCGCCGACCGCAGTGGCCGGCTGACCCTGGACCGCTTCGCCCCGCTGGGCTCCACCGCGACCCTCGCGGCGAGCTCGGGCACGGGCCGACCTCCGGTGATCGCCGTCTTCGGCTCGTCGATGAATTCCGGCAAGTCCACCGTCCTCGGTTCCCTCGTCAACGGCTTCGTCAACGCGGGCCACCAGGTCGCTGCCGGCAAGTCGACCGGGACGGGTGCGGGCAATGACCCGAACCACTTCCGCGACGCGGGTGCGACGACGGTGCTCGACTTCACCGACTTCGGTCACGCGACGACCTTCCGCCTCGGGCACGAGCGCATCCGCGAGATCTTCGTCGACATGGTCGATGAGCTCGCCGCCACCGGACCCGACGTCGTGATCATCGAGGTCGCCGACGGGGTGTACCAGGAGGAGACGCGGCGCCTGCTCGAGGACCCGGCCTTCCACGACCGCGTCGACCGGGTCGTCTTCGCCTCCCAGGACGCCCTCGGCGCCGTCGCGGGCATGCAGGTGCTCGACGGGGCCGGGGTCAGCACGGCTGCCGTCTCCGGCGTGGTCACCTCCTCGCCCCTGGCGACCCGGGAGGCCGGCGAGGTCCTCACCGTCCCGGTCATCGGGACCTTCGACCTGCGCGAGCCGCAGACTGCCCTGGGGCTCCTGCCGCGCGAGTCCTTCCGGGCATGACCGACGACAGCAAGTGGTCCGAGGCCGCCGCCACCCCGCCGATGCCTCCGCTCATGCGGGGGTCCCGGCGCGGGGTGATGGCGCTGCTCGTCGCCACCGCACTGGCGCACAGTGCCTGCGCGGTCGGTGCCGGCCTGCTCGTGGGGGTGCTCATCGGTGATGTCGGCCAGCCGACGAGCGAGATCACCGCGGACCTCGGTGTCCTCGTCCTCGCGCTCGTCGGCCTCGCGGCCACCCGCTACGTGGACCGGGTCGTCGCCGAGCGCCTCGGGCAGGACTACGTCCAGCAGCTCCGGCGGGGGCTCGTGGCCCACGCGATGACGTCCCCGTCGGCGCCCTCGCTCGGCATCACCATCGCCCGCTCCACCAATGACCTCGCAAGCGTGCGCAACTGGGTCTCGCTCGGCATCGCGCCGCTCGTCGCGCTCGTGCCGCTCGCCTTCGGGTGCATCGCGGCGCTCGCGGTGCTCGGCTGGCACCTTGCGGTCGTCGTCGCCCTGCCGCTGGTGCTCCTCGCGATCGTCCTGGCCGTGATCTCGGGTCCGGCCTTCGAGCGGGCGCGGGACCTGAGGCGTCGGCGCGGCTCGCTCGCCGCACGGGTGGCGGACACGGTCACCGCCGCGACCGGTATCGCGGCCGCGGGTGGTGTCGAGCGGGAGCTGCGGGCTCTGGACCGCTCCGGCGCGAAGGTCGTCGATGCCGCGGTCCACCGCGCCCGCACCGCCGGCATGCTGCGCGCGGTCGCCCTCGTCGCCCCCGTCGCGGGGTCGGCCG
>JBQGNO010000245.1:0-3568 GCA_052087725.1 Janibacter sp. | reverse complement strand
GAGAGCCTTTCGTCCACGAGGCGGATCGGCGTGTTCTCGATCCGTGCCTCCTTCAGGCGATTTCGGAGGGTCTGCGCCCAGTTCCTGGCCTTGTCGGCCGCTGGCCCCTCGCTCCCGTCCAGGGAGCGCGGCAGCCCGACGACGACCTCGATGACGGCCATCTCGGTGACCAGATCGACCACCCGGTCGACGTCGGTGTCGTCATCGAGGTCACGAGCGATCGTGTCGACAGGCGTCGCGAGGAGCCCGGAGGGGTCGCTGGACGCGAGACCCACCCGGGCATCCCCGACGTCGACGCCGAGGCGTGCTCCGTGGCGCATGGGGCGGTCAGGCCCCGATCTCGTGGGCGATGGCCGCGAGGGCGTCCTCGACGCGGGCGGCGTCCTGGCCGCCGCCCTGGGCGAGGTCGTCCTTGCCGCCTCCCCCGCCGCCGAGGGCCTGGGCCGCGACGCGCACGAGCGCCCCGGCCCTGACCCCCTTCGCCCGGGCCGCCTCGTTGGTGGCGACGACGATGACCGGCTTGCCGGAGCCGTCGCCGGTGAGGGCCACGACCGCGGGCCGCTCCTCACCGAGCCGGCCACGGGTGTCGGTGACCATGCGGCGCAGGTCGTCCCCGCCGCCGCCGGCGATGTGCTGCCCGATGTAGGTCACGCCGGCGATGTCCTTGGCCGCACCGGTGAGCGATCCGGCGGAGGCCGCGACCTGCTCGCGACGCACCTTCTCCAGCTCCTTCTCGGCCTCGCGCAGGCGCGTGACCAGCTCCGAGACGCGCTCGGGCAGGTCACCGGCCGGGGCCTTGACGATGTCGGAGATCTCCGCGACGAGGGCTCGCTCGGTCGCGAGGTGCTGCAGGGCGTTCATCCCGACGAAGGCCTCGAGGCGCCGTACGCCGGACCCGACCGAGGACTCTCCGGTCAGGGTCAGGGCGCCGATCTGGCTGGAGTGGCGCACGTGGGTGCCGCCGCACAGCTCACGCGACCACGGGCCGCCGATGTCGACGACGCGGACCTGCTCGTCGTAGGTCTCGCCGAAGAGCGCCAGCGCCCCCCGGTCCCGTGCCTCCGGCAGGGTCATCCAGTCCGCGGAGACCGGCAGGTCGTCGCGGACCGCGAGATTGGCCACGTGCTCGATCTCGGCCTGTGCATCCGCGGAGAGCGACTGGTTCCACGCGAAGTCGAGGCGCAGGTAGCCGGGCTTGTTGTAGGAGCCGGACTGCAGGGCGGACGGCCCGAGGACCTGGCGCAGCGCGGCGTGCACGACGTGCGTGCCCGAGTGCGCCTGGCAGGCGTCGACGCGCCACTGCGGGTCGACCTCGGCCGAGGCCTCGGTGCCGACCCGGACCGGCCCGTCGGCCACCTCGACGGTGTGCACGACCAGGCCCTTGACCGGGCGCTGCACATCGCGCACGAGCAGTCGCGTGCCATCGGCGACGATGATCCCGGAGTCGGCGATCTGACCACCGGACCCGGCGTAGAAGCTCGTCCGGTCGAGCACGACCTGCCCGGTCTCGCCCGGGTTGAGCTCCTCGACCCGGGCGCCGTCGCGGACGAGACCGACGACGGATCCGCTCGTGGTCAGCTCTTCGTAGGCGCGCCAGTCGGTGGCGCCGAGCGCGCGCAGGCCCTTCCACACCTCGGTGTTGGCGTGACCGCCCTTCTTGGCCCTGGCATCGGCCTTGGCCCGCTGGCGCTGCTCGTCCATGAGACGCACGAAGCCATCGCGGTCGACCTTCAGGCCCTGCTCCGCCGCCATCTCGAGAGTGAGGTCGATCGGGAAGCCGTAGGTGTCGTGCAGCGAGAAGGCCTCGGGACCCGCGAGGGTGTCCCCGCCCCCCTTCTTGGTCCGCTCGACCGCGGTGTCGAGGATCGTCGTGCCCTGCGCCAGCGTGCGGCGGAAGGCCTGCTCCTCGCCGTAGGCGATCTGGGCGATGCGGTCGAAGCCGGTGCGCAGCTCGGGGTAGGAGGCGCTCATCCGCTCCACCGAGATCGGGAGGAGGTGCGGCAGCGCGGGCTCGTCGTACCCGAGCAGGCGCATCGCGCGCACCGCGCGGCGCAGCATCCGGCGCAGGACGTAGCCGCGGCCCTCGTTGCCCGGGGTGACGCCGTCACCGATGAGCATGAGCGAGGAGCGCACGTGGTCGGCGACGACGCGCAGGTGGACGTCGTCGGGGTGAGAGTCACCGGCGGTCTGGCCGGAGGAGGCGCCGTAGTCGCGACCGGTCATCTCCGCGGCCTTCTCCAGCACGGGGTAGACCTCGTCGATCTCATACATGTTGTCGACGCCCTGGAGGATGCTCGCGATGCGCTCCAGGCCCATCCCGGTGTCGACGCTCTGCGCCGGGAGCGGCCCCGCGACGTCGAAGTCGTCCTTGGCGCGGACCGCGGAGAGCTCGTACTGCATGAAGACGAGGTTCCAGATCTCCATGAACCGGTCCTCGTCGACCTCGGGTCCGCCGTCGACGCCGTACTCCTCGCCGCGGTCGTAGAAGATCTCGCTGCACGGACCCCCCGGTCCGGGCACGCCCATGCTCCAGTAGTTGTCGAGCTCGCCGCGGCGCACGATGCGCTCGGCGGGGATGGAGGTCTCCTGGAGCCAGAGCCGCTCGGCCTCGTCATCGTCGGTGTAGACGGTGACCCACAGCCGCTCGGGGGTGAGCCCGTAGCCGCCGTCGTCCTGGCTGGTCGTGAGCAGCTCCCAGGCGAAGGCGATGGCGTCCCGCTTGAAGTAGTCGCCGAAGGAGAAGTTGCCGTTCATCTGGAAGAAGGTGCCGTGCCGGCTCGTCTTGCCGACCTCCTCGATGTCGCCGGTGCGCACGCACTTCTGCACGCTCGTGGCGCGATCCCACGGGGCGCTCTCCTGCCCGGAGAAGTACGGCTTGAAGGGCACCATGCCGGCGTTGACGAAGAGGAGGGTGGGGTCCTCGTGGATCAGCGGGGCGGAGGGGACGACCGTGTGTCCCTTCGCCTCGAAGAAGGTGAGCCAGCGGCGCCGGATCTCGGCAGTTTCCATGGGGGTCTCGTGTCCAATCACAGGTGCAGGGGTATCTCGGGCGCGAAGGGAGGGGGCCGAGCGGCGCGTCAGGCGCGGGTCGACCCCGACATAGCTCGCCGCGCGGTGATCCGGCGCGGGCGTCCGAGAGGCACGGTCATGCCGCCCACCTTACCCACCGGTCGTGGCCGACTCGTGATCCGGCGCGGGACCCCGGCCAGCGGTTCAGTCGACCGTGGTCGTGAGTACCTCGATGCGGTCGCGGCACAGACGGGCGAACTCCGGCCACGTCTCCCGGTAGTAGGGCAGCCCGGCGAGCGAGGGCAGCAGGCACCAGCCCCGCGCCAGCGTCCACACGTCATCGTCGAGGTGGAGGCGAGCGCGGTAGGCGTCCCGGGCCGAGCGCGGCAGGTCCCACACGGCCGCGTGCTCGGCGGCGGGGCGCCCGATGCTCAACGTCCCGAAGTCGATGACACCGGCCAAGCGCCCGGCGTGGCTGAGCAGGTTGGCGCGCCGCATGTCGCCGTGCAGCCACACCGGGGCGACCTCGGGCTCGGGTGTGTCACCGACCTCGTCCCAG
>JBQGNO010000244.1:0-3611 GCA_052087725.1 Janibacter sp. | reverse complement strand
CTGACCGGCGACCGTGGAGTTCGCGCGCTTCGGGTCGACGACCTGGTCCGACCCGGTGGAGGTCACCCATGACGTGACGGATCTCGATCGCGGGGCCTGGGCCGTGGTCATCACCTTCGAGGGGGAGCTGACCGCGGTCCGATTCCGCCACCGGGACGAAGGGGGTGACGCCCCCGGCGACGCGGCCCGCTGGCCAGCCGTGACCGGCTGGACGCGCAGCCTCGACGAGGATCGCTTCGTCGCGGGCGTCGAGGAGATCCGCGCGCGGATCTCCGCCGGTGGCGTCTACCAGGTCAACCTCACGACGATGTTGGAGGCACCGTTGCCCGCCCGGGCCCACCTGCCGGACCTGGCGGCCCGACTCGCGTCGGGCAACCCCGCCCCCTTCGCCGGAGTCGTGCACGTCCCCTCGGCCGGCATCGACCTCGTCACCGCCTCCCCGGAGCGCTACCTGGCCCGGACCGGGGCGCGGCTGCTCTCCAGCCCGATCAAGGGCACTGCACCGACGCTCGAGACGATGCTCACCAAGGACGTCGCGGAGAACGTGATGATCGTCGACCTGGTCCGCCATGACCTGCACGGGGTGAGCGACCCGGGCAGCGTCGTCGTCGAGCGGCTGTGCGCCCCGGAGCCGCACCCCGGGCTGGTCCACCTCGTGAGCGACGTGGCGGGACGGCTGCGGCAGGGGAGCGGATGGTCCGACGTCCTCGAGACGAGCTTCCCTCCCGGGTCGGTGAGCGGTGCGCCCAGGTCCACTGCGCTGGCGGCGATCGCGGATCTCGAGCCGGTCCCGCGCGGCCCCTACTGCGGGGCCATCGGGTGGATCGACGCCGACCATCCCGATGGGCCGAGCGGGGAACTCGCCGTGGGTATCCGCACGTTCTTCGCGACGACGGACCCGGACGGGGTGCGTCGGCTGCGCTTCGGCACCGGGGCGGGCATCACGTGGTCATCCGACCCGAAGGGGGAATGGGCCGAATGCGAGCTGAAGACCCGTGTCCTCCTGGGTCTGGCATCTGGAAGAGTGGGGTCATGAGCAACACAGTTCGGATCTGGGTCAATGGACAGATCGTGGGGGCGGACGAGCCGGCGCTGGCGGCGCTCGATCACGGCATCACGGTGGGGGACGGGGCTTTCGAGACCTGCAAGATCGTCGACGGGGAGGTCTTCGCCGCCGATCGGCACTTCGCGCGGATGGACCGCACGCTGGCCGGGCTGGGGCTGCAGCCCGCTGACCGGTCCCAGCTCCAGCAGGGCATCGAGGCGGTGCTCGGCGCCGGGGAGCCCATCGACTTCGGCCGGCTGCGCTACACGATCACCGGTGGCCCGGGTCCGCTCGGTTCCGATCGGGGCGACGAGGGGATGAGCTACATCGTCACCGCGTCGCCGGCCGCTCGGATGGCCGCGACGACCGCTGTCGCCACCGTCCCGTGGACGCGCAACGAGCGAGCCGCCACGGCCGGCCTGAAGACGACCTCCTACGCTGAGAACGTCATCGCTCTGGCGCACGCCAAGGACAAGGGCGGCACCGAGGCGATCTTCGCCAACACCCGCGACGAGCTCTGCGAGGGGACCGGGAGCAACATCTTCGTCGTCGTCGACGGGACGGTGCGCACGCCACCGCTCGAGAGTGGCTGCCTCGCCGGCATCACCCGTGAGCTGACCATCGAGTTCGCCCGCGAGGCGGGCATCGAGGTCGTCGAGGAGGCACTGCCCTTCTCCATCCTCGAGTCCGCGGACGAGGCCTTCCTCACGAGCAGCACGCGTGACGTGCAGCCGATCCACGCGATCGACGGTCGGGGGCTCTCCGCTCCCGGTCCGCTGACCGAGCGGTTGCAGGAGGCCTTCACCCGGGGCTCCGCCGCCTCCATGAACCCGTGAGCCGCTCGGAAGGCACCATGACCACCGACGAGCAGGCGGAGTCCGCCGAGGACGTGACGCCCGGCAGAGGGCGCGGTCGCACCCCCGACGGCGAGCGGCGCTCCTACCGGGTCGTGCGGGAGGAGCAGCACGCCATCGTGCGTCAGGAGCTGCTCCTGCGTTTCGGGACCGATGGGCGGATGGACGCCCACGAGGACCCGATCCGGTGGCGTCGCGCGATCCGCACCCACCCGGTCGGAGGGCTCGTCTACCGGAGCTTCATCGCCGTGCTGGGTCTGTTGCTGATCATCGCCGGCCTCCCGATGGTGCCGCTCGTGGGACCCGGGTGGGCGATCATCTTCATCGGCCTCTTCCTGTGGAGCACCGAGTTCATCTGGGCTCGCCGGGTGACCCAGTTCGTCAAGGCCGAGGTCAAGGCCTTCGAGCAGTACACGTTGGCCCTGCCGTGGAAGGCGAAGATCCCGCTGCTCTGCCTCTCGGCGGTCTTCGGCTGGTTCTGCTTCTGGCTGGCGCTCCTCGTCACCGGGGTCCCGGGCTGGCTGCCGGACCAGGTGGAGGACCTCGTGCTCAAGGTCCCCGGCCTCTCTCCGGCCTGACACGCACCGGACGAAGGGAGCCGATTGGCTCCGTGGGCTCAGGGCCGGGTACTCTGCTCGGGTTGCCCGGCCGGGACGCTGGCTCGGGGAGCACCACGGACGTATAGCTCAGTTGGTTAGAGCGTTCGCTTCACACGCGAAAGGTCAGGGGTTCGAGTCCCTTTACGTCCACCACCTGCTTCACCGGGAGTCACCATGGACACGATCCACTGGCGCGAGGACGGCGTGGAGCGCGAGGCCGGGTGGCGCTCGGAAAGCTCCGCCCCTGCGCCGACCACGGTCGTGGTGGCCGATGACGCACTCACCGCCGACACGGCGATGCGCATGGTGCGCAAGGGGACCGCGATCCTCTGGCGTGGCGACTACCACAACGCACGACAGCTGCTGAAGGCCCTGGACCGACGCGTGCAGCGCCGGCTGGCGAAGGGGGAGCGCGGCGAGACGACCTTCGCCGGGCACCGCGCCGCTCGGACGCAGCGGGCGACGCTGCTGGGTCGTCTGGTCGTCGAGCTCGAGGCCGACCACTCCCTTCGCCTGCGTCGGGCGCCGGACGTGCGTCAGGCGTGCGATGAGGCCTATGGTCGGCCAGACAGCCCCCGAGTCATCGCCCTCACGGAGCTCCTCGGCGTCATCGGGGCCCAGCAGTGGCGGGCGAAGGGGGTGCACGTCCCGGCCCTCGGGGAGGCCATCCACCCGGGGTACGGCGTCTTCTCACCCGTCCGGGGCGAGTACATCGACCTCGTCGCCGCGGCCCCGCTGGCCGACCCCCTTCCGCGGACCGCCTTCGACCTCGGGGCCGGCACCGGCGTGCTCGCGGCGGTCCTCGCCCGACGGGGCATCCCCACCGTCGTGGCCACGGACATCAACCCGCGGGCCGTGGAGTCGGTCCGGGACAACGCCGCTCGGCTCGGCGTCGCCGACCGGGTGACCTCCCTCGAGGCGGATCTCTACCCGCCCGGACGGGCGGACCTCATCGTGTGCAATCCGCCATGGCTCCCCGGTGAGCCGACCTCGGCCCTCGAGACCGGGATCTACGACCCGGGCTCGGACATGCTGCGGCGCTTCCTCACCGGTCTCCTCGACCACCTCGAGCCGGGTGGTGAGGGCTGGCTCGTCCTCTCCGACCTCGCCGAG
>JBQGNO010000243.1:0-3640 GCA_052087725.1 Janibacter sp. | reverse complement strand
GAGCTCATCGCCGAGGGCGCGAACATGCCGTGCGAGCCGAGTGCGACCGAGGCCTTCCGCGGGGCAGGGGTCCTCTACGCGCCGGGCAAGGCGTCCAACGCCGGTGGCGTCGCGACCTCCGCGCTGGAGATGCAGCAGAACGCCAGCCGCGACTCCTGGGGCTTCGACGAGACCGAGGCCCGGCTCGAGGACATCATGCGCGACATCCACCGCAACTGTGTCGAGACCGCCGAGGAGTTCGACCAGCCCGGCGACTACGTCATGGGCGCGAACCTCGCCGGCTACATCAAGGTCGCCGACGCGATGGTCGCCCAGGGTGTCATCTGATCGACCGCGCTGGTCGAGGTGCGAGGAACGAGCCTCGAAACCACAGTGACCGACGCTGGTTGAGGCGCGAGGAGCGCCAGCGACGAAGCCTCGAAACCACCACTCCGGCCGCCCACATCGCGTGGGCGGCCGGAGTCGTCCTGCCAGGGCGTCAGTCGTGGCAGCAGCAGGTGCAGTCCTCCGGGTCGTCGTGGACCACGTCGAAGGGGGTGCCGAGACACAGTGAGAGCAACGAGATGCAGTAGGGGTTGTCGCAGATCTCGAAGTCTCCGTGCTCGTGCGCGCGGAGTAGTTCCAGTGCCGCGAGCATGGCCGCGGCCTCCAGGGCACTCAGATCGGGTGAGTACAGGCGGGCTCGCAGCTTGGTGAGCTCCGCTGTGTGATCGGGGGTGGAATGGCAACGGTGGTTCATGCCCCGATCGTGAGCTGGGGCGAAGGCGGTGTCAGCTCTCTTCGTCGGGTTGTAGCTCGACCGCAGCTTGGATGTTCAGCAGCCCGTAGCCATAGACATGGGCCGAGAGCACGTCGACCTCGCGTCGCTCACTTCCGAAGAATGCCCCGACGCGGTTGATCACCCGTGGAAAGGGCTTTTCGCGGGGGGACCCGAGCCTCGTCCAGTTCGAATTGGGGACGATGAGCATCAGGTGCTGGATGTCGGCGGCGATGTGCGCCTTCCACATGTCCTTGAGGTCATGGTTGTTGTTCACCGTCCCGCCCCGCTCGACCTCGGCCATCACGCCACGCTCGTCTCCCAACCGGAAGACGAAGTCCGGACGGGCTCGAGTGACGAGCCCGTCCTGGGGCGTGAGGACCACTTCCTGGACGAACTGCAGTTCCCCTTCGAGGACCTCCGCGACGATCGCCTGGATGGCGGCGCTGTTCGCGTTGACCACGTGGGCCTGGTTGATGGCGGTCTCACGGGTGACCAACTCCTGCCGCAAGTGCTCGGCAAGGGTCTGGACACGCTCGACCTCGAGCCGCTGTTCGTCGCTGAGGCTGCGTCGTGCGAAGGACCGCATCTCGATCGGCATGACCGCAGCTTCTCAGGTGGATCCTGTCTGGGGCGGGACCCGACCAGTGGTTCACCCGAAGACAGCGACCGTCTGCCGGCTGATCGCGGTGAGCCCACCGTGGGGCCGCCAGATGCGTGCCTCGGCGTGGGCGTAGCCGTCCGCGGCCGTGTCGGCGTGCGCGGCATAGACCCACTGGGCCGTCGGTGCGATGTGCCGGGTGTCGCCGACGACCTCCAGGGTCCAGGACACGGTGCTCGCGGCGGCCGGCTCGCGCAGGCGCTGCAGCACGGGGGCCGGCCAGGCATCGGCGAGGGCGACGAGCTGCTCCTCGCCGAAGACCGGGCCGGGCTCGCGCAGGCGCGTCCACCCGGCCAGTGAGGACCGCGTCGACCCGACGAAGGGGAGGTCCCCCTCGACGAGGCGCAGCTCGACGTGCTGCAGGAAGGCCGGGTCGCGACCGGCCTTGTGGGGCAAGGGTGTGAGGTCGGCCGGGTCGGGCAGCTGGGGCATCTTGGTGGTGGGGTGCACGCGCACGTCGGACGGGCGGGCTCCACCGAAGCTCGCGAAGGCCAGCGCGGCGACCTGCCCGTCCTGGATCACCCTCGCCTCGCACTGGGTGACATTGGACCCCTGGCGCAGGAGGACCGACTCGATGCGCACCGGGCCGGGCGTGACCGGGGCGACGAAATTCGTCGTCAGGCTCCGCAGGGGCGGGGTCCTCCCCTCGATCCGGCTCTTCATCGCCGCCAGCTGGAGGGCGGCCACGAGGCCTCCGTACGTGGCCCTTCCCTGGGCCCACCCGTTCGCGATGGTGACGGCTTCGCCCTTCGCCGCCTCGTCGAGCATCTCCTGCAGCGTCATCGACGCTCCTCTGCACATGTAGACTGACCACCAGCAGCCGCCCAGTTCTGCAGCGTGCTGCTCTTCTTCTTGCAACGATGCCATCGCGCCGCGACCGCGACAGTCGGACCGCGCCGGGCAGAACCGAAGCATCATGACTCCGTTAAGGAGCACCCCCTTCGTGACCACCACGACTTTCGCCGACCTCGGCGTGCCCGCCACCCTTGTGTCCATCCTGGAGCAGGACGGCATCACCACCCCCACCCCGATCCAGGCCGCGACGCTGCCGGACTCCCTTGCCGGGCGGGACATCCTCGGCCGCGGGCGCACCGGCTCGGGCAAGACCCTCGCCTTCGTCCTGCCGATGATCACGCGCCTCGCCGCGAGCGGCAAGCGGCGCCAGAGCAAGCGCCCCCGCGCCCTGATCCTCGCGCCGACCCGTGAGCTGGCGACCCAGCTCGACGACGCCCTCGCCCCCTTCGCCGCGAAGCTCGGGCTCACCAGCCGCACCGTCTTCGGCGGAGTCGGCCAGAACCCCCAGGTCCAGGCCATCGCGAAGGGCGTCGACATCGTCGTCGCCTGCCCCGGCCGCCTCGAGGACCTGATGAACCAGGGCCACGTGAACCTCGACTCGATCGAGATCACCATCCTCGACGAGGCCGACCACATGGCCGACCTCGGCTTCCTCCCCGGCGTGAAGCGCATCATGGACAAGACCCCCCGCGGCGGCCAGCGGATGCTCTTCTCCGCCACGCTCGACGGCGCGATCAACCAGATCGTCAAGCGCTACCTCGAGCAGCCGGTCACCCACGAGGCCGACTCGGCGCAGTCCCCGGTCGCGAAGATGACCCACCACGTTCTGCACATCCAGTCCACCCAGCACCTGCCGGTGCTCACCGACCTCGTCGCGGCCCCCGGCCGCAAGGTCGTCTTCACCCGCACCAAGCACCGCGCGAAGAAGATCGCCCGCCAGCTCAACGCGAGTGGCGTCCCCGCCGTCGAGCTGCACGGCAACCTCAGCCAGGGCGCGCGTACCCGGACGATGGAGGCCTTCCACTCCGGCACCGCGCAGACCCTCGTCGCGACCGACATCGCCGCTCGTGGCATCCACGTCGACGACGTCGAGCTCGTGATCCACGCCGACCCGCCGGTCGAGCACAAGGCCTACCTCCACCGCTCCGGGCGCACGGCCCGAGCCGGCGCCGAGGGCACGGTCGTCACGCTGATGACCGACGAGCAGGTCCGCGACGTCAAGGACCTCACCCGCAAGGCCGGCATCAAGCCGACCACGACGAAGGTCTCCGCCGGCCACGAGCTCCTTGCCGAGCTCGCCCCCGGTGAGCGCTCCTACCCCGGCGGCTTCGTCAGCGCCGCGCCCCAGCAGCAGGTCGGCGGCAAGGGCGGCGGCCAGGGTCGTCGTTCCGGCGGACAGGGCGGCTCCGGGCGCCAGGGCAACTCCC
>JBQGNO010000242.1:0-3643 GCA_052087725.1 Janibacter sp. | reverse complement strand
GTGCGTGACCTCGGCTCCACCAACGGCACCACGGTGGCGCTGCCCGGCTCATCGCCCGTCCGGGTGCGCCCCGGCGACCAGCAGACGATCGAGCCCGGGACGACGGTCACCCTCGCCGACCAGGTCTCGATGGTCTTCGAGGTCACGGGATGATGTGTGCGTGAGTAGCACCCTCCCGCCCGACCTCGACGGGCTCGACTACGTCCAACCACTGGGCTCCGGTGGGTATGCGGACGTCTTCCTCTACGAGCAGCAGATGCCGCGGATGAAGGTCGCTGTCAAGGTCCTCAAGACCGAGGGACTCACGCCGGCGATCAAGCAGCAGTTCATCGACGAGGCCAACACGATGGCCCAGCTGGCGGACCACCCGTACATCGTTCAGGTCTTCCGCGCGGGGACGAGCGAGGACGCTCGCCCGTACCTGATCATGAAGTACTACCCACCCCCCAACCTCGCGCAGCGCGCCCGGTCGGCACGCTTCTCCGTCGAGGAGGTCCTGCGCACCGGGATCCAGCTCTCGAGCGCCGTCGAGACCGCCCACCGGGCCGGGGTGATCCACCGGGACATCAAGCCCGCCAATGTCCTCGTGAGCCAGTACGGCTCGCCGGGACTCACCGACTTCGGCATCGCTGGTCGGGGCGGCGTGCTCGAGGAGCTCGACGACGACATCGGCGTCTCCATCCCGTGGGCCCCGCCGGAGGTGCTCTTCGGGCAGAGCAACGGCGATGCCCGGGCGGATGTCTATGCCCTGTCGGCGACGCTGTGGCAGCTGCTCGTGGGGCGCTCTCCCTTCGAGGTCCCGGGCGGGGACAACTCGGCCTACGCCCTCATGCCGCGCATCCGGTCCAACCCGCCTCCGGGCTCCGGACGGGCCGACGTGCCGCAGTCCCTCGAGCGGCTGCTCGCGCAGGCGATGAGCAAGAACCCCCTCGCCCGCCCGGCCAGCGCCATCGAGTTCGCCCGGAGCCTGCAGCAGATCGAGCAGGACGAGCGCTTCTCCCGGACGGCCATCGTCGTCCTCGACGAGCAAGGTCACTCGGGGGACTCCGGGTCCCTGCCCGGGCACACCCAGGACCGCACGCAGATGCGTGCCGCCTCCGGATCGGGGCCCGCCTCCGGCTCCGGGTCGGGTTCGGCTCCCGCGTCCGGCTCCGGACCGCGACCCACCACGGGTGCACCGCCCCCTCCGCTGGGCCAGCCGGTGATCGGCGGGGGGCTGAGCGGTGGGCGCAGCATCGGCGGGGCGCCCCCGGTCCCCATCGCGGACGGGGTCTCCCAGCGCTCGAGTCCACCGCCTCCCGGGGGCGGGCCCTCGGGTGCCGGGGCGGTCCAGCACTCGAATCCGCAGCACTCCGGGCCAGGGCAGCAGGGCACGCCCCCACCGGGGTCCCCTGCGGGTCCGCGTCCGTCCCCGACGAAGGGCTCCGGATCGCGCCGGTGGTGGATCGTCGGCGGTGTCCTCGCGGTCCTGCTCCTCGTCGGCGGCATCGGCCTGACCCTCGCGGTCTGGGACAGGGGTGAGGACCCACCCCCCACTGCCGGCTCCGGCGAGGGTGGATCCGGTGACGGTGGGGAGCTCACGGGACGTCCCAGCCTGGAGGTCACGGCCGACGGTGAGGCGCTCGTCTTCACCATGACCTACGACAACTTCTCCGAGGGCGACCGGTACGAGATCAAGAATGCCCCCACCCGGGACAACTTCGGCCCCGCGACGGCCATGAGCGTCACGACGGTCGAGGACGGCACCGGCACCTACCGACTGCCGACGCGCGAGGGGACCCAGTGGTGCGGTCGGGTCCAGGTCGTGCGCGACTTCGACAGCCCGGACCAGCAGAGCTCCGAGTGGTCGGAGACGGTGTGCGCGACGGGGAAGGGCTCATGAGTCGTCAGTCCCCAGTGCGGCAGGCACCGCCCAGCGGCCAGCCGCCGCCGCCCGGCCCGCCGCCGCGCAAGGGCCTCGAGGTCGGACTGCTGCCCTTCATCGCCAGCATCGTGGGGCTGCTGCTCGTCGTGGGCGTCATCGGGGGTGTCCTGTGGTTCACCCGTGATGGCGGTGACGAGCCGGTGGCGACGGCGACCAATGCGACCCAGCCCACGGGCGCCCTCTCCGGGCGGCCGACACTGTCGATCGCGTCGGACGGCGATGTCTTCACGTACAGCGTCAGCTATGGCAAGTACGTGGACGGCGACGTGTACCTCATCAAGAAGGGGCCGGATGCCGACGCGGTGGACAACGCCCAGCCGGTCCGCCTGGAGGACGACGTCACCGAGTACGACTCGAATGTGGCCGAGGACCGGCAGGAGTGTGCTCGTGCCCAGGTGATCCGTGGCGGGCAGTCCACGGCCTGGTCATCCATGAAGTGCGAAACGGACAAGGGAGCCTGACGATGTCGGAGAGCGCGGTCACGGTCGATTTTTGTGGCGAGATCCACGAAGCACCCCGGGAGGGGGTCCTGACGATCGGTCGTGAGGGCGACCTCGAGATCGACGACAACCCCTTCCTCCATCGGCATTTCCTCCAGGTCAGTCACGAGGGTGGCTGGTGGTGGCTGACCAACATCGGCACGACCCTCACCGCGACGGTGGCGGACAAGAAGGGGCTCTTCCAGGCCTGGCTCAGCCCGGGTGCCCGGATCCCCCTGGCCTTCGAGAAGGTCACCGTGTGGTTCACCGCCGGCCCCACGACCTATGACTTCGACATCCTCGTGGGCAACCCGAGCTTCACCTCGATCGACAACGAGGTGCTGCTGCCGACGAAGAGCGGGGAGACCACCGTCGGTCGGGTGGGTCTGACCCCCGACCAGAAGCTGCTCGTCGTCGCCCTGTGCGAGGACTTCCTGCGTCGTGAGGGCGCCGGACAGGGCCAGATCCCGAGCTCGGCTGCGGCCGCGGACCGGCTCGGGTGGAAGGTCACGAAGTTCAACCGCAAGCTCGACAATGTCTGCCAGAAGCTCGCGGACGCGGGGATCCGTGGTCTCCACGGGGGCCCGGGGAAGCTCGCGAGCAACCGCAAGGCGCGTCTGGTGGAGCACGCCCTGTCCACCCGCATGGTCATCGACGAGGACCTCGTCCTCCTCGAGGACCCGGCTGGTACGCAGAGCTGATCGACGGATGACGCAGGAGTCGAGCGCGGCCGAGCCCGGGGCCCACGAGGGACGACGCCCCCGGTCGATGTGGGTCCGGATGATCTCGGGCACCGTCGTGGGGCTGCTCGTCGTGGTCGCCGGGATCTTCGCCGTCCGGGCGGAGGGCACAGCCGTGCACGATGTCGCCCTCACCGACGGGAGCATCTGGGTCAGCGGCGGCCGCACCGGGTACTGGGGGCGGGTCAACACCGGCTCGCACGCCCTCGATGCGATCGTCGGCGGCGCCGGGAGGACTCCCGCGAGCGGTGCGAAGGACGTGGTCGCTCGCCCCGACGTCCTCCAGGACGGCCGCAACGCCATCGGCATCACCGGGGTCACGGACGGGACGACGCAGGAGCGCACGATCGTGGCCTTCGACACCGTGACCGGGACACCGGTCAAGGGCAGTGCGACGGTGCCGCCGACACGGATCACCACCGGCGACCGGTACTTCACTCCGGACATGGTGGCGCTCGGTGGCAACACGCTGGCGGTGGTCGAGCATGACACCGGCTCCA
>JBQGNO010000241.1:0-3680 GCA_052087725.1 Janibacter sp. | reverse complement strand
CTCCTCCGCGATCCGGAGGTTCTCCTCCAGCGGCACGGCCGAGCCGTCCCACATGTGCGACTGGAAGATCGGCAGCCCGGTCTTGTCCTTGCGCTCCTGGCTCGCGGCGAGCAGCGGGCGGACGAATCCGTCGAGCTTGTCCTTGGGGCAGTGGTCGGTGTGCAGGGCGATGTTCACGTCGTAGTTCTTCGCCACCTCCTGCGCGTAGGCGGCGAGCGCCAGCGAACCGGTGACCATGTCCTTGACGGTCGGGCCGGAGAGGTACTCGCCGCCGCCGGTCGAGACCTGCACGATGCCGTCGCTGCCCGCCTCGGCGAAGCCGCGGATCGCCGCGTTGAGGGTCTGACTCGAGGTGACGTTGATGGCCGGGTAGGCGAAGGACCCGGCCTTCGCGCGGTCGAGCATGTCGCGATAGACGTCCGGAGTGGCAATGGGCATGAAGGAAAGCCTCCTGGCGCGGGGTCGGTGGTCTTGCGAGTGATCCTCGCAGATCGCCCTGCACCGATCTACGGGCGGCGACGGCTACGCGCGGGTACGACGATCAAGTGCCCGTGCTGCCGGAGCGGGCACCCCGAGAAGCCGGGGTTCGCCGCTGTCCTCCTCCCGTACTGAATCGTCGTACCCGCGAGTCACCACGCCGAGTCACGGAGTGAAGGTCGCGGGGACGGTGGTGGCGACCCGCTGCAGCCCGAGTCGGATGAGGATCGGCAGCGAGTCCGGTGAGCAGTCCACCCGGACGAAGGGGAAGCCCCGCTCGGTGGCGTAGCGGGCCCGCTCGGTCACGAGCGACCGGTAGATCCCGCGCCGGCGCGCGGCGGGGTGCGTCGTCCCGCCCCAGAAGGAGCAGAAATCCGTCCCCGGCGTGTAGCGCACCCAGGCGCCGCACACGATCTGGCCCGGATCGACCCGCGATCCGCCCAGCTCCATCAGCTCGCTCGCCTCTGCGACGAGGATGTCGAAGTCATCGGGATGCGCCCGCAGCTCCTCGCGCAGGTCGGCGGTATGGCCGTCCCGACGTCCCCACACGACCTCGGTGAGGTCCTCGTGGATCGTCATGGTCGCGAGGCCTGCCAGGCGATGATCCGGTCCAGGGCCTCGGCGATGGCGTCCGGTCCGGCGGCGAGCGAGAGCCGCACGCACCGCGACCCGATGACCGGGTCGAAGTCGCCGCCGGGCGTCACCGCAACCCCGGTCGCCTCGAGCACGGCCGACGCGTACTCCCGCGCGTCGGCGAAGCCGGCGAGCTGATCCCCGAGCTCGGCCCAGTAGTAGAAGGCTCCGTCGGCGGGCGCCGCTGCGCCCCAGCCGAGCTCGGGCGCCCGCTCGAGCAGCACCTCGCGGGCCCGGGCGAAGTCCCGCCGTGCGGCCTCACCCTGCGCGTACGACTCCTCGGTGAAGGCCGCGACGGCGGCCTCCTGCGCACCGGCCGGCGGGCACAGCGCGATGTTGCCGGCGAGCGCGTCGACCGCGGCGCGCAGGTCCTGCGGCACGAGCAGCCAGCCCAGGCGCCACCCGGTCATCCCCCAGTACTTGCTGAAGGAGGAGACGACGATGGCGTGCTCGTCGACCTCGCGGGCACAGACCCCCTTCGCATCCGGTGATGTCGGGTCCGCGTAGGTCACGCCGTGATAGATCTCGTCGCTGACCAGGCGCACACCACGGGCGCTGCACCAGGCGGCGATCGCGGTGAGCTCGCCGCGATCGACCATCGTGCCGGTGGGGTTCGCCGGTGAGGCGAGGACGAGGCCGGCCAGCGGCGCCCTCGCGTGCTCGGCCTCGAGCTGGGCCACCGTCGGCTGGTAGCGCTCGGCCGGACCGGTGGGCAGGTCGATGACCGCGCAGCCGAGGCCGGCGAGGATGTTGCGGTAGGCGGGATAGCCGGGCCGGGCCAGCGCGACGCGGTCCCCGTGGTCGAAGGCCGCGAGGAAGGCGAGGACGAAGCCGCCCGAGGACCCCGTCGTCACGGCCACCTCGGCCGGGTCGAGATCGAGGTCGTACCACCGGGAGTAGTGCCCGGCGATCGCCGCGCGCAGGGGGGCGGTCCCCAGCGCCGGCGTGTAGCCCAGCGGCCGCGCCTCGGTGTGGATCCGGGCGGCGGCCTCGTGGACCGCGCTCGGCGCGCCCTGACTGGGCTCCCCCGCGCACAGCGAGATGACCTCCCGTCCCTCGGCGCGCATGCGCGCGACCGTGGCGAGGACGTCCATGACCTCGAAGGGGGCGACGGCCGACCGGGCGGACGGGGCGAAGGGAGAGTGCGTCATGGCCACATCCTCACACCGGCTGAGTAGCGGCGGTGAGTAGTCCCGCCCATCCCCGGCAGTCCGGACCGCGCAAATCTGGTCGTCATGGACACGACGACGATCTCCCGCCTCGCGGCGGCCACGCCCGACACCCGCAATCGGGTCGTCGACTTCTACCGGGCCGTCGCAATCGGTGTCGTCGTGCTCGGGCACTGGCTCATGGCAGCGGTGATCGTGCGCGACGGCGAGATCGCGATGAGCAACACCCTCGACCTCGTGCCGAGCATCCACGGGCTGACCTGGCTCCTGCAGGTCATGCCGTTGTTCTTCTTCGTCGGCGGGTACGCCAATGCGACCTCGTGGCGCTCCGCGCAGGCGAAGGGGGTCACCTGGGCGACCTGGCAGCGCGCCCGGCTGCGTCGGCTGATGACCCCGGTGCTCCCGCTGCTCATCGCCTGGCTCGGCATCTGCCTCATCGGGGTCTCCCGCGGGATCCCCACCGACACGCTCCGCGCCGCGAGCCAGCACGCCCTCGTGCCGACGTGGTTCCTCGCGGTCTACGTCCTCGTCGTCGCCATCACCCCGGTGACGCTCCGGCTCTGGGAGCGGTTCGGCTGGTGGAGCGTCCTCGGCGGTGCTGCGGCCGCGGGGCTCGTCGACCTCGCCTCGATCTCGAGCGGGTCGATCCTCGTGGGCTTCCTCAACTACCTCTTCGTCTGGGCGAGCGTCCACCAGCTCGGGTACGCGTGGCGTGACGGGGCGCTCGGCGGGGCACGGCGCCGCCTGGCCCTCTCCGCGATCGGCCTGGCCGTCCTGGCGGCACTGGTGCACTTCGGCCCCTACCCGGTCGTCATGGTCGGGACCGGCGAGCCGATCGAGAACTCCTACCCGGCCCGTGTGACCCTCCTCTTCCTCGGGATGTTCCAGATCGGGCTCGCGCTCCTCGCCGAGCGCCGCCTCCAGGCCTGGCTGCAGCGATCCACCGTGTGGAAGGCCACGATCACCGTCAACGCCCGGATCATGACGCTCTACCTCTGGCACATGACCGCGATGCTCCTGCTCGTGTGGGCGTCCTACGCCCTGGACGGCTGGGGCCTCGACCTCGCGCCGGCCAGTGACCAGTGGTGGGCCACCCGACCGGTGTGGTTCGTCCTCTGCGCCATCGGGACGGTCGCGCTCATCGCGGTCTTCGGCCGGCTCGAGGACCCGAGCGTCGACCTGCGGCCGGCACCGAGCACCTGGCGCCCGGTCCTCGCGACGGTCGCCGTCTGCGGCGGCCTGGCCGTCATGGCGAAGTTCGGAATCGTCTCCGCCGCCGGGGTCAACTGGATCTGGCCGACGCTGCCGGTCGTCGCGATGCTCCTGCTCGGCGTCGTGCCGCTGCGGGCGCTCGCCTCCGTGCGTGCCGGCATGCACGATTCGTCCGGGTCCATCGCGCTG
>JBQGNO010000240.1:0-3707 GCA_052087725.1 Janibacter sp. | reverse complement strand
CTCGTCCCAGATCTTGATACCCCGCTCCTGCAGCCAGTGGACGTTGGTGTCGCCGCGCAGGAACCACAGCAGCTCGCCGATGATCGAGCGCAGGTGGAGCTTCTTCGTCGTGAGCACGGGGAAGCCCGCTGAGAGGTCGAAGCGCATCTGGTGACCGAAGACGCTGCGGGTGCCCGTGCCGGTCCGGTCGCTCTTGTCGACACCGTGGTCACGGACATGGGAAAGCAGGTCGAGGTACTGGCGCATGGCGCCACGATAGACGTCGGGTACGACGGCTACGCTGACCAGCATGACGACTTCCCCCTTCGGCAGGGTGATCACCGCGATGGTCACGCCCATGACCCCGGACGGCGCGCTGGACCTCGCGGGCATCGCTGCCGTCGTCGACCACCTCGTGGCCACCGGCCACGACGGTGTCGTCGTCAACGGCACCACCGGTGAGTCGCCGACGCTCTCCTCCGAGGAGAGCATCACGACGGTCCGCGAGGTCAAGGCGGCAGCCGGGGACCGGCTCACGGTCACCGCGGGCATCGGGTCCAACAACACCGCCCACGCCATCGAGATGGCCGCCTCGGCCACGCGGGCCGGGGCGGACGGGCTGCTTGTCGTCTCGCCGTACTACAACAAGCCGACGCAGCCGGGCCTCGTCGCGCACACCCGCGCGATCGCCGATGCCGCCGAGCTGCCGATCATGCTCTACGACATCCCGGGCCGCACCGCGACCCCCTTCGCCGTGGACACGCTCATCGAGCTCGCCGACCACCCGCGGATCCTCGCGGTCAAGGACGCGAAGGGGGACCTGTGGGCCTCCTCGCAGGTCATGGCCGCGACCGACCTCTTCTGGTACTCCGGTGCCGATGAGCAAAACCTGGCCCACCTCGCCCAGGGCGCGTACGGCGTCGTCTCCGTCGTCGGGCACGTCGCCGGTCGCCACTACGCCGACATGATCGCCGCGGTCGCCGCCGGTGACCTCGTCCGCGCCCGCGAGATCCACCACCGCCTCATCCCCGTGACCAATGCCCTGATGTCCACCACCCAGGGGGCGATCATGGCCAAGGCGGCGCTCGTCGAGCTCGGGGTCATCGAGCACGCCACCGTGCGCCTGCCCTATGTCGAGGGCACCGCCGAGCACCTCGAGATCCTGCGCTCCGGCCTCGCCGCCTCGGGCCTGTCCGCCTCCGCGAACGGAGCCACCACATGAGCCATCCCCACCCCGACCTGCAGCTTCCGCCGCCGCTGACGAAGGGCGCCCTGCGCGTCACCGCCCTCGGCGGCCTCGGTGAGGTCGGCCGCAACATGACCGTCATCGAGCACGACGGTCAGCTCCTCATCGTCGACTGCGGCGTCCTCTTCCCCGAGGACCACCAGCCGGGCGTCGACCTGATCCTCCCGGACTTCGACTCGATCCTCGATCGGCTCGACGACATCCAGGCGATCATCCTCACCCACGGTCACGAGGACCACATTGGCGCCGTCCCGTACCTGCTCAAGCACAAGCCGGACATCCCGCTCGTGGGCTCGATGCTCACGCTCGCCCTCATCGAGGCGAAGCTCAAGGAGCACCGGATCAAGCCCTACACCCTCGGGGTCAAGGAGGGGGGTCGCGAGAGCTTCGGTGTCTTCGACTGCGAGTTCATCGCCGTCAACCACTCGATCCCGGACGCGCTCGCGGTCTTCGTGCGCACGGCCGGCGGCACCCTGCTGCACACCGGTGACTTCAAGATGGACCAGCTGCCGCTCGATCGGCGGTTGACCGACCTGCGCTCCTTCGCCCGGGTGGGCGAGGAGGGGGTCGACCTCTTCCTCACCGACTCGACCAATGCCGAGGTTCCCGGCTTCACCACGCCCGAGCGCGACATCTCCGGGGCGATCGACGATGTCTTCCGCAAGGCCCGCCGCCGGGTCATCGTCGCCTGCTTCTCCAGCCACGTGCACCGCGTCCAGCAGGTGCTTGACGCTGCCGAGCGCTCGGGGCGCAAGGTCGCGATGGTCGGGCACTCGATGGTGCGCAACATGGGCATCGCGGCCGACCTCGGCTACCTCCACGTGCCCGACGGGGTGCTCGTCGACGTCAAGAAGCTCGACAAGCTCCCCGACGACGAGGTCGTGCTCGTGTGCACCGGCAGCCAGGGCGAGCCGATGGCCGCGCTGGCCCGGATGGCCAACCGCGACCACCGCATCGACGTCGGCGAGGGCGACACCGTCCTGCTCGCCTCGAGCCTGATCCCCGGCAACGAGAATGCCGTCTACCGGATCATCAACGGCCTGATGCGTCTCGGCGCCGATGTCGTGCACAAGGGCAATGCCAAGGTGCACGTCTCCGGTCACGCGAGTGCCGGTGAGCTCCTCTACTGCTACAACATCGTCAAGCCGCGCAATGTCATGCCGGTCCACGGTGAGTGGCGCCACCTCGTGGCCAATGCCGAGCTGGCCATCGACACGGGGGTCGACCCGGAGCACGTGGTCATCGCCGAGGACGGCGTCACGATCGACCTCATCGACGGTCGGGCGCGCATCTCCGGGGCCGTGCCCTGCGGCTACGTCTACGTCGACGGCTCGAGCGTCGGCGCAGCCACCGAGGAGCTGCTCAAGGACCGCCGCACCCTGCGTGACGAGGGCTTCATCTCGGTCATGGTCGTCATGGACTCCTCGACCGGCAAGGTCGTCGCCGGCCCGGAGATCACCGCCCGAGGCTTCGCCGAGGGCGACGAGATCTTCACCCAGGTGCGGCCGAAGATCATCGCCGCGCTCGACGAGGCGACCGCCAAGGGCACGACGGACGCCCACCAGCTCCAGCAGGTCGTGCGCCGCGCGGTCGGTGGCTGGGTCGGTGGCAAGATCCGCCGCCGCCCGATGATCATCCCGGTGGTCGTCGAGGCCTGATCGGGCTGTCCCGGACGTCGGGCGAAGGGGGGCTGCCGGGCCACCCGTCGCCCCGCCCGGGGGGGTCAGAGGGAGCGCAGGGCGAAGAGCAGCCGGTCGATGTGCTCGGGCGTCGTGCCGAGGCCGGCGCTGATCCGTACCGCTGCATCCTGGTCGCGGCCGGCGAGCAGGTCGTCGACGAGCAGGTGCGCGCAGAACTTCCCGTCCCGGACACCGATCCCGTGGTCGTCGCCGAGGACCCGGGCGACCTCGTCGCTGGAGTAGCCATCGACGGTGATCGTCGCGACGGGCGCGCCCTCGACCCCGCCGAAGAGGGTGTGCACGTGCACGCCGTCGATCGCGGCGAGCCCCTGGAGCAGGTGGCTGCGCAGACCCTGCTCGTGGGCGAGGATCGCCTCCTCGTGCTCGGTGATGATCTCGCAGGCCGTCGCGAGGGCGACCGCGCCGAGGACATTCGGGCTGCCGGCCTCGTGCCGGGCCGGACCGCAGGCCCACTCGGTGAGGTCCTCGCCGACCCGCGCGGTGGCCCCGCCGCCGGCGAGGTAGGGCTGTGCGGCGTCGAGCCAGTCGCTGCGTCCCACGAGCACGCCGGAGCCGAAGGGGGCGTAGATCTTGTGCCCCGAGAAGGCGATCCAGTCCACGCCGAGTGCCGCGATGTCGACCCGGCGGTGCGGGGCGACCTGGGCGGCGTCGAGGGCGAAGCGGGCGCCGTGCTCGTGGGCGAGGGAGGCGAGGCGCTCGATCGGCCAGTGCTCACCGGTGACATTGGCCGCGCCGGTGGCCACGACGAGCCGGTGCTGCGCCGGATGGCTGCGCAGGGCCTC
>JBQGNO010000239.1:0-3712 GCA_052087725.1 Janibacter sp. | reverse complement strand
CCTTTCCGGAGAGGACAGCACCCGGTTACTGAGCATGCAGTGTCCCCACTTCGACCAAGGAAACTGCCGGTCCTGCACCCTCATGGGAGTGCCGTACGGGCAGCAGGTGAGCGACCTCGCGGACGAGGTCTCGGCCCTGCTCGCACCCGCAATCTCCTCCGAGGCGTGGGATTCGCCCTTCGTCGGGCCGGAGTCGGGTTTCCGCAACAAGGCCAAGCTTGCCGTCGCCGGCACCAAGGAGGACCCCACCTTCGGGATCCTCGACCACGGCTATCGCGGGATCGATCTGCGCGACTGCGGCCTCTATGCACCGGCCCTCGCCCGGGCGCTGCCACCGCTCGCAGACGTCGTGGCGGGGATGGGCCTGGTCCCCTTCGACGTGGCCGCGCGCTCCGGTGAGCTGAAGCATCTGCTCGTCACGGCAAGCCCGGACGGCGAGCTCATGGTCCGCTTCGTCCTGCGCTCCCCCGGGCAGCTCCCCCGGATCCGACAGGGGCTGGCCCGGCTCCGCGAGGCAGTCCCGGCCGTGCGAGTGGTGTCGGTGAACATCCAGCCCGAGCACAAGGCCGTCCTCGAGGGTGAGGAGGAGATCGTCCTCACCGAGGAGGACACACTCCTGATGCGCCTCGACGACGTGACCTTCCGGTTGCGCCCCCGCAGCTTCTTCCAGACCAACAGCGTCGTCGCGGCCGGGCTTTACCGCCAGGCCCGCGAGTGGATCGGCGCGGCCGATCCGGCATCGGTGCTCGACCTCTACTGCGGTGTGGGTGGGTTCGCCCTCAACGCCGCCCTCGCGCCGGGCCGCCCGGACCGCCAGATCACCGGGGTGGAGGTCGCTCCCGACGCCGTCGCCAGCGCACGCGCCTCGGCGGCCGACCTCGGTGTGCCGGCCGACTTCCGTGTCGGGGACGCCCGGGCACTGGGTGAGGTCGACGCCGACCTGGTCATCGTCAACCCACCACGTCGCGGCATCGGGTCGGAGCTGGCCGCTGCGATCACCACCGCGTCACCGCGTCAGGTCATCTACTCCAGCTGCAATGCGACCTCGCTCGCCCGGGACCTCGAGCAGCTCACCGCGCACCGCGTCGTGCGGGCCCGGCTCTTCGACATGTTCCCGCAGACCCGTCACCACGAGGTCATCGTGCTGCTGGAGCGCCGCTGACCCAGCCGTCCGTCTGGACCACCCGCGGCCGCTCGGGCTCGGTGGGGCGATCACCCGGCGGTGACGTCGGTTCGGCGCCGGGGTCGTCGGGGACCGAGGTCTCCGGGGCCGTCGGGGTCCCGGGATCAGTGGGCTCAGTCGGCTCCGTGGGCTCGGTCGGATCGGTGGGCTCGGTCGGATCGGTGGGTTCAGTGGGGTCCGTCGGTTCGTCAAGGGCGCACTCCTCCCTCGGCGCCGTGCCGCCGGGGCTCGGGCGCTCCGTCCCCTGCTCGGCGAAGACCTCCTCGAGCACGCTCGGCCGCGCCGGCATGAGCGCATCGACGCAGGTGTCGATGACGTCGGCATAGGACTGGGCGTCATCGGGCGCGCTGCCGCTGAACCACGCGTGGACCGCGTACCCGTCCCGGTGTGCCCGGTCGACGAAGGCGCGGTCGACCACCCGGAGCCCGGAGTAGGTGATGGGCACCTGGAGGGCGACCACGCCCTCGGGCAGCGGGGTGCCGGAGAGGTAGTAGCCGATCATCCCGTCCTGGCCGGCCGACATCGCCACCTGCGGTGCCCGCTCGTGGAAGCGCTCGAGCGCCTCGTCGGAGAAGGACCCGACGATGAGGTCATCCCGCTCGATCCCGTCGAGCTGTGCGGCGAGCTCGTCGGCCGTGTCGAGGAAGGACTGGTCGCTCCCGCTGCCCTTGATCTCGATGTTCACCGGTGTGTCCGGGAACTGCGTCAGGACGTCGGAGAGCGACGGGATGCCGAAGTCCGCGGGGTCGTGCCCCTCGACGGAGACCTCGCCGTGGCGAGCACCGCGCAGGGGGTACTCGGCGCTGGGGTCGTCGTGGACCGTGCTGCGCCCGGGGACGAACCAGTGGGCCGCATCCATCGCCCGCAGCTCGTCCATGGAGTAGGCGTCCACCCGGCCGGTGTGGTCGGTGGAGTCGTCGACCGTCGCGTTGTGGATCACCGCCAGATCCCCGTCCTGCGTCAGCTGGACGTCGAGCTCGAGCATGTCCGCCCCGAGGGCATCGGCCCGCTCAAAGGCATACAGCGTGTTCATCGGCGCCTCGTCCTCACCGCCGGAGTGCGCCATGTCCATGACCCGCTGACCCAGCCAGGGGTTGTCGGGCACGGGCGGGGCGGCGCCGGCCGAGGACGTCCCGAGGACGAGGAGAGCAGCGGCGAGGGAGGCAACGACGGTGGTGCGCACGATGCGACACTACTGCGCTCCCGGGCCGTGCGGAAGGCGCGTGGGACGCCCTTCGTCAGGCGGTGCCCACCCCGGCCGCGACGATGAAGGTCACGACCTGCAGACCGACGATGAGGAGGGCGAGCAGGCCGTACACGATGGTGCCGACCATCCCCGTGATCTTGCCGACCTTGGCATGGTCCCGGTTGCCCCAGGGGACATCGGGCCGGGCATCGATCTCACGCTCCGCCAGGTGCCCCATGAGCCAGGCGATGGGGCTGAGGATCGGACAGCTCATGAAGCCGAGGACGCCGAGCACGAGGGCCACCGTCGCCTGGCTGTGGTTCACCGGGACCACCCACGGGTACGGGGGTCCGGGGGTGGGATATGGCGGTGGCGTCGTCATGATGTCCCGAGCGTAGGTCCGGCGAGCAGTCATCACCACGGGGAGGACTCCCCCTTCGTCCTCTCGGGTCGTTACTGTCGTGACGGCGGTCACCCCCGCCACCCCGACAGGAGAAGCGCATGCGAGCACTGGTCAAACCCCGACCCGGTCCCGGCCTCGAGCTGATGGATGTCCCCGAACCCCACGCCGGCGACGAGGAGGTGCGCATCCGCGTCCTGCGGGCCGGGCTCTGCGGCACGGACCTGCACCTCCACGGCTGGGACGAGTGGGCCGCCGGGGCGGTGCCACGGACTCCGCAGGTCATCGGCCACGAGTTCTACGGCGAGATCGACGAGGTCGGGTCCCTGGTGACCTCCGTCCAGGTCGGCGACCGGGTCTCCGGCGAGGGCCACCTCGTGTGCGGCACCTGCCGCAACTGCCGGGCCGGGCGACGGCACCTGTGCATCAACACCATCGGCATCGGGGTCAACCGTGACGGGGCCTTCGCCGACCACGCCGTCCTCCCGGCGACGAATGTCTGGGTCCATCACGACCACATCGACCCCGAGCTCGGCGCGATCTTCGACCCGCTCGGCAATGCGGTGCACACGACCCTGTCCTTCCCCCTCGCCGGCGAGGACGTCGTCATCACCGGCGCCGGTCCGATCGGCGTCATGGCGGCGGCCGTCGCCCGCCACGTCGGAGCCCGCTACATCGCCGTCACCGACCTCTCCGACACCCGGCTGGATCTGGCGAAGGGAGCGGGAGCAGACCTCCTCGTCAACGCCTCCCGGTCCGATCTCGGGGCGGCGATGAACGAGCTCGGCATGAGGGAGGGCTTCGACGTCGGCCTCGAGATGTCGGGCGCGCCCCCGGCGGTCGCCGACATGCTCGACCACCTCAACCACGGCGGGCGCATCGCCATGCTCGGCCTGCCCAAGGACCCCTACCCCATCGACTGGGGCAAGGTCATCACCCACAT
>JBQGNO010000238.1:2248-3724 GCA_052087725.1 Janibacter sp. | reverse complement strand
CTTCAGCGGGACGTTCTCGTGCGTCGGTGAGCTGAGCACCGGTGCGGTGTACGGGATCTCGGTCGTGATGTCGACGACGTACGCGACGCGGGCCCACGGGTGCCACAGGTAGTGACGACCGGGGGAGAGGCCCGGGCCGCTGATCGCGCCAAAGCGCGTGAGGACGCCGACCGTGCCCTCCTCGATCTCGACGATCGAGGAGCGCCACCACCACAGGGCGGAGAGGGCGAAGGCGAAGACCGAGACGACGATCGCCAGCCCGCCGAGCGCACCGTGGTCGGACAGGGCGAGGAAGAGCCCGCTGAGCAGACCCCAGATGCCGAACCAGATGAGCGAGGTCCAGCCCAGGCCGCGCTTGTCCTTCGGGATGACGACCGGGACGACCGACCCGGAGTCACCGCCGCGCAGGTAGCGCGCGACATCGCTCCATCCGGAGACGACCTCCTTGATCGAGCTCATCCCCTGGCCACGTGCGGCGCGGACGGCCTGCTCCATCATCTGATCACTCATTGCGCTCACCCTCGTCCGTCACGGTGTCCTGCGGGGCCGGTGCCGGCGGTGCCGGTGGTCCCTCACCCGGCGGGGGCGGGGGATCGCTCGGCGTCACGGCGTGCCGCGGCGCGGTCTCGTCCGGGGCCTCCGTCGGGGCATCGGTGGAGGTCTGGCCCATCTGCGCCGCGACCTTCTCGTCGGTCACCGACTGACGGATCGCGTCGAGCCGCTCCTCGCCCTCGGCGTCGAGCTCGGCCTCCGAGGCCGGGAGGATCTCCACGTCGGTCTCCTCGGGAGCCTGCAGCAGGTCCTCGATGTCGGCCTCACGCAAGGAGACGCGCTCACCGATGTCGGACTGGCGCGAGCGGATCGCCTCCATGTCCTCGGCGGTGAAGAGCTTGTCGTCCTGGCCACCGACGAGCTGGCGGGCGATGTGGAGGTAGTCCACGCCCTCGGACTCCTCGCCGACGCGCACGATCTGGGGAAGGGAGCCGGAGACCGACGCCATCTTGTCCAGCATGTCCTGCTGGTAGCGGTAGTCGAGGATCTCCGGCGCGAGCGCCGCGCTCAGCGCACGGATGTCGAGGGCCTGGGCCTCGAGCAGCGCGGCATTGGCGTTGGCGTCCGACTCGGACTCGACGAAGCGCTGGCGGGCGACCGCCTCGGCGCGGTTGGTCTCCCGCTCGAGCGCGGTGTCCATCTGCGCCTGGTAGCGGGCGATGTCGGCCTGGATCGCGGAGAGGTTCTCGTTGAGCGAGGCGAGGTCCTTGTTGAGGTCACCCTCGTTCTGCTCCTTCTTCAGGCTCAGCTCGTAGTCGTAGGTGTAGGCCTCCTTGGCGACCCGGATCATCTCCGGGGCCGCGAGGTCCATCCGGTACTCCTGCGCGGAGGGCTCGGCGTGGGTGATGTTGGCCGTGGTCAGCTCGACCGCGGGGGCGAACTGCGAGTTCAGCTGCTCGAGCAGACGCGTGGTGCTCTCCCCGA
>JBQGNO010000238.1:0-2238 GCA_052087725.1 Janibacter sp. | reverse complement strand
ATCAGCGAGCGCGTGGTCTCCGAGATGGCGTTGTTCAGCTTGTCCTGGAAGCCCTGCACGGCGCCGAGGACGAAGACGAACTCGCGGGCGCTGACGATGCGGAACTGGAGGAAGAGGTCGACCGAGGCCTGGACGCCCGACTTCGTCGGGGCCGAGCGGATCGGTGCGTTGAAGGGGTACTCGCGCGTGGTGTTGACGATGTAGGAGACCCGCTTCCACGGGTTCCACAGCGTGACCCGACCGGGGCCGACCTCGGCCTCGACCTTGCCGAACCGGCTGATCAGCGCGGTGCAGCCCTCGGGGACCATGACCATCCCCTGGCGCCACCACATGAAGGCCGCGACGAGCACGACGAGGACCCAGAAGTGCGGGCCGAAGACCGCCAGCGTCAGGCCGAAGGGAATGAAGATGATCGAGCCGACGATGCCGATGATCACGAGCGCGATCACCGGGAGCATGGCCTTCAGGCGGCGCCCCTTGGGCATGACCATCGGGGTGATCACGTGGACCGGGCCGTCCCCGCCCATCTCGTAGTTGCTGCGGCTCAGCGACTCGGCCGCGTCGTCGAGCGAGACGTGCTCGGCGTTGATGCGGGTGCCGGCGGAGCCCCCTTCGCCCCGGGCGGCGGGGAAGTCCCGCGCGTTGAGATCGAAGCCGGGGCCGTCACCGTCCCCTCCGCCCATCGCCTGCTGCGCGGCCTGGCCCATCCCTGTCTGGTCGGCCACCTGCCGTGCGGTGTCCATGAACTGTTGTGCGCGGCTGCTCACCGTGGGGTCCCCTCAGTCGTGATGCCCTGATTTCTGGGCCGAGTCTTTCACAGTGGCCTGCCGGTCCGGGAGAGGTGGCGAAGGGGAGGACTCCCCGTCGCGCTCCGGCTGCGCTATCGTCTCCATAGACAACTAATTGACTAGGAGTCGCCTCGTGTCCCAGCACTACCCGCACCTGCTCGAGCCCCTCGACCTCGGCTCGACGTCCCTGCGCAACCGGGTCCTCATGGGCTCCATGCACGTCGGTCTGGAGGAGGCGGCCGATGGCTTCGAGCGGATGGCGGCCTTCTACGCCGAGCGGGCGCGCGGCGGGGTCGGCCTCATCGTCACCGGTGGCATCGCCCCCAACGCGGCCGGCCGGACCGCCGAGGGTGCGGCGAGCCTGACGACCTCGGACGAGGTCGCTCAGCACCGCCTGGTCACCGACGCGGTCCACGCCGAGGGCGGGAAGATCGCGATGCAGATCCTCCACGTCGGTCGTTACGGCTACCACCCCGACCTCGTGGCCCCCTCGCCGCTGCAGGCCCCGATCAGCCCCCATGTCCCGCACGAGCTGACCGATGCCGAGATCGAGCAGACGGTCGCCGACTACGCGCGCTGCGCGACCCTCGCCCGCGAGGCCGGATACGACGGCGTCGAGATCATGGGCTCCGAGGGCTACCTCATCAACGAGTTCATCGCGCCGCGGACCAACCACCGCACCGACCGGTGGGGCGGCTCCTACGACCATCGCGTGCGCCTGCCGCTCGAGGTGGTGCGCCGCGTGCGCGAGGCCGTCCCCGAGGACTTCATCGTCATCTACCGGCTGTCGATGCTCGACCTCGTCCCGGAGGGCTCGACCCACGAGGAGGTCGTCGAGCTCGCCCGGCGCGTCGAGGTCGCGGGTGCGGACATCATCAACACCGGCATCGGCTGGCACGAGGCGCGCGTGCCCACCATCGCGACGCAGGTGCCCCGTGGGGCGTGGGCCTGGGTGACCCGGCAGCTCATGGGCACCGTCTCCGTCCCGCTCGTCGCGACCAACCGGATCAACACCCCGGAGAAGGCCGAGGAGCTGCTCGCCGACGGCTACGCCGACATGGTCTCGATGGCCAGGCCCTTCCTCGCCGACCCCGACTTCGTCGCCAAGGCGCAGGCGGGCTCACCCGAGTCGATCAACACGTGCATCGGGTGCAACCAGGCCTGCCTCGACCACACCTTCTCGATGAAGATCACCTCCTGCCTGGTCAACCCGCGGGCCTGCCACGAGACCGAGCTGGTCATCGGCCCGACGCAGCTGGCCAAGCGCATCGCGGTCGTCGGCGCCGGGCCCGCGGGCCTCGCCTTCGCCACGACCGCAGCCGAGCGCGGGCACCACGTGACCCTCTTCGATGCCGCGGACGACATCGGTGGCCCGCTCGACGTGGCGCGCCGCATCCCCGGCAAGGAGGAGTTCGAGGCGACGCTGCGCTCCTTCCGCCACCGGGTCGCC
>JBQGNO010000237.1:0-3759 GCA_052087725.1 Janibacter sp. | reverse complement strand
CGCCCATGGCCTGTAGCGTCATCCTCATGAGCGACCCGCGCCCCGCCCTCAACCAGCTGATCGCCGCACTCGAGCGTCACCTCGAGGCCTCGTCCCAGCGACGTGGCGAGGACGACCCCACCGTCGTGGCCGCCTACGAGGACCTCGCCGATGCCTTCGAGGCCTATGACGATGCCCTCCACGACTCGACCGGCGAGATGACGCCGCTCGTCGTCGTCGACGAGCAGTTCATGGTCGACGAGGAGGACTCCGGCGATGACTCCGATGATGGTGACTACGACGACGATGACGAGGACGACCGCAGCTACGGCGGCCTCGACGACGAGGACTACGACGACGACCAGCGCTGAGGCGCAGGCGTGCCCGGCTCACAGCCAGCCGGAGCGCTTGAAGAGTCGGTGGAGCACGACGCACGCGAGGACCATCAGCGCGATCGTCAACGGGTAGCCGTAGTACAGCTCCTGGCCGCCGAGGCGCACGCTCATGTCGAGCTCGGGCATGCCCTCGAAATTCATCCCGTAGACGCCGGCGATCATCGTCGGTAGTGCGGCCATCGCCGCCCACGCCGAGATCTTGCGCATGTCCTGGTTCTGCCGGACCCCGACCTGCGCGAGATGGGCGCTGAGCACATCGGTGAGCAGCCGGTCCTGCGACTCGGTGTTGTCGATCACGAGCGACAGGTGGTCCTTGACGTCGCGGAAGCGCAGCCGCAGCTCCTCGCCGGGCGCCGGGGTGGTCTCGCCGACGAGCTGGGTCAGCGGACGCAGCAGGGGATTGGCCGCGCGCTTGAACTCCAGCACCTCACGCTTGAGGGCGTAGATCTCCTCCGTGCCGACGACGCCGTCCGCTGAGAAGACCCGCTGCTCGATGTCCTCGAGGTCGACCTGCAGCTCGTCCTCGATCGCGAGGTACTGGTCGACGATGTGGTCGATGATCGCGTGGAAGACACCCCACGGGCCGAGCTCCAGGGCGACCGGGTCCTGCTCCAGCCTCGTGCGCAGCCCGGCCAGCGGCGCCGCCTCGCCCCGGCGGACCGTGACGATGTGGTCGGGACCGAGGAAGACCATGAGCTCCCCGGACTCGACGTCGGAGCTCGCCTCGACATAGCGAAGGGGGCGGAGCACGAGGAAGAAGCCGTCGCCATAGCGCTCGAGCTTCGGTCGTTGGTCACCGACGATGGAGTCCTCGACCGCCAGAGGGTGCAGGTGCAGCTCGTCCGAGACCCGCGCGAAGGTCTCCGCCGAGGGGTCCTTCATCCCGATCCACAGGAAGTCGGGGGAATCCTCGCCGCGGATCGCGTCGAGCTCCTCACCGATGTCGGAGCAGGGCAGACGTCGGCCCCGGTGGTAGCGAGCCTGGTCGACGATCACGAGGGCATCGTGTCAGTCGTGCCACTCCACGGCACCTAGGGTGAGGGCGTGGCGTACTGCATCCTCATCCGGCACGGCCGGTCCACGGCCAACACCCAGGGCGTCCTCGCCGGCTGGCTCCCCGGCATCGGTCTCGATGAGACCGGGCAGGAGCAGGCCGCCGCGCTCGTCGACCGACTGGAGGGGACCCCCTTCGTCCACCTCGCGACCAGCCCGCTCGACCGGTGTCACCAGACGGTCGCACCGCTCGCCGAGGCCCACGGCCTCACCCCGCAGGTGCACGACGGGATCGGTGAGTGCCGCTACGGCGCCTGGACCGGCCGGCCCCTCGAGGAGCTCGCCGACGAGCCGCTGTGGCGGGTCGTGCAGGACCGCCCGAGCGAGGCGACCTTCCCGTCCGGTGACGACTTCCCCGGCGAGTCGATCTCCGAGATGTCGGGGCGAGCCGTGGCCGCGATCCGCGAGATCGACGCTGCCGTGACCGCCGAGCACGGCGAGCACGCCGTGTGGGGGGCCGTCAGCCACGGCGACATCATCAAGGCGGTCCTCGCCGATGCCGTGGGCACCTCGCTCGACGACTTCCAGCGTCTGCACGTGGACCCCGCCTCGTTGTCGATCGTGCGCTACACCGACACCCGCTCGATGCTGCTGCGCACCAACGACAGCGGATCCTCGTCGCTGCGTCCGCCGAGGCCGAAGGACACGTCGGGAGCAGGCGACGCAGCAGTGGGTGGAGGCAGCGGACTAGGGTCAGGGTCATGAGCGTCGTCGAGTTCCACCCCCCGGAGCGCTTCATCCTGGGCACGGTGGGTCCCCCCGGAGAGCGGACCTTCTTCCTCCAGGCCAGCGATGGTGAGCGCAGGGTGCAGGTCGCCCTCGAGAAGCTGCACGCGCAGGTGCTCGCCGAGCGCATCGGGGAGCTGCTCGACCAGGTGGCCGGGCTCGAGTCGTCGGTGGCGGCCGCCGCGGAGGCCGCCGACAATGCTCCCCTCGACACCCCGATCTCCGAGGACTTCCGGGTCAGCGCCCTCGCGCTCTCCTGGGACGAGGAGGACCACGTGGTGATCATCGAGGCCCACGACCAGGACCCCGACGAGATCGAGGAGGGAGCCGTGCTCAACACCCTGCGCGCCTCCCTCTCGCCGGCGAAGGCGCGCGCCTTCGCCCGGCGTTGCGAGACGGTCGTGCGGGCGGGGCGCCCCTCCTGCCCCTTCTGCGGAGGAGCACTCGACCCCGAGGGGCACATCTGCCCGCGGGCCAACGGCTACAAGCGCTGACCGACGTGGACCTCGGCCCGACCTTCGCCCGTGGGGAGATCGCCGTCCTCGGTCGGCACCCATCGGCGAGCAATGTCGTCCTCGTGGCGGAGCTGCGCGCAGCCGACCTCGAGCCGGTGACCGTCTCCTACAAGCCGATCGCCGGCGAACGCCCGCTGTGGGACTTCCCCGACGGCTCGCTGGCGGCCCGTGAGGTGGCGGCCTCGCGTGTCGACACGCTCGGTGGCTTCGACCTCATCCCCGAGACCGTCCTGCGCGAAGGGCCGGCAGGCCCCGGGTCGGTGCAGCGGTGGATCGGCGAGGTCACGTCACCGCCGGTGACGCCCGTCGCCGTGACCAGCCCGGAGGATGTGCCGCCCGGCAACATCGTCGTCCTCGCCGGGGAGGACGAGTCGGGCGCGCCCCTGCTCGTCTCGCACCCCGATGATCCACGGCTGCGCTCGATGGCGGTCCTCGACGCGGTGCTCAACAACTCCGACCGCAAGGGCGGTCACGTGCTGGCGCACGGCGACCGGCTGTGGGGGATCGACCACGGGGTGAGCCTGCACGTCGACCCCAAGCTGCGCACCGTCCTGTGGGGCTGGGCCGGGGACCCGCTCACGGACGACGACATCGCCCGGCTGGGCCGTCTGGGCGCGGCGCTCGACGACGAGGCCGTCGAGCGCGAGCTGCTCGACCTGCTCACCGCCGCAGAGGTGGCGGCGCTGCACGAGAGGGTCCTCGAGCTGCTCGCATCGGGGGTCCACCCGGAGCCCTCCGGGGAGTGGCCCGCGATCCCGTGGCCACCGCTGTGATCACGACCTCGTAGGCTGTCCGCGTGAGAGCCTGGCCGTCCCCGAATGTCCCTGTCGTCCCCGGCGAGCCCATCGCCCTTCGCCTGCACGATGTGGCACGTGATGTCGTCGCCCCGGTGGAGCCGGCCGACCCGGCTCGGCTCTACGTCTGCGGCGTGACGCCCTACGACACGACCCACATGGGTCACGCAGCCACCTATGTGACCTTCGACCTGGCCAACCGCGCGCGGAGGGACGGCCGTCGCGCGGTGACCTACGTGCAGAACGTCACCGATGTCGACTATCCGCTCTTCGAGCGCGCGGCACGGGACGGCATCG
>JBQGNO010000236.1:0-3807 GCA_052087725.1 Janibacter sp. | reverse complement strand
GAGGATGATCACGGCACCACCCATCGTCGGGGTGCCCCGCTTGGTGTGGTGGGAGTCGGGACCGTCGTCGCGGATGAACTGGCCGTACCCCTGCTTGACGAGGTACTTGATGAACATCGGGGTGCCCAGGAGGGCCACGATGAGTGACACGACAGAAGCGATGACCACGGCCATCATGCGCGGACCTCCCTCTGGGCGATGCGATCTCCGAGCCACCGTAGCCCGGCGTCGCGGCTGGACTTGAACACGACGACGTCCCGCGCGTCGAGCTGTGCGTCCAGGACCTCCTCCGCGGCCTCCGCATCGGCGACGACGCGCACCCGGGGGCCGTCGGTGGAGCGCTCGTCCCCCCGGGCCCCCTCGGCGATGGGCGCGGCACCGTGGCCGACGACGAGCACCTCGTCGAAGCCCAGCGCGGCGGCCTCGGCGCCGACCTGCGTGTGCAGGATCGCCGAGTCGTCGCCGAGCTCGAGCATCTCGCCGAGGACCGCCCAGCGGCGGGCGGGCGTGTCCATCGCGGCGACGGTGCGCAGCGCCGCGGACATCGAGTCGGGGTTGGCGTTGTAGGCGTCGTTGACGACGACCACGCCGTCCTCGCGGGTGCTCACCTCCATGCGCCACCGGCTCACGGGGCGGGCCGCCGTCAGCGCGGTGACGATCGCCTCGAGCTCCATCCCGGCGGCGTGGGCGGCGGCGATGACCGCGAGGGCATTGCCCACGTGGTGGCGACCGACGAGCGCCAGGCTGACCTGCGCGGTGCCGAAGGGGGCGGTGACGGTGAAGCTCGGTCGGCCCGCCTCGTCGAGGCTCACGCCCGTGGCCCGCACCTGGGCGTCCGGAGACTCACCGACGAGGACCACCCGGGCGCGGGTGCGCTGGGCCATCGCGGCGACGAGCGGGTCATCGGCGTTGAGGACGGCGACGCCGTCCTCGGGCAGAGCGGCCGGCAGCTCGGACTTCGCCCGGGCGATGGCCTCGACCGAGCCGAACTCCCCGACGTGCGCGTGCCCGACGTTGAGCACGACCCCGATGCGTGGCGGGGCGATCTGCGTGAGGTAGTCGACGTGGCCGATCCCCCGGGCGCCCATCTCGACGACGAGGTGCTCCGTCGTGGGCGTGATCCGGCAGACGGTCAGCGGCACGCCGACCTCGGAGTTGTAGGAGCCGAGCGGGGCGATCGTCTCGCCGTCGGTCTCGAGGACCGAGCCGAGGAGGTCCTTGGTGCTCGTCTTGCCCGAGGAGCCGGTGATGCCGATGACGGTGAGGTCCGGGCGGGAGTCGACGAGGTGGCGCGAGAGCGCGACGAAGGCGGCCTGCTCGTCCTCGACGACGAGCGCCGGCAGGCCCTCGACCTCGCGGGTGGTCAGGGCGGCGACGGCGCCCCCCTTCGCGGCTGCGGGGACGAAGGTGTGGCCATCGGCCTGCTCGCCCACCCGGGCGATGTACAGGCTGCCGGGGCCGGCCTCACGCGAGTCGGTGACGACCGGACCGTCGAGTCGGATCGTCATCGCCTCCTCCGGGTCGCATCCGTGGAGGCGCCCGCCGGTGAGGTCGGCGAGGGCGCCCAGGGTCATGGGGATCATCCGGTGACGCTCCGCTGGTCGAGGGCGGCACGCAGGACCACCCGGTCATCATGATCGCGTACGTCCCCGCGGATCTCCTGGCCCTGCTCGTGCCCCTTGCCGAGGACGGCCACCGTCGCGCCGGGCCCGGCCGCGCAGGCGAGGTCGACGGCCCGCTCAATGGCGGCGGTGCGCCCCGGCACGACCTCGAGGCGGGCCCGCGAGCGGGGCCACACCCCCTCGGCGACCGCGTCGCGGATCACCGACGGCTCCTCGTCGCGCGGGTTGTCGTCGGTGACGATGACGACATCGGCGTGCGAGGCCGCGGCAGCCCCCATCCCGGGTCGCTTGAGGGGGTCCCGGCTCCCGCCCGCGCCGAGGACGACGACGAGCTGGCCGTTGGTCTGGGGGCGCAGGGCGGAGAGCACCGCACCGACCGCGTCGGGGGTGTGCGCGAAGTCGACGAGCGCCGTCGGCAGCTCCTCGAGGTCCTCGCGGTCGGGATCGCTCGGGGAGACCAGCTCCATCCGCCCGGGCACCTCGGGCCGGCTGAGCACGGCCTCGGCCACCTCGCGGGCGGGCACGCCCGACTCCATGAGGGCGACGGCGGCCATCGCGGTGTTGACGCGGTTGAAGTCCCCCGGCAGCGAGGAGCGCAGGTAGAGCACCTCACCGAAGCTCGTGAGGCTCAGGTCGGCCTCGCGGGGGTCGCCACCGATGACCCAGTCGGCCTCGACGTCCAGCCGGGAGGTCACCGTGGTGATCGGCACCGTGGCCTCATCGGCGAGCCGCCAGCCCCAGTCGTCGTCGATGCACACGACGCCGCGGCGGGAGCGCTCGGGCGTGAAGAGGCTGGCCTTCGCCTGGAAGTAGTCCTCCATCGTGTGGTGGAAGTCGAGGTGGTCCTGGCTGAGGTTGGAGAAGAGGGCGACGTCGTAGACGACCTCGTCGACGCGGTGGAGGGTCAGCGCGTGGCTGGAGACCTCCATCACGCAGTCGTCGATGTCCCGCTCCCCCATGACCGACAGCAGCGCGTGCAGATCGGTCGTCTCCGGCGTCGTGCGCACGGACTTGATCCGCTCCGCACCCACGCGGGTCTCGATGGTGCCGATGAGCCCGGTCGTGTGCTCCAGCGCCTCGAGCGCCGAGACCATGAGGTAGGCGGTGGTCGTCTTGCCGTTGGTGCCGGTGATGCCGAACATCGTCGGGCGCCGCGCGGCGCTGTCGTAGACCGCCGCCGAGACGGCACCGAGCCGGGAGCGGGGGCCGGGCGTCTCGATGACGGGGAGGTCCACTCCCTTCGCCGCGACGCGGGAGGCCCCGTCCGGATCGGTGAGGACGGCGACGGCGCCCGCGGCGGCAGCGGCCTCGACGAAGTCGGCGCCGTGGACACGGGCACCGGGCAGGGCGGCCCACAGGTCGCCGGGGCGCACGGTGGCGGTGTCGAGGGAGACGCCGGTGACCTCGACGGAGCCGGTCGCGACATCGGTGAGGCGGGCAGCGTCGAGTCCGATGACCTCGACGATGGCCGTCAGGGTCAGCGGCCGGATCCGCTCAGGGCGTGGAAATGGCACGATCGACGACCCTACCCCCCGTGGGGGGAGCCCTTGTCACTGAGGAGCCCCGGGGTGTCGGCGGCCGGCTTGCGAGGAAGGGTGGTGCGCACCTTGGGAGCCCTTTCGTCCTTCGGGGTCGGGGGAACCTTCTCCTTCTGGAGGGCGTAGGTCATGACGTCCTTGAAGACCGGGGCGGCAACCGTGCCGCCGTAGTAGCCCTTGATCGGGTCCTGGAGGATCACCGAGACCACGAGCTCCGGGTCATCGGCCGGGGCGAAGCCGATGAAGCTCGCCGTCTTGCCGGAGTAGCCCCCGGTCTCGGAGTCGTAGCGGTCCGCGGTGCCCGTCTTGCCGGCGACGCTGTAGCCCTTGATCTGCGCCTCCGGCGCGGTGCCCTCCTCGGAGACGACGCCCTCGAGCATCCGGGAGACCTCGTTGGCGGTCTTCGTCGAGACCGCCCGCGTCTTCTTCCCGTCCTTGCCGTCCTTCCAGCCACCGTCCTCGTCCTCGACCTCCTTGACGAAGGTCGGGCTGATCCGGACCCCGTCGTTGGCGATCGCCTGGAAGACATTGGCCACCTGCACGGCGGTCGTCGAGACACCCTGGCCGTAGGTGATCGTGTAGCGCTGGGAGCCGTTCCAGTCCTCCGCCTTGGGGAGCAGACCGGCGGACTCCCCGGGGAAGCCGGC
>JBQGNO010000235.1:0-3875 GCA_052087725.1 Janibacter sp. | reverse complement strand
GAGCGCCCAGACCTTGTCCCCGAGCTGCTCCCAGGTCAGCTCGTCCCAGGCGATACCCGCCGGGAAGGAGTAGGCGATGCTCTCCGGTGTGTCGGCGATGCGGTGACGCAGGAGGTGGCCCACGGACGGAGCTCGGTCCTCGAAGACGCTGGCGTCGAAGGGCTCGTCGGCGGGCGTGTGGGGGCTGGGCTGGGACACGGGGCGTCCACTCCTTCGTGGGCAGGTGGTGGGCGCATCATGACCCACGGGTAGCGCCCTTGTCACTACCCGGTCCACAAGTTCACCCATTGGTGACCTGTGCGGGCGAATCGCCCTCTCTTCGGCGCGGATTCGCTGGTGACGGCGATGACGAGGCCGATGGCCGCCCAGCCGGCGAACATCGACGACCCCCCGTAGGAGAGGAAGGGCAGCGGCAGCCCGGTCACGGGCAGGAGACCGAGGTTCATCCCGATGTTCTCCACCGCCTGGACCGCGAACCACGTCGCGACGCCCCAGCACACGAGCCGGACGAAGGGGTCCCGGCTCCTGGTCCCCGCGAGCGCGATGCGGGCGACGATGAGCCCGAGCACGAGGATGACGAAGGCCGCACCGACGAAGCCGAGCTCCTCCCCGGCCACGGAGAAGATGAAGTCGGTCTCTTGGAAGGGGATGGTCCCGGCACTCGTCAGCTCACCGGAGTGCAGACCCTGACCGCCCCAGCCTCCCCCGGAGATCGCGGCCCGCACCTGCTGGGTCTGGTAGCCGATGCCCCGGGGGTCGGCCGCCGGGTCGAGGAAGGCGGTGAGCCGGTCCTGCTGGTAGGGGCTGAGCAGCGGGGTAGTGAAGGCCGCGGTCACGGCGCCCGCGCCCGCGACGACGACCCCGAGGAGCCACGGCCACGCGGCCCCGGAGACGACGAGCACGCCGAGCGCGAGGGCGACGAGGACGAGGGCGGAGCCGAGATCGGGCTGGGCCATGACGAGGAGGACGGGGACGCCGGTCACGAGCCCGGCGAGGAGGATCTCGCGGGCCGTCGGGCGTTGGCGACGCTCCGCGGCCGGGGCGAGCAGCATCGGCAGCGCGACGCACAGCCCGACCTTGGCCAGCTCGCTCGGCTGGATGGAAAAGCCACCGGGCACCTGGATCCACGAGCGGGAGCCGTTGATCTCGGAGCCGAGCGGGGAGAGGACGAGGACGAGCCCGATGATCCCCGCGAGGTAGACGAAGGGGGCGAGCGCCCGCAGCAGGGCCCGGTCCATCCGGGCCGCCACCAGGGCGATCATCACGCCGATGCCCAGATTGAGCAGGTGCCGCACGAGATAGGCGGAGCCGGCCTCGTGCCGGGTCGCGGAGTGGACGAGCAGCGCGCCCAGCCCGGAGGCGGTCAGGGCCGCCGCAATGAGGACGAGATCCGAGCGCAGCAGCCGGGCCGCGAGCTCCCTCACTGCTGCAGGAGGGCTCTGGTGCGCTCGACATCGGCGGCCATCGCCTCGAGCAGCTCGTCGATGGACCCGAAGCGCAGTGTGGGGCGCACGTGCCCGACGAAGTCGACGGCGACGTGCTCCCCGTAGAGGTCGAGGTCGGTGCGGTCGAGGACATAGGACTCGACGACGCGGACCTGACCGTCGAAGGTCGGGTTGGTGCCCACGGAGATTGCCGCGGGCAGGCGGCGGTCCGCGCTGCCCTCCTCCAGCTCGAGGCGGGTCAGCCAGCCGGCATAGACGCCGTCGCTCGGGACGAGGCCGAGCACCTCGGCGTCGAGGTTGGCCGTCGGGTAGCCCAGCTCGCGGCCGCGGTGGTGACCGTGGACGACCGTGCCGGTGACCCGGTGGGGCCGGCCGAGGATCGTCGCGGCCTCCTCGACCTCGCCGTCGGCGAGGTGGGCGCGCACGGCCGAGGAGGACCAGCGCTCGCCGTCGCCCTGGTCCTCGATGACGACGACGTCGAAGCCGTGCTGCTCACCGAGCTCACGGATCAGGCCGACGTCGCCGGTGTAGCCGGCGCCGAAGCCCTTGGTGTCGGCACCGACGACGAGCGTCGTGGCGCCGAGACCGGTGACGAAGGTGTCGACGATGTAGTCAACCGCGGAGGTCTGGGCGAACTCGTGGGTGAAGGGCATCACGAGGAGTCCGTCGACGCCGACGTCGGCCAGCCGCGCGTCTCGCAGCTCGCCGGGGGCGATGAGCTGCGGCGCCCGCTCGGGGTGCATCACCTCGACCGGGTGCGGGTCGAAGGTCACGGCGACGACGGGCAGGTCACGCTGCTCGCCCTGTCGCACCAGCTCATCGAGGATGGCGCGGTGGCCGCGGTGCACGCCGTCGAAGTTGCCGAAGGTGGCCACGCACGGCCGCATCTGCGACGGGGTGGCACTCGGGGATGACCATTGCTGCACGAGACCCCACTCTACGAACTGGCCGGCGCGAAGACGACGTGGGCACGCGCGCTCGTCCGCGACTCGTCGAGCACGGCGATGAGCTCGCCGTCCGGGTCGAGAGCGGCGACCGGCGCGGTGCGCCCCGGATCGGCACTCGGGATCCGCTGGCCGAAGCCGAGCGAGCGAGCCTGCTCAGGAGTGATCTCGCGGGTCGTCAGGGCTGCTCGGGCGGCCTCGGCGAGCGGGGTCATCGGCATGGCCGCGTCCTCCCCCTCGGCCTCCCGCAGCGCGGAGAGCGCCTCGAGCGTGTGGGCGTGCTCAAGAGTCAGACCACCAACCCGGGTGCGACGAAGGGAGGTCAGGTGGCCGTGGCTGCCCAGGCCCTCCCCCAGGTCCCGGGCGAGCGCCCGCACGTAGGTGCCGGAGGAGACCTCGACCTCCACGTCGACGTCGAGGACGTCGACCGGGCCATCGCTGCCGTCGACGACCGCGGAGCGCACGTCGCGGACCTCGAAGCGGGAGACGGTGACCGGGCGGGCCGGCAGCTCGACGTCCTCACCGGCGCGCACGCGGGCGTAGGAGCGCTCGCCCTTGATCTTGATGGCGCTCACGGCGCTCGGCACCTGCTGGATGTCCCCGGTGAGGCGATCGATGGCCGCGTCCAGGGCCGATCGCTCAATGCCGCTGGCCCCACCCGCGGCAATGACCTCCCCTTCGGCGTCATCGGTGATCGTCGCCTGGCCGAGGCGGATCGTCGCCGTGTAGGCCTTGTCCGCTCCGACGAGGAAGGTCAGCAGCTTGGTCCCGCGACCGACGCCGAGGACGAGGACGCCGGTCGCCATCGGGTCGAGGGTGCCGGCGTGACCGACCTTGCGAGTCCGGTACAGGCGCCGACTACGAGCGACGACGTCGTGGCTCGACCAGCCCGCAGGCTTGTCGACGACGACCAGTCCGTCGCTCACTGCTCCGCTGACGAAGGAGTCGTCCCCTCGCGGTCCGAGTCCTCCTCGGACTCCCCCTTCGTGCGGTACGGGTCGGCCTCCCCCGCCGGGCTGGCCCCGTCGCGGGACCGGGCGAGGTCCTCGTCGCGCTCGCGGGCCGAGCGCAGGAGGTCGTCGATGTGCGAGGCACTCTCGGGCAGGGCGTCGGGGATCAGCTCGAGGGTCGGGGTGAGCCGGATGCCCAGCTGTCCGCCGACGAAGGAGCGCAGCTTGCCGCGGTGCGCCTCGAGGACCTGCGCACTGAGCTCGCGCTGCGCATCGTCGCCGAAGACGGTGTAGAAGACGGAGGCGTGCTGCAGGTCGCCGGTGACGCGGACATCGGTGATCGTCACGAAGCCCAGGTCGGGGTCCTTGACGACCTGGTCCAGGTTGGCGGCGATGAGCGCCTGGATGCGATCAGCGATCTTGCGGGCGCGGGCCGGGTCGGCCATGGCACACCTCCGGTGAGGGGCTGGGGTGGGGACTCCCCCACGGTATGCGACGGCCCCCGGTCCAGGGGAACCGAGGGCCGTGCGCCGCAG
>JBQGNO010000234.1:0-3926 GCA_052087725.1 Janibacter sp. | reverse complement strand
GAGGGCCTGGACAAGGTGTGGGGCTTCGAGCCCTCGCTGCCCGCCATGGTCGACCTCATGGATGTCTTCGCCTACGACCGCTCGCTGCTCACCGAGGACCTGGCCAGGATCCGTCTCGAGGCCGCGACCCGGCCCGGGGTCCACGAGGCCTACAGCGCGATGTTCCCGGCCCCTCGCCAGCGCTCGGTCGAGGCGATGACCGTCCCGGACGCCGACATCCGCAGCCTGACCCAGCCCACGCTGGTCATCCACGGCCGCGACGACGAGGTCATCCCGCTGAGCAACTCCATGCGCCTCCACGAGCTGATCGAGCAGTCCCAGCTGCACGTCTTCGGACAGTGCGGCCACTGGGTGCAGATCGAGCACACCGCAGACTTCACGCGGCTGGTGGGGGACTTCCTCGCCTGAGGGTGGCTTCGAGCATGACGAAGGGGGCCGATCCGCAGCAGCGGGTCGGCCCCCTTCGCGAGCTGGCCTCGATCAGGCCTTGGAGTCACCATCGACCGGCAGGTCGCCACCGAGGTGGTCGGTGTGCAGGTCGGCGCGCTCGGTGGTGTCCGTCGTGGACGGGACGGCCGAGTTGTCGGCCCAGTCGCGGGCGGAGCTCCACGCGTCGGTGCCCTCGACGGACTCGGACTGCTCGCGAGCCTGCGGGGTGTCCTCGACGACCGCCGGCGGGGTGGCCAGCGGGTCCTCGCCGATGGACGACGGGGCCGCGAGCGGGTCGCTGGCCGGAGCGTTCTCGGCGGCCTCCGCGGCGGGGGCCACGCCGGCTGCCGCGGCGCCGCCGGCGACCGACGAGTCACGACCGGTGGTCGGCGCCTTGTAGGGGTCACCGGTGGGGACGGCCCACGGGTCCTTCTTCGGGGCCTGCTTCTGCTTGGCGACGACCGCAGCGACACCCCCGACGACGAGAGCGAGCAGGAAGAGCTTGAGCCCGCGGCGCTTCTTCTTCGGCTTCTCGGCCTTCTCGCCCTTCGCGGCGGCCAGGGCAGCCTGGGTGTCGCCCTGGTCGCGCAGCGCTGAGACGACCTCGGGGCCACGCACGGCGGCCTCGTCGGCGGCCTTGCGCCCAGCGGCGACACCGGCAGCGGCGAGACCCGCGGCGGTGCCGACGACCTGCTCGCGCACCTCGGCCGCGTCCTTGCCGACCTGCTGGGTGGTCTGGTCCGCGCGCTTCTTGGTCTTGTCCGCCGACTTCTTGGCCGACTTCTTCGCGGCCTTGGCCTGCTTCTTCGCCGACGAGCCGCGCTTCTTGGCGTCCTTGGCGGCGTCCTTCTTGGCCTCCTCGGCCTGCTCACGCAGCTCCGTGGCGCGGGCGGCAGCGGTCTCACGGGCGGACGCGGCATGGTCCGCGGCGACGGACCGCAGCTCCTGGGCACGCTCGTTGCCCTGCTCCGTCTGCTCTGCGACCTTGTCGATGATCTCGTGGACCTTGACCGCAGCGGTCTCGGCGGTCTCGTGGGCGCGGACGCGCCCATCGTCGACCTTGTTGTTCGTCTGGAACACCATTCCTCCTGCGCGATGGACTACACCCCCATCCTGCACCGGATCCACCCACAGGGAAACCGAGGAGCCGTGATGGAGAGTGGGGTCACCGTCGTGGTGCGTCGGGTCGGCTGACTACGATGGGCGACCATGAAGGCGATCCTGCACACGAACCACGGCGACATCTCCATCGAGCTGTTCCCCAACCAGGCCCCCAAGACGGTGGACAACTTCGCCGGTCTCGCGACCGGCGAGAAGGAGTACACCGATGACGCGGGTCGCTCCAACCCCACGCCGTTCTACGACGGCCTCGGCTTCCACCGGGTCATCTCCGGCTTCATGATCCAGGGCGGTTGTCCGCTGGGTCAGGGTGTCGGCGGCCCCGGCTACACCTTCGACGACGAGATCCACCCGGACCTCTCCTTCGCCAAGCCCTATCTGCTCGCCATGGCCAACGCTGGCAAGCAGATGGGCAAGGGGACCAACGGCTCCCAGTTCTTCATCAGCGTCGGGGAGACCCCGTGGCTCAACGGCAAGCACACGATCTTCGGTGAGGTTGCCGATGGCCCCAGCCGCGAGGTCGTGGACAAGATCGCCGCCGTGCCCACCGGTGCGATGGACAAGCCGGCCGAGCCGGTGACCATCGACTCCGTCGAGATCATCAAGGACTGATCACATGTCCCAGCCGCCTCCCGGCTGGGGAGGAGCCACCGGACCCCACAACGGGGCCGGTGGCTCCGACGTACCGGTCTGTCCCCGGCACCCCGATCGCGTCTCCTACATCCGCTGCCAGCGGTGCCGCCGACCCGCCTGCCCGCAGTGCCAGCGCACCGCCGCCGTGGGGGTCCAGTGCGTGGACTGCATCCGCGAGCAGGCGAAGGGGGAGCGTCGCCCGGTCACCGTCCTCGGTGGGCGAGCCGGCGCCGACAAGCCGTACCTGACGATGACGATCATCGCGATCTGCGTGCTGGTCTGGCTCGGTGAGCAGATCTCGCCGCGGGTCGTCCAGGAGGTCGCCTTCGCGCCGGCGCTCGGTCCGAGCGAGCCCTGGCGGCTGCTCACCTCGGCGTTCGCGCACAGCCCGAACCAGATCATGCACATCGGCTTCAACATGCTCGCGCTGTGGATCGTCGGCGGCTACCTCGAGCAGATGATGGGGTGGGCGCGCTACCTCGCCGTCTACCTCGTCACCGCCCTCGCCGGGACGGTGACCTGGCTGCTCTTCCAGAGCGTCGACCCCCGCTCCCAGGAGGCCTACGTCCCGCTCGTCGGCGCCTCGGGTGCGGTCTTCGGGCTCTTCGCCGCGGTCATCATCCTCAACCGCCATCTCGGGCGCGACAGCTCGGGGATGATCGCCACGATCGGCATCAACGCCGTCATCGGCTTCATCGTCCCCAATGTCGCCTGGGAGGCCCACCTCGGTGGGCTCGTCGCGGGCGGGCTCATCGCGGGTGCCTTCGCGATGGCCCGCAGCCGGCGCAGCCCGGCGATCGCCTGGGGCGGTCTCGGTGCCGTCCTCGTGGTCGTCATCGGCCTGGGGATCGCGAAGTACGCCACCGCTCCGACCGGGGTGCTCGCCCCCTTCGCCTGACCGAGTTACACGCATGTCATTTGTCCCCATGTGGGGACAACCCTGTGGATAACCTGAGTTGTCCACAGGAGAGTCCACGCACCAGGGGCCGTCATCCACTGTGGATGACGGCCCCTGGTGCACAGCGAGGTGCGGCGGTGGCTACTTCCACCTCGTGGTCATCGCGAAACCGGTGAGGATGAAGGCAAAGCCCGCGCCGAGGTTCCACATGCCCCAGCTCTCGACCGGGTAGGCCTGCTTGGTGATGTAGAAGGTCACGACCCAGATCAGGCCGATGACCATCAGGCCGAGCATCACCGGGACGAACCATGGCGGGTTGCCGACCTTCTGGGCCCGGGCCTTGTGGCGCTCCTGGCGCTCGGCATCCGCGTAGGCCTGGTCGGCCGTCGCGCGCTTGCTGGGGTCGCCGGAGCGCGACAGCCTGCCGCCCTTCTTGCCGCCCTTTTTGGCGACCTTCGTGGCCTTCTTCGACGTCGACGGCTGGTCGGGCGTCGCGTCCTTCGCGTCGTCGGCGGACTTCGCCACTGGATGCTCCTTAGGGATGATCGGTTCGTGGCCTAGCGTAGAGGTCACACCCGATCAGACCGAGCGAAGGGGGAGTCACCGTGCCCGAGGAGACGCCCGCGGGGCCGAGCCCGCAGGAGGCGCCCCCGGAGAGGGACTCCCATCCCCGGCGCACGCGGGTGCGCGCGTGGCTGACCCATCGCCCCACCAGATGGTCGACGCTCGTGCCCCTCATCGCGCTCGGCGCCGGCCTGCTCTTCGCCACGTCCGGCACGACGGCCCGGGGGACCGACCTGCGCAGCGAGGCCGTCGAGCTGCCCGATGTCATCCGGGAGCGGACGAT
>JBQGNO010000233.1:0-3965 GCA_052087725.1 Janibacter sp. | reverse complement strand
GTCATGGCTTACGCACGTCGCCGTTTTCGGAAGCGCACTTATGCGCGTCGACGCTGGCCCCGATGAGCGGGCAGTCGTACTTCTCGAGGACACCCGCGTCGTGCAGCGCGATGGCGGCGTTGAGTGCGGTCTGCCCGCCGAGGGTGGCCAGCACCGCGTCGGGGCGCTCGCGCTCGATGATCTTCTCGACCACCTCGGGGGTGATGGGCTCGACGTAGGTGGCGTCGGCGAACTCGGGGTCGGTCATGATCGTCGCGGGGTTGGAGTTCACGAGCACGACCCGGATCCCCTCCTCCCGCAGGACGCGGCACGCCTGGGTGCCGGAGTAGTCGAACTCGCAGGCCTGGCCGATGACGATCGGGCCGGAGCCGATGACGAGGACGGACTGGATGTCGTCACGCTTGGGCATCAGGCCTGGGTCTCCTTGGTGGTGGCAGTGGTGTGGAGCAGGTCGGCGAACCGGTCGAAGAGGTACCCGGCGTCGCGCGGGCCGGCCGATCCCTCGGGGTGGTACTGGACGGAGAAGCCCCGCAGGCGCCCGCTGTCCGGGTCACGCAGCTCGAGGCCCTCCACGACGTCGTCGTTGAGGCAGACGTGGCTGACCGTCACGGAGCCGAAGGGGGTGGACGTCGCCGTGTCGAGGGGAGCCTGCACCGCGAAGCCGTGGTTGTGCGCGGTGATCTCCACCTTGCGGGTCGAGCGGTCCATCACCGGCTGGTTGATGCCGCGGTGCCCGTACTTGAGCTTGTAGGTGCCGAAGCCCAGGGCCCGGCCGAAGAGCTGGTTGCCGAAGCAGATCCCGAAGTAGGGCAGTCCCTCCCCGAGCGCCTCCCGGAGCAGCTCGACCTGCGCCCCGGCGGTGGCCGGGTCGCCCGGCCCGTTGGAGAAGAAGAGCCCGTCCGGCGCAACCGCGCGGACCTCGGCCATCGTCGACGTCGCCGGCAGGACGTGGACCTCGATGCCGCGCTCGGCGAGGCTCTCCGGGGTGGAGGTCTTGATGCCCAGGTCGATGGCGGCGACCGTGAAGCGCTTCTCCCCCTTCGCCGCGACGACGTAGGGCTCGGTCGTGCTCACCTCGTGGGCCAGGGCGGAGCCGGCCATCTCCGGCGCGGAGCGGACCTGCTCGAGCAGGCTCGCCTCGTCGGCGAGCGCGTCACCGGAGAAGATCCCGACGCGCATCGCGCCACGCTCACGCAGGTGCCGGGTCAGGGCGCGGGTGTCGATCCCGCCGATGCCGACGACACCGTGCTCGATGAGGACCGCATCGAGCGTGCGCGTCGAGCGCCAGCTGCTCGGCCGGATCGCGGGGTCGCGCACGACGTAGCCGCCCACCTGGATGCGGTCGGACTCGTCGTCCTCCTCGGTCCACCCGGTGTTGCCGACGTGCGGTGCGGTCATGACGACGACCTGGCCGCGGTAGCTGGGGTCGGTCAGCGTCTCCTGGTAGCCGGTCATACCGGTGGCGAAGACGGCCTCGCCGAACGTCGCGCCGACGCTGCCGTAGGCACTGCCACGGAAGGTGCGGCCGTCCTCGAGGACGAGGAGGGCCTCGGTGGTCTGGGCTGAGTTCGTGCTCATGGGCGGACCTCTCCGTCGGCGGCCGTGATGCGGCCGTGCAGGATCGTCGTGCGGACGCGACCGGTGAGGGTGCGTCCGGCGAAGGGGGTGTTGCGGGACAGGGACTGCGAGGCGGCGGGGTCGACGGTGACCTCGGCCGTGGGGTCGACGAGGACGAGGTTGGCCGGGGCGCCGGCCTCGACCGCTCGTCCGTGGTCGGCCAGCCCCGCGATCCGCGCAGGGGCGCCGGACATCCGGTCGGCCAGGGTGACCCAGTCCATCCGGCCGGACGCGACCATCACCTCGTGGACGACGGCGAAGGCCGTCTCGAGGCCGAGCATGCCGAAGGCCGCGTCGGGGAAGGCGTGCTCCTTGTCGTGCCGCGCGTGCGGTGCGTGGTCGGTGGCCACGGCATCGATCGTCCCGTCGGCGAGCGCCGCACGCAGGGCGGCGACGTCCTCCTCGGGGCGCAGCGGCGGGTTGACCTTGTACACCGGGTCGTAGGACGCGAGCAGGTCGGTCGTGAGCAGCAGGTGGTGCGGGGTGACCTCGGCGGTGATCCGCGCCCCCCGGCGCTTGGCCCAGCGCACGGCCTCGACGCCCTCGGCCGTCGACACGTGCGCGACGTGCACCCGGGACCCGGTGTGCATCGCCAGCTCGGCGTCCCGGGCGATGATGCTCGACTCGGCGACGGCCGGCCACCCGGTCAGCCCGAGCCGGCCACTGGTCTCGCCCTCGTGGCAGCAGGCCGCCGGCCCGGCGAGCGCCGGGTCCTGGGCGTGCTGGGAGATCACGCCGCCGAAGGCCCGGACGTACTCGAGCGCGCGGCGCATGACACGGGCGTCGTGGACGCACCGGCCGTCGTCGGAGAAGACCCGGACCCGGGCCCGCGAGCGGTGCATCAGGCCGAGCTCGGCGAGCTCGGCGCCGTCGAGGGACTTGGTCACCGCGCCGACGGGCTGGAGGTCGACGAGCCCGGCGGCGGCGCCGAGGTCGAAGACGTGCTCGGCGGCCTCGCCGGTGTCGGTGACGGGTGTCGTGTTGGCCATGGCGAGGATCGCGGTGAAGCCACCGGCCGCCGCGGCGGCCGAGCCGGTGCGGACCGTCTCCGCGTCCTCCCGGCCGGGCTCGCGCAGGTGGGTGTGCAGGTCGACGAGACCGGGCAGCAGGACGAACCCGTCGGCGTCGACCCGCTCGACGGGCGCGGTCCCCGCGGCGGTCGCCTCGGGTCCCACGGCCGCGATGACGCCGTCCCGCACGAGGACGTCGGCACGCTGCGCGCCGAGCACGGCGGCGCCGGTGATCAGCAGGTCGCTCATGCGGCGCTCCCTTCGCTCGTGCCGTCGGAGGCGAGCAGGTGGTAGAGCACGCTCATCCGCACGGCGACCCCGGCGCTCACCTGGTCGAGGACGAGGCTGCCAGCCGCGTCCGCGGCGTCGGCGGCGATCTCCAGACCGCGGTTCATCGGCCCGGGGTGGGCGATGACGGCGTCGGGGTTGGCGGCGGTGAGGGCCGCGAGCCGGTCGCGGGTCAGCCCGTAGCCGACCGTGTACTCCCGGGCCGTCGGGAAGAACCCACCGGCCATCCGCTCGCGCTGCACCCGCAGCATCATCAGGGCGTCCACCCCGGAGTCGATGACCTCGTCCAGGTCGTCGCTGAGGGCGAAGCCATCGGCCTCGGCCCAGGCGGCGATGCCGCTCGGCATGAGGGTGGGCGGCGCGACGACGGTGACCTCGGCCCCGAGCCGGGGCAGGGCCTGGACGTTGGAGCGGAAGACCCGCGAGTGGGTGACGTCCCCGACGATCGCGATCCGCTTGCCCTCGAGGGAGCCGAGGCGACGCTCGAGGGTGTAGGCGTCCAGGAGCGCCTGGGTGGGGTGCTCGTGGGTGCCGTCGCCGGCGTTGACGACCGAGGTGCGCACCCCGGACTCGTCGAACCACCGGGCGACCTGGTGGGCCGCACCGGACGCCTGGTGGCGCATGACGATGGCGTCCACGCCCATGGCGGCGATGGTGCGCACGGTGTCCCGGAGGGACTCCCCCTTCGACGCCGAGGAGCCCTTGCCGGTGATGTTGATCGTGTCGGCGCTCATCCACTTGCCAGCGATCTCGAAGGAGGACCGGGTCCGGGTGGAGTCCTCGAAGAAGAGGTTGATCACGGTCCGCCCGCGCAGGGTCGGGAGCTTCTTGACCTCGCGGTGCTGCACATCGTGCATCTGCGTCGCGGTCGTGAGGACGGAGCGAAGGGAGTGGTCGTCCAGGTCGGCGACGGAGAGCAGGTGCGTGGTCATCGCGGCTCACCCCCGGAGATCGTCACGGCGTCGTCGACGCCGTCGTGGTCGACGAGGCGCACGGTCACCCGCTCGGCGTGCGAGGTGGGCAGGTTCTTGCCGACGTGGTCGGCGCGGA
>JBQGNO010000232.1:0-3984 GCA_052087725.1 Janibacter sp. | reverse complement strand
GTCTCGGGGTTCAGCATCGCGCCGACGGGGTGCTGCATGAACGAGTTCGCGGCGATGATGAAGTAGGCCGACAGGGTGGTGCCGACCGCGACCGCCCAGATCGTCAGCAGGTGGATCTTCTCGGGCATCTTGCCCCAGCCGAAGATCCACAGACCCAGGAACACAGATTCGAGGAAGAAGGCCGCCAGGCCCTCGAGTGCGAGCGGGGCGCCGAACACATCGCCCACGTAGCGCGCATACTCCGACCAGTTCATGCCGAACTGGAACTCCTGGACGATGCCGGTCGCGATGCCGATCCCGAAGTTCACGATCAGCATCGAGCCGAAGAACTTGGTCATCCGGGTCCAGGCGTCCTTGCGCACCGGGTCCTTCGAGAACACCGCTCTGGTCTGCATGATCGCCACGAGGAGCGAGAGCCCGATGGTGAGCGGCACGAAGATGAAGTGGTACACGGTGGTGATGCCGAACTGCCACCGGGCGAGGTCGAGGGCTTCCATGGATCCTTCCGGGAGGACGACACGACGCCATGAAAGCTACGGGTCGGTCACCGGCAGTGGAAGGACGATGGTCCCGACGCAGGCGCGGGGATTCCGTGCCCCCTCATGCGCGCATGTCGCTCGCGGTGCCCGATGAGCCCTGTGCCATACTGATCGCGGCACTCTCCCGCTCCGTACCGGGTGGGAGAACCTCCCGGCGTCGTGACGTCGGAGCACCGGCTACGCGGACGACCGCGACCGCTGTGCTCCCTCGGTCGGCATCGCAGCGCTTCCACTGGGGAGCTGCGCGACGGCGAGGGCTTGAGACTTCCGTCCACTGAGACGATGACCAGACGGGACCAGGGTGCGCTGGTCCTCCAGAAGGAGACGGCCGTATGGCTGACAGCACCCATAATCCCGAGAACGACTCGTCGGACGAGACGCAGCCCACTGCTCCCGTACGCCGTCGGCGCCGCGCAGGAGCCCCCGCGGGTGCCCCCGCGTTCACGCCTCCCACCGTCGAGCAGCCGAAGACCACTGCTCCGCGCACCGTGGTGGCACTGCAGGAGGCCGCCCCGGTCGAGGAGCCGCCGGCACCCGCCAAGCGCCCCCGCCGACGCGCCGGAGCACCGGCCGGTGCCCCGACCTTCACCCCCGCCGCAGAACCGGTCGAGGAGGCCGCGGCCCAGCTGCCGGTCGAAGAGCCGCCCAGCGAGGAGCCCGAGCCCGTCCAGGAGCCGGAGAGCGACGGCAACCCGGTCGTTGACGACCTGCGTGCGCTGGCCTCGGCCCGCGGCGCCTCGGATGATGGGGTCGATGACGATCGCGCTCGTCGGCGAGAGCAGGTCCAGATGGACTTCGCCTCCCTCCTGTTCCAGGCCCCCACTCCGCAGCCCCGCACCACGGTCGGTGCCCAGGACGCCCCGGTCGGCACCGCCGACCTCTCCTTCGCGAACGTCGCCGAGGACGAGCACGAGGACGAGGAGTCCGCTCAGGACGAGCAGGAGACCCCCAGCCGTTCGCGCCGCAGCCGTTCGCGACGCTCCTCGCAGCGTGGCGCCGGTGCCGCCGTTTCGGGCGACTCCGACGATGTCGACACGGGCTCCGATGCCGGGTCCGAAGATTCCGAGGATTCCGAGGACGACAGCAGCGAGGACCGCCACTCCTCGGAGGGCATGAATGGCAGCTCTCGCCGTCGCCGTCGTCGCGGAGGCCGTGGCCGCCGTGGCCGGGGACGCGGCGATGAGGACGGCTCGGACTCCGAGGACGACTCGGGCGAGCCGTCGTCGGACCATGCCGAGGACGGCTCCGACTCCGCCTCGCAGGACAACTCCGAGGACGAGGATCGCAGCGACGAGAGCGGTGACTCCGGCTCCTCGAGCTCCTCCGGCTCGCGTCGGCGCCGTCGCCGTCGCCGCTCCGGCAGCAGCAGCAGCAACGGCAACGACGACTCCGGCTCGCCGGATGATCCGCCGAACACCGTGGTCAAGGTCCGCGAGGCCCGGGACGAGGTCCAGGCCGTCAAGGGCTCGACCCGTCTCGAGGCCAAGCGTCAGCGCCGTCGTGAGGGTCGTGACGCCGGTCGTCGCCGCAACGTGATCACCGAGGCCGAGTTCCTGGCCCGCCGCGAATCCGTCAAGCGTTCGATGGTGGTGCGCGAGCGCGCCGGCCGCACCCAGATCGCCGTGCTCGAGGACGATGTGCTCGTCGAGCACTATGTGGCCCAGAAGGCGCAGACCTCGATGGTCGGCAACGTGTACATGGGCAAGGTCCAGAACGTGCTGCCCTCCATGGAGGCCGCGTTCGTGGACATCGGCAAGGGCCGCAACGCCGTGCTGTACGCCGGTGAGGTCAACTGGGATGCCGTCGGCCTCGAGGGCCAGCCGCGCCGCATCGAGCTCGCGCTGAAGAGCGGCGATCCGGTGCTGGTCCAGGTCACCAAGGACCCGATCGGCCACAAGGGCGCCCGCCTGACCAGCCAGATCTCGCTCCCCGGCCGCTACGTGGTGTTCGTGCCCGGCGGTTCGATGACCGGCATCTCCCGCAAGCTGCCCGACAACGAGCGCGCACGGCTGAAGAAGATCATGCGCCAGATCATCCCCGAGGATGCGGGCGTCATCGTGCGCACCGCCGCCGAGGGCGCGAGCGAGGCAGAGCTGACGCATGACGTCGAGCGCCTCCGCGCCCAGTGGGAGAAGATCCAGAAGGCGCAGAAGAGCAGGTCCGCCCCGGTGGCCCTCTCCCAGGAGCCCGACATCGCGATCAAGGTCGTGCGGGACGTCTTCAACGAGGACTTCACCTCCTTGATCGTCGAAGGCGACAAGGTGCACGACGAGGTCCACGCCTACGTCAGCGATGTCGCCCCGGATCTCCTGGAGCGCGTCACGCGTCACGTCGGCGAGAAGGACGTGTTCGCCAAGCACCGCATCGACGAGCAGCTGCTCAAGGCCATGGATCGCAAGGTCTACCTGCCCTCCGGCGGCTCCCTGGTCATCGACCGCACCGAGGCGATGACCGTGGTCGATGTGAACACCGGCAAGTTCACCGGGACCGGCGGCTCCCTCGAGGAGACCGTCACCAAGAACAACCTCGAATCCGCCGAGGAGATCGTGCGCCAGCTGCGGCTGCGAGACATCGGCGGCATCATCGTCATCGACTTCATCGACATGGTGCTCGAGTCCAACCGCGACCTCGTGCTGCGGCGCCTGGTCGAGTGCCTCGGCCGCGACCGCACCAAGCATCAGGTCGCCGAGGTCACCTCGCTGGGCCTGGTCCAGATGACCCGAAAGCGGGTCGGCCAGGGCCTGGTCGAGACCTTCTCCAACACCTGCGAGCACTGCAGCGGTCGGGGACTGGTGGTGGACGTCGACGGCACTCACAGCCACAGCGACGGCGGCGGCAACGGGGGCGGCAACGGCGGGGACGACTCCTCGAAGTCCTCCCGTCGGCGTGGCCGGCGCTCCCGCGGCGGTGCCAAGGACGAGGGCGAGAGCTCGGACAGCGGCGCCGAGGAGGCGCAGGCCGATGTGCATCGTCTCGAGGACGATGCCGACAGCCGTGCCCTGGCTCGCGCCACCATCGCGTCGATCGCCGCGGCCTCCGGAGCGAACGCCCAGCCCGAGGTGGTCGTCGACGGCGAGCCCGTCACGAGCGAGCCCGCTCAGGAGGCCTCCGAGGCCTCGGCGGCCACCGAGGAGCAGGGCACCTCTGACGAGGGGTGATGTGTTCCACAGGGTGTGACCGCGTTCTCGCAGGTCGGACCGTGTCTGGTGGTTGACCGGCGGGTGCAGGGATCGTAAGCTGTCCCCTGGCGCAAAACGTGCCGCAGTCGTGATTCCGGTGGGCATCGCGCGACCGCATCTCCCGCTTGACCCTGCTCGTGCAGGGGCCAGGCCCGGTTGACGGTCGCAGGTCCGCGGTGACACCCGGCAGGAAACATGACTCGACGAGCAGTCCGAATCACAAGATGGAGCAGTGACGTGGTGTACGCAATCGTCCGCGCAGGCGG
>JBQGNO010000231.1:0-4040 GCA_052087725.1 Janibacter sp. | reverse complement strand
CCCGGACCGCATTCGCCGCCGCCCGCCGGGCACCGACTCGGCCGGCCTGGGGACGCACTCCGACCCCGGCACGCTGGACCTGTGGATGACCAGCGAGTACCAGCGCGCCTTCCGGCACCTCTTCGACGGGGACGTCGAGGCCTACGACCCCTGGGACGCGGCACACCGCACCGCCGGGCCGCAGTACCCGGGCAGCACGATGTGCTCGGCCTTCCGAACCTTCCAGGGGTGGACCGCCCTGTCGGACATGGACCACGACCAGGGCGTGCTGCACACGGTGCCGGTGCCGGAGGCCATGGCCTACCTCATGCTGCGCCCCCTGCTCTCGGACGTATCCGAGGACGAGATGTGCGGCGTCACGACCAACCAGGTCTTCCCGGCGAGCACCCGCTGGCACGAGGACGTGCTCGAGGCCCTCACCGGCATCCCGGACGTGCAGGCCGGCGACTCCGTGTGGTGGCACTGCGACATGATCCACAGCGTCGCGCCAGTCGAGGACCAGCAGGGCTGGGGCAATGTCATGTACATCCCGGCCGCGCCGTGGTGCCCCCGCAACGAGCGGTACGCCGAGAGCGTCCGCGAGGCCTTCCTCAGTGGGTCCAGCCCGACCGACTTCCCCGAGGAGCACTACGAGCGGGAGTGGAGCGAGCGCTTCACCGCCGAGCAGCTCAACGCGACCGGCCTGCGGGGCCTCGGCCTGGGCTGAACGAACGACGGTGGGGGCGAAGGGGGCCCGACCCCTTCGCCCCCACCGTCGAGTCGGCCGGGTGAGCCCTCTCGGGCCGAGCGACTTACTTGCGCGAGGCCAGGGCGTCGATGACCAGACCCAGACCGGCGCCGACCAGCCAGACGTCCTTGGCGACGGCAGTGCCGTCCTGGCTCGGCCGGATCGCCGAGCCCTCCTCGGTCATCCCGGGGGTGTTGAGGTACATCCGCACCAGACCTCCACCGAAGGCCGTCAGCGCAGCGCCGGCGACGGCCGAGGGTACGAAGGGGGTGAGCAGGGCTGCGCCGAGGGCGATCTCGCCGGTGCTGAGCGCCCGGCCGAAGGCCGCCGGCTCCATGGACTTCACCTGCGGCACGCCGTTGGCGGCCATGCCCTGCAGTGCGCCTGCCGCCTCGGGGGGCAGGTTTCGCTTGGTCAGTCCGCTGTTGAGGATGAAGGCGCCGGTGACGAGGCGCACGGGGATGTGGCTGAGCTTCATGGAGGTCTCCTTGATGGGGGTCGCTCCAGTTTGTACAACTTTCAACCATCTGTCCAGCCGAGCCCTCTCGAGACGATGCCCCGGACCTCAGGCCGCGCACGAGCCGGTCTCGACCGGCTCGTCGGCCCGGGTGCCCTCCTCGATGACCGGCCGGGTCTCCTCGAGCGTCAGGGCATAGCCGGTGTTGGCGCTCGTCTGCGACTTGGCGAAGACCGTGCCCACGACCTGGCCGGACGGCGAGAGGAGCGGGCCTCCGGAGTTGCCCTGCTCCACCCGGGCGTTGACCGAGTACACCTCGCGGTCGACTCCGGGGGACCCGTCGATGGCGGCGCCTCGGGCCGTCATGAGATCGCGGACGCGACCCGGCTCGACGTCGTAGGGCCCACCCAGGGGGAATCCGGCGACCGCGACGTTGTCCCCGTGCGACTGCTCGTCACCGCTGGGCAGGGGCTGCGCCGTCAGCTCGGGCACTGCGAGGACGGCCACATCGCGTCGGGGGTCGAAGGCCACGGTCGTCGCCTCGTAGGTGCGCCCGTCGCCTCCGATCTGCACCGAAGGGCGGTCCACCCCGGCCACGACGTGGGCATTGGTGACGACCCGCTGCGGAGCCACGACCCACCCACTGCCGGACTGACCCCGCCCGCAGTCGGTGGCAAAGCCGGTCACCTTCGCCACCGAGTCGGCCGCAGCCTCGACGCCACGCCCCTGGACGACCCCCGGATCGGGCGGGGTGACCGGCCGGATGTCCTCGGAGCCGACGCCGGTGAAGACCCTAGGGAAGCCGTCCGCGTCGAGCGAGCGGTAGGCCCCGCTGAGGACCTGGTCGGCGTCCGCGGGCATGATCTCGTCGATCTGCTGGAGGACCCGGGAGTCGGCCACGGCGGGAGGGGCGGGCTGGTGCGAGCCGGCGACGATGGCTGCCGCGCCGAACCAGACGAGGCTGGCGCCGACCACGAGGGCTCCGAGCGCGCCGAGCACCGAGTCGAGCGCCCGCGCCGGTCGCCACCTGACCCAGGAGCGCAGTCGGGCACCGAGTCGAGCCCCGATGTACTGGCCGAGCACGGCGGCGACGAAGGTCCCCACGATGAGCAGGACCCCACGCAGCAGCGGGTCCTCGTCAACGGCGGCCCACTCCTGCAGCAGACCCGGCAGACCCCACAACGCGAGCAGCCCTCCGCCAAGCAGACCGATCAGCGACAGGGCGCCCGCGACGAGGCCGGTGCGGTACATGCCCGCGGCGTAGGCGGCGAGAGCCAGGACGAGCACGATGTCCAGGACGATGGCTGGGGTCATGGCTGCTCCTCGGGCTCGGGTCCACGGGGTGGGAGGGTCGCTGCCCATCCCACCACCGGAGACTGACATTCCCCCGAGCACACGGTGTGGGCCCCGTGGGACTCGAACCCACAACCTACGGATTAAAAGTCCGCAGCTCTACCGGTTGAGCTAGAGGCCCCGGCGAGGGGAGTGTAGTCGTGCCCCGCCCTGTGGACTTCTCGCCCGGGCGTACCTAGTGTCGCTCGGAGCGGCCCCAACCCCTTCGGGCGCTCGACCCGGATCCGAGGTGGGCATGAACTTCACTCCGTCCGACACGGAGAAGTTGCTCCTGAGCGTCGCCGGCATGGTCGCCCGCGACCGGCAGGAGCGCGGCGAACTCCTCAACCACCCCGAGGCAGTGGCGATCCTCTCCTGCTGGGTGCTCGAGCGCGCCCGCGAGGGCGCGCTCGTGAGCGACCTGATGAACGACGGCCGACACGTCCTCACCCGTGCGGACGTCATGGAGGGAGTGCCGGAGATGACCCCCGATGTCCTGGTCGAGGCGACCTTCCCCGACGGGCGCAAGCTCGTGACGATCACGGAGCCGATCCAGTGATCCCCGGCGAGGTCAGGGCCGGCGACGAGCCGGTCGACCTGAACGCCGCTCTCGAGTCCCGCTCGGTCGTCGTCGTCAACGACGGCGACCGCCCGATCCAGATCGGCTCGCACCTGCACCTGCCGGACGCCAACCCCGCGCTGACCTTCGACCGCGACGCAGCGCAGGGCTTTTCGTCTGGATGTTCCCTCCGGCACCTCGGTGCGCTTCGAGCCCGGCGTCAGCCGCACCGTCGACCCCTTCGGCACGCCCGGCACCGAGGCGGACTCCCCCAATGTCGCCCGTGCGGCCCGGTCCGGCTCAGCGATGAGCCGGCCGACCGCGACGAGACGAGGGGGGGGGATCAGTCATGAGCCACATGGACCGCCGCGAATACGTGAGCATGTACGGCTCGACGGGCGACCAGGTCCGTCTGGGCGACACCGACCTGTGGATCGAGGTCGAGGAGGACCGCACCGTCGGCGGCGACGAGGTGGGCTTCGGCGGAGGCAAGACCATCCGCGAGACCGCGCTGCACGGACCGGGTGCGATCCGGCGAGCGCTCCACGAGCACGCCCATCTCGACGAGGCCGACCTGGCCCCGACCTGGCAGCGCTGGCGGGACCAGGTGGCGGCCATCCCCGCGACTTTGCCCGCATGACGTGACCTGGGGCACAGTGGATCGGTGAGGTCACCGGAGACCCCGGGGCCCTGTCGAGAGGACGCGATGAACACCCAGATCCCCCCTCCCCGGAAGGTCGCCGTCATCGGCGCCGGCATGGTCGGCCTGTCGACCGCGTGGTTCCTCCAGGAGCACGGTGTCGAGGTCGAGGTGCTCGACCGGGACGGGGTCGCCGCCGGCTCCTCGTGGGGCAATGCCGGGTGGATCACGCCGGGTCTGTCGACCCCCCTTCCCGACCCCGCGGTCCTCTCCTACGGCATAAAGGCCGTCATCTCGCCCGCCTCCCCCGTCTATGTGCCGGTGA
>JBQGNO010000230.1:0-4111 GCA_052087725.1 Janibacter sp. | reverse complement strand
GTGCAGGTCATCGACGGGCCGACGGGACCGCTCGCGGTCTACTTCTGAGCTCCGGTGGCAAGTTGGGGGTCCACATGAACGTGCGGGCACCCAGGGGCTGACGCGGGCGAACCAGTGCCGAGGTGCGTGATGGCACTCAGAGCGACTCGTCGTGCATGATGTCCTCTTGTCGGTCTTCCTCGAAGCAGGTGACGGAGAAGATCGTCAGCGTAGGGCCCTCCCGAGCCGCGGTCGACCACAGCCGCTGATCGTCGTTCAGAGTGCTCGTGGGGGTATCGGGGAGCAGCAGACGGAAATCACGGCACCGATCGAATCCGTACACCGACGACACGTATTCGATGTCGTAGCCGTCCTCCGCCTCCTGACCGCTCGCGGGCGAAGTCCGAGTGAACTCCACGAGGTCCAGGGCGTAGGTCGTCTCGTCGATCTGGTCCCCGATCTCGAACTGGCCGTCGAACCGAGCGACGTACCGGACACCGGACCCCATGTCCGAGTCGAAGTACGTGCCAGCGAAGGTACCGTCAGGACCCATCTCATAGTTCATCCCCCACCCGCCGGCACCGGAGGAGAAGACGAAGCTCTTCCCGTCAAGCTCATCCAGGAGTTCGGCGCCGTCGTCGCTGAAGTCGGGCTCAGGGATCTCGAGTTCGAAGCTCTCGGGGTCGATATCCGCCGGGTAGGAGTACTCCCACAGCGTCTCCTCCGCGAATGTGCTGGTCGCGAAGGTTGTGTTGAGAAGGGTAACCTCGAGCGGCACCCCTGCGCCCTCGAGCACTGTGAGGATGTGGGGGAATGCCGCCAGCTCGCGCTCGAGGTCCAGACCGATTCTGAACGAGCCTTCGAGGTCGAGGTAGCGCCTCCCCTGAGTGGTCAGCGTAAGTCCGTCGGCAGCGGCCTTCTTCGTCACGGCGTCCTGGTCGGTGAGGGCGAAGGAGCCCCCGTCAGACGCGGAGAATTCGCCCTTCGCCGTCGCCTCCGCCGTGGGGCGAGCGGTGAGCGAGAGGGACATCGTCTTGTACAGCGTCAAGGTCGGCTCCACGGCCAAGGCTGCGGTGGCCGTCGCGCTCGCAGTCCCGGTGACCTCCGTCGACAGCGCGGTGCCGAGCGAGTAGAGCGGGGCGATGCCCGTGCTTCGCTCGAGCGACAGACCGGATTCCACCGAGCCGGAGAATTCGGTGGAGAGCTCGAGGTCGCCCTCTGCCTCGAGGGAGATGCTCGGAGTGAGCGTCACGTCGCCGTCTAGCGTGACCGGCACTGGCCCGAGGAAGAACGTGGCACGCGCCAGCGGGACGTGCCTTTCGAGCTCGTCATTGACGGTGGCGATCTCGCCCTTCACGCTCCCGTTGAGTCCGACCGCCACGTCCGCGGTGCCCAGGAGAGAGGCGCTCATTGTCCAGTCGCTCTCGTAGAGAGACCCGGCGGTGGTCAGCACGCCCTCCAGGGTCTGCGCTTCGTCGTCCTCGAGGATCCGAGCAGTGTTCAGGAGCTGGACCGCGTCGAGGCCCACGGCGATCACACCGTCGGGCTTGTACTCGGCGCTGTAGGCGACGCGCAGACCCAGCTTCGCCTCGCACGTCACCGAAGCCTCGAGTTGCGCGGACCCCTTCATCGACCACAGGCCGTCGGCGGAGGTGGTCTCCGCGTCGCGGGACGCCAGGGGGATCGAGGCGAGGTCGTCGTCGCATGTGTGCGACACCAGGTCGTACGAGCTGTCGGTGGAAAGCTCGGGCGGCTCCCCTGCGGAGCCGTCCATCGGCGGAAGGAGCGGGACGACGGGCGCACTGCCGACGGCTCCGCCGATGTCGCCGTTGACAGCGCCGCCGACGGAACCGGTGCTGGTGGCGGCCTGCCCCTGCTCGTCGCCGTCAAGGTCCTGCTGCGCGATGTCGCCGGAGTCAGTGCGGTCGAGCACGAGGTCGAAATCCCCCTGGAGGATCACGTTGCCCAAGGTGGCGGGACCGAGGACGGTGAGCCAGCGTCCCTGCTCGTAGCGGATCGCGAGCACCTGTCCGAGCACTCCGTCGGGAAGGCCGTCGGAGGCGCCCGCGACGATGGCGTCGCCGATGGTGTAGTCCGGGGCTTCGACGGAGGAGAGGACAGCTGCGCTCTCTTCCTCGATCCCGGCTGCCTCCTCCGGGGTGAGGACTCTCGCCTGCGGTGAGAGCACTACCTCGTCATCTGCAGGAACAGTCACCGTGCCGTTCCATGTGGCGGTGGCCGTTCTTCCGTCGATGTGCCTAGCGGTGACCGCGACCTCCATGGGGCCGCTCTGGTCAGGAATGATGTCCTGATGCCACGTGCCGCCGTTCCCGTCGAGGCTCAGCGGTACGTTGCGCGCGAGCGGCTGCCCGTCGACCTCGATGTTGATCGCAGCGATCCGATTGGGCGCGCGGAATGCGCCTGCGAAGCGGAGTATCCCATGAGTGGCTTCCGCTTCCAGCTCGGGGAAGGACTCGATCGTGACGGAGACATCATCCGCGGCGACGATCTCGCCGGGCTGCACGATTGCGACGGGCAGGAAATCCGCCCGTACGTCCACGTCGGCGGCAAGCTGTGGATCGTCTCCGGCGACGATCACCAGTTCGCCTGCACGCTCGGTCGCACCAGTCACGGCCGTACCGCGGTGGTGAGCATTCGCGTCATAGGTGCTGGTGATCGACCCGGGGGCGCCTGGGTCGGGGGAGAGCAGGCCGATCGCGGCGGTGGCGCGCAGATCACCGAGATTCACGTCTGCTGGCGAGCCCTCCGTGAGGGAGAGGCTCTGGGAGGTCTGCGAGGACAGTCCCATGACGGCGCCAGCGGTCGTGGAGTCGTCCTGGGGTCCGAGCGGAGTGTCACTGTCGGAGGTCGTCACGTAGCCGATGAGATCGATAATCAGCTCGCCGTGGTCGTCCGCGGAAAGGGTGATGGCATCGTGGTCGGTGCTGAGCACCGTGGTGGTGGAGGACGTTCCTGCGGGGAAGTGCACTGCCTGCCCGGACAACGTTACGGAGGCGGGCGCTTCGAAGGTGCCGGTGAGGCGTGCCAGCACGTGGGGCGTGCCTTGGGGGGCGGCGTACCCGTTGACGTAGACGTCCATCGGCGTCGTGAGGTCATCCGAGCCGATCCCGGTCGCCGTGTCGACGACCTGCACGGGGTCGGGGAGCAGCCGTAGCGATCCCGCAGTCTGCGCCTCTCCGTCGAAGAGAGCCAGCACCTCGAGATGGAACGAGGCGGGCGAGGACGACTCCACCGTGACGACACCATCCCGCACCGGGAAGAATGAGGTGGCAGAGATGGGGCCGGTCCCTCCCGCGGCGGTGAGGAAGGTGGAGTCCCCTTCCGAGAGCTCGACGTCGACGGCCGGATCGACGGAGGCGCGAGCGAGGGCTGTGCCCTGCACGCCCGCTGCCGCGACCTTCACGTCGGTGGACCCCGGCGGCAGCTCCACGTCGACGCCGGCTGGGCCCTCGGACTCGGCGGGCTCCATCCCTGAGATCGCCGTGCTGCCCATGTCTGCCACCGCCGGCGAGGGGCTCGGCCCGCGCTTGCCGACGATGGCCACGGCCATCACGATCGCGATCGCTGCGATTGCCGCAACCGCAACGAAGAGCAGACGCCGAGCGCGCTGTGGAATCCGACTTCTCTCGCCGTTCATGCCGTCACCGGTGGTGCGGAACCTTCGGCTCTTTCGCCGGTCTCAACTGCTGTCCTGTCCTGCATCATGCGCCCCCTCGTCTCTCCCCCTCCCTGCACAGACAGAGCACAGAATACTCGGAGGTAACGGCGATGGCGCCGACGTGGCCGGAACCGGGGGAAGGGGCGGCTCCGGTTCCGGCCGCGTGGGTGGTCGGCCGAGCCGGCCTCAGGCCGTCTTGGTCGCCGGGTCCGCGCCGCCGCGGCCGTCGGGACGGTCCAGCTCGTCGATCGCCGCGATCTCGTCGGCCGTGAGCTCGAGCTCGGCGGCGGCGAGGTTCTCCACGATGCGTGATGGCGTGACCGACTTCGGGATCGTCACGATGCCATGGGCGAGGTGCCAGGCCAGCACCACCTGGGCGGGCGTCGCCCCATGGCCCTCGGCGATGCCGGTGATCACGGTGTTCTCCAGCAGGTCGGACTTGCCCTGGCCCAG
>JBQGNO010000229.1:0-4133 GCA_052087725.1 Janibacter sp. | reverse complement strand
GTCGCTCGTGCTGATAGCTGCGCAGCGCCGGGAAGATCGACACCAGGCGCTCGAGGGGTGAGTCAGTGGCCGCGATGGCCTTGTCCCACGCGGCCGTCCACTCCTCCAGCCGGCGCTCGAGCGCGGCCGCGATGAGGCCGTCCTTGTTGTCGAAGTTGGCATAGAGGGTCGCCGGTGAGGCGCCGGCCCGACGCAGGATCACATCGACCGGGGTGAGGACCACGCCGTCGACGAACATCAGCTCGTCCGCGGCGCTGAGGAGTCGCTCCCGTGCGGGTCGCCTGCGTTCGGTTGCCATGGGCACACCTTAACCATAACGGCCGTTTCAGTATTGAGTGAAACGTGCGTTACGGTTGGCGCGCACCGGACGCCACTGATGAGGAGCACCATGTCGACCTTGTACATCGCAGGACAGTGGCGGGCCGCCGCCTCCGGCGAGACCCGCGAGATCACCTCCCCCGCCGACGGGTCCGTCGTCGTGACCGTGGACGAAGGGGGGGCCGGCGACGCCCTCGATGCGGTCCGGGCCGCTCGCGAGGCCTTCGACTCCGGCCCCTGGCCGAGCACCCCGGCCCCGGAGCGCGCCGCGCTGCTCCACCGGATCGCGGACCGCCTCGAGCGAGAGCTCGACGACGTCGCCCGGCTGGAGTCCCTCGACACCGGCAAGCGGCATGTCGAGGCCCGCCTCGACATGGAGGACATCGTCGCCGTCTTCCGCCACTTCGCCTCGCTGGCCCAGGCCGAGGCCGGCCATGTCGTCGACGCCGGCATGCCCGACGTGTCCTCGCGCGTCGTCACCGAGCCGGTCGGCGTGTGCTCGCTGATCACCCCGTGGAACTTCCCGCTGCTCCAGACCGCGTGGAAGGTCGCACCCGCTCTGGCGGCCGGCAACACCTTCGTCCTCAAGCCGAGCGAGCTGACGCCCCAGACCTCGATCTGGCTCGTGCGCGCCCTCGCCGAGGAGGGGCTCCCCGACGGTGTCGCCAACCTCGTGCTCGGTCCCGGCAGCACCGTCGGCGCCGCGATGACCGACGCCCCCGAGGTCGACCTCGTCTCCTTCACCGGCGGGCTCGTGACCGGCCGGACGATCATGGCCGCCGCCGCAGGCACGGTGAAGAAGGTCGCGCTGGAGCTCGGTGGCAAGAACCCCAACGTGATCTTCGCCGACGCCGACATGGACGTGGCGATCGACAATGCCCTCACCGCGATCTTCCTCGACTCCGGCCAGGTCTGCTCCGCGGGCTCGCGGCTCATCGTCGAGGAGTCGATCCACGACGAGGTCGTCGACGAGCTCGTCCGCCGCGCGAAGGACATCCGGATGGGTGGGCCCTTCGACGCCGATGCCGAGACCGGCCCCCTGATCAGCGACGCGCACCGCGACAAGGTGGAGGCCTATGTCGCGGCTGCTCTCGCCGAGGGCGCCGTGCTGCGCTGCGGCGGCGAGCGCCCCGGTGGCGAGCTGGCCGTGGGCAGCTACTACCCGCCGACGATCCTCGACGGGTGCTCGACCGAGATGACCTGCGTCCAGGACGAGTCCTTCGGCCCGGTCCTCACCGTCGAGACCTTCTCCGGCCAGACGCGCGACGCGGCCGAGGACGCCGCGATCGCCCTGGCCAACGACACGATCTACGGCCTCACCGGTGCCGTGTGGACGCAGGACGCCGGGCGGGCCGAGCGGATGGCCCGTCGTCTGCGCCACGGCACGGTCTGGATCAACGACTTCCACCCCTACGTCCCCGCCGCCGAGTGGGGCGGCATGAAGCAGTCGGGCATCGGGCGCGAGCTCGGCACCGCCGGGCTGCACGAGTACCAGGAGACGAAGCACATCTGGCACAACACCCGGCCGGCCCGCGCCGACTGGTTCGCCGACTCGCAGGTCTGACAGCAACCACGTCCGCCGGGTTTCGAGGCTCGGCCGCGGGCGGCCTCGCACCTCAACCATCGGCTCTGTACACACGGGAGAAGAGAGACATGAGAAAGCGTTATGACTACATCATCGTCGGCGGAGGGTCCGCCGGCTCCGCACTGGCCAACCGGCTGAGCAGCGACGAGAGCACGAGCGTGCTCGTCCTCGAGGCCGGACGAGCCGACTTCCTCGCGGACCCGCTGATCCACATGCCGGCCGCGCTGATGTTCCCCGCGGGCAACCCGCTCTACGACTGGGCCTACGAGAGCGAGCCGGAGCCCTACATGGGAGGGCGACGGGTCAAGCACGCCCGCGGCAAGGTCCTCGGCGGCAGCTCGAGCATCAACGGCATGATCTTCCAGCGCGGCAACCCCGGTGACTACGACACGTGGTCCTCCTTCGACGGCATGGAGCAGTGGGACTACGCCCACTGCCTCCCGTACTTCAAGCGCATGGAGACCACGACCGCCGGTGCCGACGCCTGGCGTGGCGGAGCCGGACCGCTGAAGCTCGAGCGGGGACCGGCCGAGAGCCCGCTCTTCCAGGCCTTCCTCGAGGCGACGACGCAGGCCGGCTACTCCCGCACCGATGACGTCAACGGCTACCGCCAGGAGGGCTTCGCCCCCTTCGACCGCAATGTCTCCAAGGGCAGCCGGATGTCCGCCTCGCGGGCTTACCTCCGCCCGGTGCGTGACCGCACGAACCTCGACGTCACCACCCTCGCGACCGTGACCAACCTGCGCTGGCAGGGCAACCGGGTCACCGGCGTCGACTTCGTCCGGGCCCACAGGACCCACCACTCCGTCGAGGCCGGCGAGGTCATCCTCTGCGGCGGTGCCTTCAACTCCCCGCAGCTCCTCCAGCTGTCGGGCATCGGCAACCCGGAGACGCTCCGGGCCGCCGGTGTCACCCCGCGGATCGACCTGCCGGGTGTCGGGGAGAACCTGCAGGACCACCTCGAGGTCTACCTCCAGCACGAGAGCACGCAGCCGGTGTCCATCGCGCCCTGGCTGAAGAAGTGGAAGGCGCCCTACATCGGCGCCGAGTGGCTCTTCCTCAACCGGGGCGTGGGCGCCTCCAACCACTTCGAGGCCGGCGGGTTCATCCGCACCAACGACGAGGTGGCCTACCCCAACCTCATGTTCCACTTCCTGCCGATCGCGGTGCGCTACGACGGCACCGCCTCGGGTGGAAAGCACGGCTACCAGGTGCACATCGGCCCGATGAACTCCGATGTCCGCGGCGACCTGCGCATCACGAGCAACGACCCCTTCACCAAGCCGGAGATCCGCTTCAACTACCTCTCGACCGAGCGCGACCGCCGCGAGTGGGTCGAGGTCGTGCGCGCTGCCCGGCACATCCTCGACCAGGCGGCCTTCGCCCCCTTCGACGGTGGTGAGATCTCACCCGGACCGAGTGTGCAGACCGACCAGGAGATCATCGACTGGGTCGCCCAGGACGCCGAGACGGCGCTGCACCCGTCCTGCTCCGCCAAGATGGGCACCGACGCGATGTCGGTCGTCGACCCGGCGACGATGCGGGTCCACGGCACCGAGGGCCTGCGGGTCGTCGACGCCTCGGTCTTCCCGACCATCACCAATGGCAACATCTACGCCCCGGTGATGATGGTCGCCGAGAAGGCCGCTGACATCATCGCCGGCAACACTCCCCTCGCTCCGGAGAACCCGCCGCTCTACCGGGCCAAGCAGGGCATGCCCCTCTACCCCGAGGGCGACCCGCGCAATGCCGCCTGGGACGCCCGTCCCGACGTGCCGAGCGCGCTGAGTGTGCTCCGCGACGCCCAGGCGAAGGGAGAGACCCGGTGAGCACACCCCTGACCACCATCGACCCCGACCTGACCGAGAACCGCCCGAGCAAGCCCCGCGTCAAGCGCGCCGTCCTCGCAGTCTCCGGCGTCGTGACCCTCATCGTCGCGCTCTGGGCCCTCCTCGCCCCGGAGCACGCCGAGAGCACCCTCGGGACCGTCGTGGGCTGGATCGCCAACTGGTTCGGCTGGTTCTACATCCTCCTGGCCACCGTCATCCTCGTCTTCGTCATCTACGTCGGCGTGCGCTACGCGCGCGTCCGCCTCGGTGACGAGGACGACCGTCCGGAGTTCTCCACCTTCTCGTGGGCGGCGATGCTCTTCGCCGCCGGCATCGGCACCGACGTGATGTTCTTCGCCGTCGCCGAGCCGGCCACCCAGTACCTCGCCCCGCCCCAGGGC
>JBQGNO010000228.1:0-4140 GCA_052087725.1 Janibacter sp. | reverse complement strand
AATTATTTGTTCGAGGGTACTCGATTCCGTGATTGGGTCAACCCATTCACCGCCGAAGTTGGACAGCCAGTCGGTCGGCGGCAGCTCGCCGTCCTCGCCGAGGCCGTCGCGAAACATGTAACGCTCACGCTCCGGGCTGCCGGGCGCGGCCGCCAGCGCCGTCCGGAACCACTCGTGCTCGGACGAGGTGTGGTTGGGGACGAGGTCGACGATGATCTTCAGGTCCAGCTCGTGGGCGCGCTCGATGAGCGCGTCCGCATCGTCGAGCGTCCCGAAGAGCGGGTCGATGTCCTCGTGGTCGGAGACGTCGTAGCCACCGTCGTGCTGGGGGGAGCGGTAGAAGGGGGAGAGCCACACCGCGTCGACGCCGAGGGCGCGCAGGTGGTCCAGTCGCGCGGTGATGCCGGGCAGGTCGCCGACCCCGTCGCCATCGCTGTCGGCCCAGGACCGCGGGTAGATCTGGTAGATCACGGCATCACGCCACCACGGGGCAGCGGCCGCGGACGCGGCGTGGAGGTCGTGGGTGACCAGGGTGTCCGGACCGGTGTCGGTCACAGGCGTCGTCCTTCGTCGTCGGCGTTGATCATCATGTCCGCGGCCCGCTGGAAGTAGTCGCGCATGGCGGCGTCGTGCGACTCGGGGAGCTCGAGGTCGTCCATGGCGCCGAGCATGTGCGCCATCCACCGGTCCCGCATGTCCGGGGTCACCGCGTAGTCGACATGGCGCATCCGCAGGCGAGGATGGCCGCGCTGCTGGCTGTAGGTCCCCGGCCCGCCGAAGTACTGCTCGAGGAACATCCTCAGCCGCACCTCGGCGCCGCTGAGGTCCTCCTCCGGGTAGAGCGCCCTCAGGGGCGCGTCCTCGGCGACGCGTTGGTAGAAGCCGTGGACGAGACGCACGAAGGTCTCATGACCCCCGACCTGCTCGTAGAAGGACTCTCCGGGTTGGGCGAACACGCCCAGCAGTCTCTCAGATCGTGTGCTGGCCGCCGACGGGCGGGAGCGGGGGACCGGCGATGCCCTCCCGGTCGAAGGCGTCCTTGACCCGCCGACGGATCTCCCGCTGGATGCTCCAGTTCTCGTTGGGTGCGCAGGTCGCGAAGACCCGGACCGCGACGGTCCCGGCGGTGATCGACTCGACGCCGAGCACGCTGGGCGCCTCGCGTAGCACCGCTCCCCAGTGGGTGTCCTCGTTCATCTCCGAGACCGCGTCCTTGATGATCCCGATGACCCGGTCGACGTCCTCCTTGTAGGAGAAGGGGAGGTCGACCATGACCGTCGACCAGCCCTGGCTGCGGTTGCCGATCCGCAGGACCTCGCCGTTGCGCACGTACCAGACGACGCCGTCGAGGTCGCGCAGCCGGGTGACCCGCAGCGTGACCTCCTCGACGGTGCCGACGGCCTCACCGGTGTCAATGTAGTCACCGACGCCGTACTGGTCCTCGAGGATCATGAAGATCCCCGAGAGGTAGTCCTTCACAAGGGCCTGGGCGCCGAAACCGAGGGCCACACCACCGACACCCGCGGAGGCGAGCAGCGGGGCGAGCGGGATGTCCATCAGCGCCAGCACGGTGAGCACCGTGATCGTGGCGATGGCGATCGTCGCGATGCTGCGCAGCAGGGAGCCCGTCGTCAGGGCACGTTGCCGGGAGCGCTCACGCACCGTGCTCGCGGCCATGCCCTGGTTGCGCTTGTGGTCGCGCTTGGCCCGGACGGCCTCGCTCCGGGCGATCGAGCCGTTGACGGCTTTGGTGATCGCCCGGTGCGCGAGACGGCGCGCCACGAAGGCCAGCAGGAGCGTGAGGACGATCCGCAGCGGTGCCCCGAGCAGCCAGTCGGCAGCGCCCGCCCAGGTCAGGTCGAGGGCGAGCAGGTGGTTCGCGTCGTTCATCCGACCGATGGTGCGTCACGCTCCTGAGCAGCCACTGCACGCGCCACGGCGTCACGGCTCTCGGCGACGGTGCGCCGCAGGCCGGCCGGGGCCTGCGGGTGCGAGTCGAGCCAGGTCTGCGTCGTCGCGAGCAGCTCGGGGCCGGCGAGGGTCATCGGGTAGAAGCCGATGACGATGCCCTCGGCGATGGCATGGGTCCGCTGGGCCCAGACCTCCTCCAGTGCCGCGTGGTACCGCTCGACGAAGGGGGTGAGCAGCGCCGGGTCGGCGGCCCGGCCGAAGCCGAGGGCATGCGCGTCGACGACGGAGTTCGGGGTGTCCGTGGCCACGGCCCCGGCCTGCCACGCGGCCTCCTTGGCCTCCGCGGTCGGGATGCTCGCGGCAGCTCGCGCGGCACGCTCACGACCGGTGGCGGTGTTGTCCCCCTTCGCCTCCCGGGCAATGGCGTCGGCATCCGCCTCGCCGGCGGCAGCGAGCCCGGTGAGCAGGCTCCACCGCATGTCGGTGTCGACGGCGAGGCCCTCGAGCGTCGTGCTCCCCTCGAGGAGCCCGCGGACGAAGGAGGTGTCGTCGCCGGGCGCGAGGAGGCTGGCGTGAGCGGTGACGAGCTGGAGCTGGGCATCGCTGCCCGGCACGGCCTTGTCGGCGAGGGCGCGCACGGTGGTGACGGCCTCGTGGCGCAGCGCCTCGCGGTGCTCCGGCGCGGAGTAGGCGTTGACCGAGGTCGAGACCTGGGCGAGCAGGGTGCGCAGCAGGGTCGAGTCGTCCAGCCCGTCGAGGACCGGCAGCACGAGCTCGACGTACTCCCGCGCCGGCATCTCGCCGTCACGCGTCATGTCCCAGGCCGAGGCCAGCGACAGGGAGGCCGGCAGCGACTCCTCGAAGGCCGTCGGGTGCGCCAGCAGCGTGGCGAGGGAGCGCTCGTCGAGACGCAGCTTGGCGTAGGTCAGGTCGTCGTCGTTGAGCAGGAGCAGGTCGGGCTGGCGCTGGCCGACGAGCTGGGGCAGCGGCGTGTGCTCGCCGTCGACATCGACCTCGAAGCGCTCGCGGCGCACGAGCCGACCGTCGAGGAGGTCGTACAGGCCGACCGCGAGCCGGTGCGGGCGCAGGGTCGCGAAGCCCTCGGCATGGGTCTGCTCGATGACCGCGTCGACGTAGTGACCGCGCTCGTCGACCTCGACGAGCGGACGCAGGGTGTTGGCCCCGGCCGTCTCGAGCCAGAGCGTCGACCAGGAGCGCAGGTCGCGGCCCGAGGTGGCCTCGAGCTCGTCGAGCAGGTCGTCGAGCGTGGTGTTGCCCCAGGCGTGCTTGGCGAAGTAGGCGCGGATGCCGTCCCGGAAGGCCTCGCGGCCCACGTAGGCGACGAGCTGCTTGAGGACGGAGGCGCCCTTCGCGTAGGTGATGCCGTCGAAGTTCACCTCGACATCGGCGAGGTCGCGGATCGGCGCGACGATCGGGTGCGTCGAGGACAGCTGGTCCTGGCGGTAGGCCCAGGCCTTCTCGTGCGTGCAGAAGGTGGTCCAGGCATCAGCCCACTCGGTGACCTCGGCCTGGCAGGTCGTCGAGGCCCACTCGGCGAAGGACTCGTTGAGCCAGAGGTCGTTCCACCACTTCATCGTCACGAGGTTGCCGAACCACATGTGCGCGAGCTCGTGGAGCACGGTGAGGGCACGGCGCTCGACGAGGGCGTCGGGGACCTTGGAGCGGAAGACGTACATCTCGTGGAAGGTCACGAGACCGGCGTTCTCCATCGCGCCCATGTTGTACTCCGGCGCGAAGACCTGGTCGTACTTCGTGAAGGGGTAGGCCCGGTCGAACTCCTGCTCGTAGAAGGCGAAGCCGGCCTTGGTCAGCGCGAAGAGGGCGTCCGCGTCGAGGTACTGCGTCAGCGACTTGCGGCAGAAGATGCCCAGCGGCACCTCCTTGTCGCGCGAGGTCAGCGAGTCACGGACGACGTCGTAGGGCCCGGCGACGAGCGCGGTGATGTAGCTGCTCATCCGCTCGGTCGGCGCGAAGGCCCAGGTGGCCACGCCGTCACGGACCGGCGTCGGCTCCGGGGTGGGGGAGTTGCCGATGACCTGCCAGTGCTCCGGCGCGGTGACGGTCAGCGTGAAGCTCGCCTTGAGGTCGGGCTGCTCGAAGACCGGGTACATCCGGCGGCTGTCCGGGACCTCGAACTGCGTGTAGAGGTAGACCTCGCCGTCGGCGGGGTCGACGAAGCGGTGCAGCCCCTCGCCCGTGTTCATGTAG
>JBQGNO010000227.1:0-4244 GCA_052087725.1 Janibacter sp. | reverse complement strand
CTCGTCGGTCGCAGCGAGGCGGACCTGCTCGACATCCGCAACTTCGGTGCAAAGTCGATCGACGAGGTCAAGGCCAAGCTGCACGAGATGGGCCTGGCCCTCAAGGACAGCCCCCCCGGCTTCGACCCGACGTCCATCCCCGGTTACGGCGAGGACGACGACTATGACGAGTCCGGCGACGAGGATGCCTCGTTCGCCGAGGACGAGCAGCTCTGACCCACCGCCCTTCGACCTGACCGAACGGTGAGGTCAAACCTCCTGAGGAGAACACCATGCCCACCCCGACCAAGGGTCCCCGTATCGGGGGCGGCCCGGCCCACGAGCGCCACATCCTGGCGAACTTGGCCACGTCGCTCTTCGAGTACGACCAGATCACGACGACCCAGGCCAAGGCCAAGCGGCTGCGTCCGCTCGCCGAGCGGCTGATCACCTTCGCCAAGCGAGGTGACCTGCACGCCCGTCGCAAGGTCATGACCGTCATCAAGGACAAGGGCGTCGTCCACCGCCTCTTTGTCGAGATCGCGCCCGACGTGGCCGACCGCCCGGGTGGCTACACCCGGACGACGAAGATCGCGCCGCGCAAGGGCGACAACGCCCCGATGTGCGTCATCGAGCTCGTCCGCGAGCCGCTCGACGCGAAGCCGAAGCGCGCCGTCGTCGCCGAGGCGGAGGGTGCTGCCAAGCGCTCCGCCAAGGACGAGGCCGTAGCCGAGGCGCCCGCCGAGACCGAGGCCACCGAGGCCCCGGCCGAGGAGAGCGCGGCCACCGAGCTGCCCGAGGGTGCCGTTGCGGCGCTCGAGGACGGCGCGGCGCCGAGCGACGAGTACACGGTCAAGGGCAACCTCGACTCGAAGAAGTACCACGTCGCCGGTTCGCAGTGGTTCGACGCGACCGTCGCCGAGGTCTGGTTCCAGACCGCCGACGAGGCCATCGCGGCCGGCTTCGAGCCGGCCGGAGGCGAGGCCAAGCAGCAGGTGGACACCGACGAGGGCTGATCCACCGCTCGCACGACGAAGGGCGCTGCTCCCCGGACGGGGAGCAGCGCCCTTCGTCATCTGCGGGGCCGGGCGAAGTGGCGGGCGAGCGGGATCATGCCGAGCACGAGCAGCGCCGGCACGGTGAAACCGATGCGCAGGCTCACCCCGCCGATGGCCCCGGTGAGCACGGCGCCGAGCAGCGCCCCGGCGTAGTTGAACTGGTTGAACCGGGCGATGACGGCGTCGACCCTGGCCCGGCGCTGGGCGGGGTCGACGTCGCTGCCGGCGATGGCTGCGGCGGCGGAGAAGGACAGCGGGGCGATGACCGCGACCCCGAGGCCGGTGACGAAGAAGCCGAGGATCGCGACCGGCCACAGCGGCGCCGGGGCGAGCACGACGACGAGCAGGCCGACGGAGGCGACGGCCGCGCCGGTGCGCACCATCGCGGGGGCGCCGAAGCGGCGCGTCAGGCCGTCGCCGGCGAGCCGGGCGAGCATCGTCGCCGTGAGGTACGGCAGGGTCGCGAGGGCGACCATCTGCGAGGACGTCGGTGGGTCGGTGAAGACCTCGGAGCTGGCGAGGTAGACCGGACCCCAGGCCGTCGAGGCGGTGTCGACCATGTAGAAGAGCACGAGGGCGATGCCGACGAGGCTCACCGCGCGCCAGGGCACGTCGATCGTCGTGGCCGGCTGCGGGGGCGCAGCGTCGTGCCGCAGGAGCGGGAGCACGAGGACGACCAGGGGCGCCGCGGCGACGGCCATCGCGCTGCGCGACGGGTCGAGACCGGGCAGGGTGAGCGCGATGGCGGTCGCGAGCAGCCCGCCGGCCGTCCATGCGCCGTGCGAGGAGGGCAGGATCGGCCGGTCGAGCCGGTGCTCCAGCGCCACGGCCTGCATGTTGCAGGTGGCATCGACGCCGCCGAGGGCCGTGCCGTAGACCGCCAGCCCGAGGACGAAGGGGGCGAGGTCCCCCGTGCCGAGGGCGGCGCCCATGATCACCGTCCCGGTAGCGAGGACGAGCATCGCGGCGCGGAGCGTGAGACCGCTGCCGAGGCGTCGGGCGCTCATCTCGGCGAGGACGGAGCCGAGGCCGGCGAGCAGCACCATGAGGAGCATGTAGCCGGAGAGCGCCAGCTCGTCGATGTCGAAGGTGCGCTGGACGAGCGGCAGGCGCAGGGTGAGCGAGATGAAGAGCAGGCCCTGGACGAAGAAGGCGCCGGCGATGGCGGCTCGTCGTGATCGCAGGGAGGGCGCATCGCTCGACATGGGGTGAATCTGCCGTGAAGTTACTCGCGAGTCAACTACCGCGGTCTCGCCTACGCTGGCCCGCATGCGGCTGCGTCTCGATCTCGCCTACGACGGCACCGACTTCCACGGGTGGGCCGCACAGCCCGGGCTGCGCACCGTCGAGGGGGAGCTCACCGCCGGGATCACGCGGGTCCTGCGGCTGCCCGAGCCGGCGCGGGTCACGGTCGCCGGGCGCACCGACGCCGGCGTCCACGCCCTCGGTCAGGTCGTCCACGTCGACCTCGACCCCGCCGACCTCGAGCAGGCGCGAGGTCACTCCGACCGGCCGCTGCTCCAGGCCCTGGTCACCCGGCTGCGCGGCGTCCTGCCGGCCGACGTGGTGGTGCACCGGGTGAGCGAGGCCCCACCCGGCTTCGATGCCCGCTTCGCGGCGACGAGCCGGCGCTACCGGTACCTCATCGGGGACGACCCGGCGACGCTGGACCCCCTTCGTCGTCGGGAGGTGGTGGCCCTGCGCACCCCGCTCGACGTGGAGACGATGAATGCGGCGACCCACCGACTCCTCGGGCTGCGCAACTTCGCGGCCTTCTGCAAGAAGAGGGAGGGCGCGAGCACGACGCGCACGTTGCTGCGCTATGACTGGCGCCGCCGCGAGGACGGCCTGCTCGAGGCGACGATCCTCGCGGACGCCTTCTGTCACTCGATGGTCCGGGCGCTCATCGGTGCGCTCGTCCCGGTCGGGACGGGGGAGCGTGGGATCGAGTGGCCCGAGGAGGTCCTGACGCAGGGCGCGCGCGACCCCCGGGTCAAGGTCATGCCCGCGCACGGCCTGTGCCTGCTCGAGGTGGCCTACCCGCCGGCCGAGCAGCTCGCGGCACGGGCGCACGAGGCCAGGGCGCGTCGCGAGGAGTGATCAGTCGCGCAGGGCGCTGCCGGGAGGGAGTGGCCACCAGCGCCAGCCGAGCACGCCGACGACCTGGTCGGCTCGCACGAAGCGCGCGGCGCACGTGCCGTCGGTGCGTCCGCGGCAGGCCGCGACCGAGTCCGCGCTGTTGGCGCGGTTGTCGCCGAGGACGAGATAGGAGTCCTCGGGCACGGTGACCTCGGGGAAGCAGCGCGGCGAGCGTGCGGTGTCCCCGCTGCACTCCTGCTCGCCCGCCGCGAAGGGGAGGGGGTGCTTCACGTAGGGCTCGTCCAGCGGGGCGTCGTAGATGAGCAGCCGGCCGCTCGAGTCGCAGCAGGAGACCGTCTCGCCGGGGAGGCCGATGACCCTCTTGACCGTGTGGGCCCGATGGCTCGGACCGACTCCGAGGACGTCGCCGACGTGGCGCACGACGTCCTTGGCGGCACTCGGCTCCTCGATCTCCTCCGCCTCCCAGGTCGCGCCGTGGCCGAAGACGACGACCTCCCCCCGATCGAGGTCGTCACCGTCCACGCCGATGACCTTCGCGAAGACCCGGTCGCCGGTCCTGATCGTCGGGTCCATCGACCCGGAGGGGACGACGAAGGGGCGCACGAGGGTGTGGGTGACCACGGCGACGATGGCGAAGGAGATGACGACCCGCACGAGCACGTCGATGGCCCAGTGCCGCTGGTGGCGCTCCGATCGTTGGTTCACGGGGTCAGACTAGGCCCGCCGCGGGAGCGGGGTGAGCCCGACGACGGCGGTGACCCTGCGGGCGCCCGGAGTGCCCGCGCCCCGGCGCCGGTAGCGGTCGAGGACGTCGCGCAGCTCGGTGCGCAGGGCCGCCAGCTGGGTCTCGTCGACGAGGACCTCCGTGTCGTCGAGCCCGCACTCCTCCTGCCACACCAGCGGCCACGAGACCTGGGCATCGACCCAGCCGTGGAGCCGCTGGGCGTGGTGGTCGACGAGGTCGTGGGCGAGCCACAGGGCGTCGGCGAGCTCATCGGCGTCGGAGATGGTGCTCACGGCGACCGAGGTGTCGACCCCGCCCGCCTCGTCCTCGTCCGCCGCGGCCCAGACCCGGGAGCGGCCGTCGCCGAGCCCGGTGTCGGTGAC
>JBQGNO010000226.1:0-4253 GCA_052087725.1 Janibacter sp. | reverse complement strand
GACACCCCCGGCCGCTTCGGGGCCTTCGGCGGGCGCTACGTCCCAGAGGCCCTCATCCCGGCTCTCGAGGAGCTCGACGAGGCCCGCCGCAAGGCGGCGGTCGACCCCGAGTTCACGGATGCCCTCGCGAAGCTGCATCGCACCTACACCGGTCGCCCGAGCATCATCACCGAGGTGCCGCGATTCGCCGAGCACGCGGGCGGCGCCCGGATCATCCTCAAGCGTGAGGACCTCAACCACACCGGCAGCCACAAGATCAACAACGTGCTGGCCCAGACGCTGCTCACGACGCGCATGGGCAAACGGCGGGTCATCGCCGAGACGGGCGCCGGCCAGCACGGGGTCGCCACCGCGACGGCGGCCGCCCTCATGGGGCTGGACTGCACGATCTACATGGGCCGCGTCGACACCGAGCGCCAGGCGCTCAACGTCGCCCGGATGCGGATGCTCGGCGCCACCGTCGTCCCCGTCGAGCACGGCAGCGCCACCCTCAAGGACGCGATCAACGAGGCGATGCGCGACTGGGTGACCAATGTCGAGCACACCCACTACGTCCTCGGGACGGTCACCGGGCCCCACCCCTTCCCCGAGATGGTCCGCGACTTCCACAAGATCATCGGCGAGGAGGCTCGCGAGCAGGTCCTCGAGAGTGCCGGCCGCCTGCCCGATGCGGTCATCGCCTGCGTCGGTGGCGGGTCCAACGCCATGGGCATCTTCCACCGCTTCGTCACCGACGAGGCCGTGCGCCTCATCGGCGTCGAGGCCGGTGGTGAGGGCATCGAGTCGGGACGTCACGCGGCCCGCTTCGCGACCGCCGAGCCCGGCGTCCTCCACGGAGCGATGAGCTACCTGATGCAGGACGAGGAGGGCCAGACCCTGGAGACCCACTCCGTCTCCGCCGGGCTGGACTACCCGAGCGTCGGCCCGGAGCACTCCTTCCTGCGCGACTCTGGCCGTGCCGAGTACCGCTATGCCACGGACGAGCAGGTGATGCACGCCTTCGAGCTGCTCTGCCGCACCGAGGGCATCATCCCTGCGCTGGAGTCCGCGCACGCCCTGGCCGCGACGCTCGACATCGGGCGCGAGCTGGGCCCGGACGCGCTGCTCCTGGTCAATCTCTCCGGGCGCGGCGACAAGGACATGCACACGGCGGCCGAGTGGTTCGGCCTCGTCGACGGCAGCGAAGGAGAGCAGGCATGAGCAGCGTCTCCGCCCTGGACGAGGTCTTCGCCCGCTGCCGGGCCGAGGGCCGGGCCGCCCTCATCGGCTACCTGCCCGTCGGATACCCCAGCGTCGAGGGCTCCCTCGATGCGGTGCGCACCCTGGCCGAGGCCGGTGCCGACATCGTCGAGGTCGGCATGCCCTACAGCGACCCCGTCATGGACGGCCCCGTGATCCAGCGTGCCGCCACCGAGGCCCTGGCGAAGGGGGTCCACGTCGATGACGTCTTCCGGGCCACCGCCGCGGTGCGCGACGCGGGAGCCGTCCCGGTCGTCATGTCCTACTGGAACCTCGTCCTGCGCCGCGGCGTCGACCGCTATGCCGCCGACCTGGCGGCGTCCGGGGGCGCCGGGATGATCACGCCCGACCTCGTCCCCGAGGAGGCCGGCGAGTGGCGCGAGGCCAGCGACACGCACGGGCTGGACCGCATCTTCCTCGTCGCGCCGAGCTCCACGCAGGAGCGGATCGCGGTCGTCACCGGCGCGAGCAGCGGCTTCGTCTACACCGCCTCCACCATGGGGGTGACCGGGACCCGCGGCAGCGTGGGCACCGCCGCCGGCGAGCTCGTCGCCCGCCTGCGCCGGACCACCGACCTGCCGCTCTGTGTCGGCCTGGGGGTGAGCAACCGGGCCCAGGCCGCGGAGGTCGCCACCTTCGCCGACGGCGTCATCGTCGGCTCGGCCCTCGTGAGCACCCTGCTCGACCGGGGCCCCGAGGAGGGGCTGGCCGCGCTGCGGGCCCTCACGGAGGAGCTCGCGGAGGGCGTGCGGGGTCGGGCATGACCCGCCGACGCGGACTCGACCTCGTCGGTCTCCTGGCCCGACTCGTCCTGGGGATCACCCTGCTCGTGGCGGGCGGGATGAAGGTCGGCAACCCCCGTGGTGCCGCCCGTGCCGTCCAGGGCTACGAGGTCATGCCCTTCGATCTCGCCGCCTACGTCGGCTACGCCCTGCCGTGGATCGAGATCATCATCGGTGTCCTGCTCGTCCTCGGCCTCTTCACCCGGATCAACGCGGTGCTCGGGACCCTGCTCATGGTGGCCTTCGTTATCGGGATCGGGCAGGCCTGGGCACGCGGGCTGACCATCGACTGCGGCTGCTTCGGCGGTGGCGGCGAGGTGAGCGCCGCTGAGACCAAGTACGGGCAGGAGATCGCCCGAGACCTCTTCTTCGCCCTGTGCGGGGCCTGGCTCGTCGTCCGGCCGCGCACGACCTTCAGTCTCGACCGAGTCCTCTTCGGGGACGACAAGGAGTTTGTGTGAGCACCCAGGACCGCAAGGCCAAGGCACAGGCCGCCGCCAAGACGCAGGGCAAGGGGGCCAATGCCATCGTCATCGGTGGCATCGTCATGGTCCTGGCCATCGTCCTCGTCGTCGGTGGCGTGATCATCAACGCGACCCAGGGCGGCGGTGCAGGAGCCAACGAGCTCCCGCAGGGAGTCGACAAGGGCGAGCCGATCGAGCCGTACTCCGACGCGAAGCCGGCCAAGGACGCCCCGGTCGTCGACGTGTACGAGGACTTCCGGTGCCCGGCCTGCAAGGGCTTCGAGCAGGCAACGGGGGAGACGGTCACCCAGCTGGCCGAGGACGGCAAGATCCGGCTGCGCGTCCACCTCATGACGCTCATCGACAACAACACCGGTGGCGAGTCGTCCGCGGTCGCGGGCTCGAGTGCCATCTGTGCCGCGGACCAGGGCAAGTGGACCGAGTTCCACGAGGCGCTGTTCGCGCTGCAGCCGCAGCAGGAGACCGCTGACGGCTTCCCCGAGAGCGCGTACACCGAGGCGGCCGATCAGGCCGGGCTCACGGGTGACGCGTTGGACCAGTGGCAGCAGTGCACCGACGACCACACCTACGTCGAGTACGTCCAGGGCGTCGACGACGCCGCGACGGAGTCGGGGATCAAGGGCACACCGACGGTCGAGGTCGATGGCACGACCTTCGACTGGGGCCAGGTCGTCAGTGAGCAGGGCCAGGTCGACACCCAACAGCTGACGAAGATCCTCACCAGCGGCGAGGTTCCGAAGGACATGGTGGCGCAGCAGTGATCCTCCCCGGGGCGCTCCCTTCGCCCACGACGGCCGTCATCGAGACCGGTCCGCTGACCATCCACGCCTATGCCCTGTGCATCCTCGCGGGCATCGGCACGGCGATCTGGATCGCCGACCGACGGCTGCGTGATCGCGGGGGCGAGCCGGGGATGGCCCTCGACGTGGCGATCTGGGCCGTGCCCTTCGGCATCGTCGGTGGGCGGCTCTATCACGTGATCACCACCCCCCAGCCCTACTTCGGGGAGAACGGCCATCCGATCGATGCGCTGAAGATCTGGGAGGGGGGCCTGGGGATCTGGGGTGCCATCGCGCTCGGCGCACTCGGTGCCTGGTTCGGGCTGCGCTCGATCGGGATCCGCTTCCTCGACTTCGCCGACGCGGCCGCGCCCGGGATCCTCGTGGCCCAGGCGATCGGTCGCTGGGGCAACTGGTTCAACAACGAGATCTACGGCGAGGCGACCGACCTCCCCTGGGGGCTGGAGATCCACCGTTGGGACACCGGCACCGGCCGGGCAGCCGTCGACGGCGCGGGGGACCCGATCGTCCTGGGGACCTTCCACCCGACCTTCCTCTACGAGTCGCTCTTCCTCCTGGCCCTGGCGATCCTCATCCTCGCCGTCGACCGGCGGGCCCGGTTTGCGCCGGGGCAGGTCCTCGGGCTGTACATCGCCGGCTATCCGCTCGGCCGGATCATCATCGAGACGATGCGTACGGACGCGGCCAACACCATCCTCGGCCTGCGGGTCAACATCTGGACGAGCATCGTCGTCTTCGCCCTCGGAGTGGTGGTGTACACCGTCTGTGCCCGTCGGAAGGGCGGATCCACCGGACCGGATGTCTCACCTACTGAGAAGTCATCTCTCACTAGGTAGGACGAAGCGCTGTTACACTTCAGCGCACCGCAGCCGGAGCCGTCTGCGGATCCCCCCCCCCCCCCGCAGGCCCCCCGGCGCCGCCCCCCGGCGGCGGCCGGGGGGCGGCCC
>JBQGNO010000225.1:123-4270 GCA_052087725.1 Janibacter sp. | reverse complement strand
ATCTCGGCGCGCGACAGATCGTCCACGTTGGTGCCGTCCACGCCGAGCACTCTGGTCGTGTTGATTCGCCAGACACCCGGCTCCAGCGTCTTGAACAGTTGAACCCCTCGGCGAGGGAGGTCGTACGTCCCCTGCTCCTGCACCTTCTCGACAATGCCTTGGTATGGGAAGTGGTCCTCGGGGTGCTCGCGCCGGTAGGCCTCGACGGCATCGTCGTCGACTCCAGAGACCCGGAAGAAGAGAGTCATCGGCTGCGCCTCACCGTCCTGAGGTCGCCCGTACTCAAACTTCGCTTCGCCTCGCGCGGCTACGTCGCCGTCACCCGAACAGTCAATGATCACCGAGGCCGGCAACAACCCGAGTCCGCTCTTGCTTGCGGTGATCACGCCGGTAGCCGCTCCATCCTCGACTCGGGTATCGACAACGAAGCTGTGCAACAAGATGTCGACACCCGCTTCGCGACACATCCGCAGCGCGACCATCTTGGCCACCTCAGGATCGAAGGGCGTCACCGCCTCATGCCCGAACTTCATGAAGCCCGAGTACTGGGTACCTCCGTGGGTCTTGGATGGGTGAAGGGCACCCCCTTCGCCCTCCATCCGCCGGACGAACTCGTCGAAGATGCCGCGGATCAACTGAACCTGCCCGTCCAGCGAGAAGGAGGTCATGCATGGGCCCACCAGGCCAGCAGTCAGATTGCCACCGAGGAATCCAAACCGCTCGATGAGCCGCACCGAAGCCCCATTGCGTGCAGCCGCGATGGCCGCACCAAGACCCGACGGGCCACTGCCGACCACCAACACGTCCGTGGGATCGGCGATCGGGATGTCGGTGCTGTACTGCATGGACGGCATGGGATGTTCCCTTCATCAATGTGGCAAGTGATGAATACCTAAGTCTCTGGATGCACGACTGATCAATACCTGTGCACATACGTGCAGAATGGGCAACGGGTCAGCTGACCTTCCGGCTGCCGACGCCTCCCCCTTCGCCTCAGACAGCGGTAGGCCCCACCCGGATCGGGTGGGGCCTACCTGTCGGCGCTCGCGCTGCGAGCAGTCCCGGTGGTCATCGCACGCTCAGGTGAGCGGGGTAGGGGACCTGGCGCTCGACTTCGAGAGCGCGCTCGCGCGGTCCCTGCTCGGGGACGTAGCGCAGGGGCCGGTCACTGTGACGCAGCCGGGGCAGCTTGGGGAACTTCATGGCGGACACCTCCTCTCGGGGTCGCTCAGGCGGAGATCGGGTGCTTGCGGGGGCGGCCACGCGGCCGCTTGCGAGGGATGACGCGCCCTGCGTCGAAGAGCTCGCCGCCCCAGACCCCCCACGGCTCGCGGCGCTCGAGGGCACCTTCGAAGCACATCGTGAGGAACGGGCAGTCGAGGCACAGGGCCTTCGCGTACTCGACGCCGGCCGGGGTCTCGGAGAACCAGATCTCCGGCTCCTCGGTCTGGCACGGGGTCAGCTGCTGTATGGGTGGGTGGGTCGTGGTCGTCACGTCGGGGTCTCCTGGGTGAACGCTGTGGTGCGGGTGCTGGTCAGCTGGTGGGAACACGACAAAGGCCGCGGTTCCCGGTGTGGGATGCCGCGGCCTGTAAAGGGAGGACCGTTGAGAGTCCGTCGTCTAGACGGAAGGTCCAGCAGGGCGCGGATCCGGCACGAAGGCAGTCTTCGGGTCGATGACCGGGGTCCGATCACGGTCGAGGAAGACGCCAGCGGCGCCACCGACGAAGCCGGTGAAGGACACGAGGGCAGCATCGATCGCCGTGGGGATCATCGTGATGTTCTCCATGGGTCCTGCCCTCCTCTCGTCCGGTGCGCTCCTCGGGCTGACGCTGAGCGCGCCCGACTGACAAGAAACAAACCTAGAGCACATCTGCAGGGCGCGCCACCGAATTAATGTCCGGACGTCAGAAACCGCCGCGAGTGGATGGTGATTCGAGCGTCCGGACGCTCGATTTCACATCGACCGGACGAAGGGGGGTGCGCCCGGGGCGGCGGGGCACGCCGGCGAAGGGGGTCAGGCCTCGGGCTCGCCGGTGACCGCCTCGGCGACCTCGTCGGGGTCCGCTCCCCCGACGACCGCGAGCACCTGGTCGGCATAGAGCGTGAGCTTGCGGGGACCGACCCCGCTGATGGCCGCGAGGTCGCGCTGACCGTCCGGCTCGGCCTCGGCGATCGCCTCGAGCGTGGCATCGCTGAAGACGACGAAGGCAGGCACCGACGCCGCCTTGGACACCGCCTTGCGCCACGACCGCAGTCGCTCGAAGGTCGCCTCGTCGTACGTGGGCGGGCAGTCGGGGCAGCGACCCGAGGCCTTCTCGGCGGCGGTGCGCAGGTCGGCTCCGCAGCCCTTGCACACCTTGGGGCGCGAGGGCTTGAGCTTGCCGGAGCCACGAGGAGCGGTGGCGCGCTTGGGAGTCGAGCGCGCCCCCTCACCGAGGATCGCCGCGGCGTGGTCGAGGAAGCGACTGACCCGTCGTGTCCCCTTCGCCCCCGGGGTGCGGGCCCGCGCGTAGGACAGGTGGAGCACCTCGCGGGCTCGTGTGACGCCGACATACATCAGGCGCCGCTCCTCCTCGATCTCGTCGGGGCCGTCGGCCATCATGATCGGCAGCAGCCCGTCGGAGCAGCCGGTGAGGAAGACGACGTCCCACTCCAGGCCCTTCGCCGCGTGCAGCGAGGCGAGCGTGACGCCCTCGACGACAGGGGCATGCTGCGCGGCCATCCGCTCGTCGAGATCCCGCACGAGCTCGGGCAGCCGAGCCTGAGGCGTCGACGCCGCCAGCCGGGCCGACAGGTCGACGAGAGCCTTGAGCGACTCCCACCGGGCGCGGACGGCACCGCTGCTCGCGGGCGCGTCCTCGTGCCACCCCATGCCGCCGAGGACATCACCGACGAAGTGCGGCAGCGGCTTGCTCCCGTCGTCGGTGCGCGCGGCCCCGCGCAGCAGCAGGATCGCCTCGCGCACCTCCTTGCGGGAGAAGAAGCGCTCGCCACCCTTGACGAGATAGGGCACATCGGCGTCGGCGAGCGCGGACTCGAGCGCCTCCGACTGGCCGTTGGTGCGGAAGAGGACGGCGATCTCGCGCAACGGCCGACCGTCCTTGACCAACTTGGTCACCTGCTCGGCGACCCAGGCGGCCTCGGCCGGGTCGTCGTCGTGGACGGTCAGCTGCGGCGTCGGTCCACCATCGCGCTGCGCCACCAGCTCGACCGCGCCACCGCGTCGCTGACCGGAGGCATCCGTGAGCATCGTGTTGGCGAGCGAGAGCACCTGCGGGGTGGAGCGGTAGTTGCGCACGAGGCGCACCGTCGCCGCCCCCGGGTGGTGGTCGGTGAAGCGCAGCAGGTGCTGCGGTGTGGCCCCGGTGAAGGAGTAGATCGTCTGCGCCGGGTCACCGACGACGCAGATGTCGCCCCGGCCACCGAGCCACAGGTCGAGCAGGCGCTGCTGGAGGGCGTTGACATCCTGGTACTCGTCGACGACGAAGTGCCGGTACTGGTCGCGCACGGTGCGCGCGATGTCCTCGCGCTCCTCGAGGATGCCGACGGTCAGCAGGAGCACGTCCTCGAAGTCGATGACTCCCCGCTCCCCCTTGACGTCCTCGTAGGCGGAGATCAGCCGGGACATCGCCGTGTGGTCCATCCCCGGCGGCTCGCGTCGGGCGCGACGGGCCGCGGCCGGATAGGTCTCGGGGGTGAGCAGCGAGACCTTGGACCACTCGATCTCGGCGGAGACGTCCCGCATCTCGCTGCGGTTCAGTCGCATCCCCACGCGGGAGGCAGCCTCGCCGACCGCGGGAGCCTTGTGCCCCATGATCTCCGGCGCAGCACCGCCGATCGCCTGGGGCCAGAAGTAGTGCAGCTGGCGCAGCGCCGCCGAGTGGAAGGTGCGCGCCTGGACGCCGACGATCCCGAGGTCACGCAGCCGGGTGCGCATCTCCCCGGCGGCCCGAGCCGTGAAGGTCACCGCGAGCACCCGCATCGGCTGATAGGCGCCGGAGTGCACCCCGTAGGCGATGCGGTGGGTGATCGCGCGGGTCTTGCCGGTGCCGGCACCGGCGAGGACGACCATCGGTCCACTCGGGTGTGCGGCGACCTCGCGCTGCTCGGGATCGAGCGCGTCGAGGATGTCGTCCGCGGACTG
>JBQGNO010000225.1:0-113 GCA_052087725.1 Janibacter sp. | reverse complement strand
CGCGAGCACCCGCATCGGCTGATAGGCGCCGGAGTGCACCCCGGAGGCGATGCGGTGGGTGATCGCCCGGGTCTTGCCGGTGCCGGCACCGGCGAGGACGACCATCGGTCCAC
>JBQGNO010000224.1:0-4272 GCA_052087725.1 Janibacter sp. | reverse complement strand
GAGCGCGGAGCGTCGAGGGACAGCCCGATGCGGCCGTCGTCGCGCCCGACCGACCCGGCGCCGGTGCACTCGAGGCGCACCTTCTCCCCCGGCCCGTCCACTCCGGGCAGGCTCACCTCGGGCGCCGACCACGCCGCTCGCGCCGGAGGACGGGTGAAGGTCAGGGTGAGGTGCTGTGTCCGCTGGGCGGGGATCGTCAGCTCGGTCCCTGCAGGACGCACATAGCGACCCGAGTCGGTCTCGACCGTCACCGAGCCCGCCGACCGGGAGAGGCGGATCGTCCCGACCTGCTGCTTCCGTCCGAGATCGAGGGCCAGGGTCGGCTCCGACTCACCCGCTGCGGGCGTCCACCGGGTCGAGCTGTCACCGTCGATCGCGGCGACCGGCCAGTCCTCGAGGTCGCGGGAGTCGTGGGCCCCGTCGGGCGGAGTGCTCCCCTGCAGGCTCCAGGGAGCAGCGACGAGGTCCTGACCCGCACCATCGGGTCGGACCCGGACCGCCGCCTCGACGTCGCTCTCGGGAAGGGAACCGACCCGACGCACGAGGTCGGCCGGGTCCTCGCCCGCCGTGATGATCCCGCCCCCGCGCGGGTCACGGATGAGCAGGACCGGGCCCTCGCCCGTCGGGAGCCGCAGTCCGGTGCCCAGCTCGGGCCCGCCGTCGAGCTCGATCTCGCGGACACCGATCGGCGGGGCGTTGCCGTCCGCACCGCCGGTGGTGGCGAGATCGAGGGTGATCTCGTCACGGGCGGAGCCGTCGAGCGGGACCCGCCAGGTCTGCGAGCCCGAGGGCTTCTCCCCGTCGCTCCCCCCGACCGACACCGAGGTCAGCCGGCCGAGGTCGCCGCCCCAGGCCTCGTGGACGAGGACGGCATCGGGACGGGCGGTCTGCGACAGCCGGAGGGTGATCTGCTGGCGGGACTGCCCGTCCCCGCTGGTCCACGCGGTCTCGGAGTCACCGTCGACGAGGGAGGGCGCCCCGGCCCCCGCACCCTGCCAGTCGTTGGCGAAGGGATCGGCCCCGCTCGAGCTCGTGGTGATGCCGGTGAGACCGCGGTAGAAGCGGGTCGTCGCGCGCTCCGGCGTCCCCGTGCCCGCCGGAGAGAGGGCCCGGGTTCCCACCTCACCGGGACGGGCGTCCTCGCGCGGCAGGGTGGGGCCGCTGCCCCTCGCCGGCGCGCGTCCGGAGTTCAGCGCCTGCCAGCGCAGGGTGTCGGTCACGAGGGAGGGCTTCTCCCGCGACAGGGTCAGATCGGTCACGGCATCCGGGTCGAGCAGTCCGGCGCCCACGAGCGCGAACCACCCCTCCGGGGATGCCGCTGTCGGCACCACGCCGTCCGCGGGCACCACGGTCGCCGGGGTCGCGGGCTCGTCGAGCGTCCACAGGCTGATCTCCTCACGGCCCTCCCCCCGGGACCAGACCCGGGAGATCCCGCGCGAGGCCGTGAGGGTCGCGGCGACCTGTCGGGAGTCGATGGCGCCGAGGTCCGGACTCAGGCCCCCTCGCACGACGACCCGGGAGATGCCCATCCGCCGCAGCCCGTCCGCGAGCTGGGGCTGCCCACGGCCGGTCGAGGTCAGCTCGTCGAGGTGGTCGAGCACGCGGGTGGCACCGGGGTGCCCCAGCGGCGCTGCGGCGCGGGCGAGCACCGGTGACTCCGCGAGCGCCCGCAGCGGCTCGTCCGTGACCCTTCCCCACGTGAAGTCCGCCGAGCGGGCCCCGGGCAGCACGAGGGTCGTCCCGCCGTCCTGCGCGGCAGCCCGGTCGACCTCGTCGGCGGCCTCGGTCCAGACCTCGGGGATGTCCTGCGGCGCCCAGGCATCCCCGACGCGGCCCTGCCACACCGGGGACAGTGCTCCGACGAGGGCCAGGACGCTCGCGACGACGACCACCTGCCGGGTCACCGCACCGGCCCCACGCTCGATCCGCGTCGCCCAGTGCAGGAGCAGCCCGAGTCCGATGGCGACCGGCAGCCGCACGAGCAGGTCGGCCTTGTGCACATTGCGAAGGGGGGCCAGGGGTCCGTCGAGCAGGTCCTGCACCATCGGCGCGAGCGGGCCGGACCCCGAGCCGGACCGGCCGGCGGCCATCGCGACGGTGCCGACGAGCACGAGGACGAGCGCCCACCGGGTGAGGTGGGCGCCCGCGGCGTCCTCCGCGGGGAGGAGGGCCTCGTCAGGCCCCTGCCCCTCGTCGCCGGTCGGCTCGTCACCGGTCGGCTCGACGCTGCGCTCGGCCCGCCGGCGGAGGAGCCCGGCGAGACCGAGACCCGCGAGCCCCGTCGTCGCGAGGATCGCGGTGACCGACTGGGCGAGCACCCACCCGCTCTGCCACGTCGGGTGGTCACCTCCGGTGAGGATGAAGGCGATCCAGTGCTCGGTCCCCCGCAGGACATTGGTCACCGAGGCGACCGCGGTCGTCGTCGACGCCACCTCGATGTGGTCGAGGAAGGGATAGGAGTACTCCCCGAGCACGATGAGCGGCCCCAGCCACCACAGGGACCCGAGCAGGGCGCCGAGCGCCCACCAGGCGAGGGCGCGCCCCCGGCGACGCCGTCGGGGGGCGAGAAGGATCCATGCCGCCGCGGGCACAAGCGCGACGAGGGAGACCGTGGCGTTGACGCCCCCGAGGCAGGCGGCGAGCAGCCCGGTGACCACTGCTCCGCGGCGACGGTCCGCCCCCTTCGCTCCCGGTGCGACCATCCGGTGCGCGGCGAGGACCAGCCACGGCGCGAGCGCATAGGGCCACACCTCGACCGAGATCTCCGCGAGCACCGTGAGCACCCGGGGGGACAACGCGAAGGCGGCGCCCGTGAGCATCGCTGGGATCGCCGGGAGGCCTGCCACCCGGCGGGCCAGACGCTCGGCACCGAGGAAGGCGACGACGAGGAGGATCGTCCACCACAGGCGCTGCACGGCCCACCCGGGCATCCCCGCCACGTCTCCGAGGAGGAAGACCGTGCCCATCGGCCAGAGGTAGCCGTACGCCTGGTTCTGCAGCTCGCCGATCCCGGTGTGGTCACTCCACGCCCACAGGGCCCGGTGGAGGTAGCGCGCCGGTGACACGACGAGGTCGGTCTTGGTGTCCGGCTGGAGGGTCCCGGGGGCGATGAGCCACGGGAGGACCCCGACGAGCACCGCCGCCACGACCCGCTGGAGCCGCTGCCGCGTGGCCTCCAGCGTCATCGGCGCCGGAGGATCAGCAGGAGGTTCCACGTGACGACCTCACGGATGCCGGGCAGGCGCAGGATGCCGGAGCAGGCATCGGGGAGGTACCTCGGACGGGCGGCCATCACCTCGGCGTCCGCCGCGCCGGCCCACGTCAGTCCCTGCTTCACGCTCACCCGGTGGAGGGTATCGCCGACGCGGTTCTTCGGCGGGTGGCCGTGCCTGCGCTCGTAGCGGCGGATCGCCCGCTCGCCGCCGAGCCAGTGCCACGGGGAGGTCTCGTGACCACCCCACGGGGAGAGCCAGTTGGTGTAGGAGAGGAAGACCACTCCTCCCGGACGGGTCACGCGCAGCAGCTCGTCGGCCACGGCCTCCGGGTCGGTGACGTGCTCCCACATGTTGCTCGAGAAGACGATGTCGACGCACCCGTCGGCCAGCGGCAGGCGAAGGGCGTCCCCGACGATCCCGCCGTCGCGCACCGAGGGGACCCCGGCGTCGTGGTCGACGGGCAGGTAGCGCGCCCCCGCTCTCCGGAAGGCCCGGGCGAACTCGCTCGGGCCGGCCCCGACGTCGAGCACCGTCCGGCCGGCGAGGTCGGTGTGCTCCTGCAGCAGCTCGAGGGAGTCCTGCGCCAGCTCCGAGTAGAAGCGATGCGGGTCGCTCTGCTCGACGAGGAAGGCGGAGAAGAGACGCACCGAGCGCCGCAGGCCGCGCGACCGGCGGGAGCTCATCGGTGCCCCGTCCCCGCGGCGCCGTCGGGGCGGCGAGCGAGCAGCTGGAGCGTCGGGCGGTGCCGGGGCCGCAGGAGACGCTGCCCGAGGACGACGGGCAGGCTGGCGACGGCGCCGCCGAGCACGGCTCTGGACCCGAGGACGCCGCGCGGACGCGGCCCGGGACGGATGGCGCGGGCCAGGCTCGCGGCGTCGACGCTCAGGCTGTCAAGGAGCAGCCGGCGCACCTCGATGTCGACATAGCCGGCGGCCCGAGCCGCACGAGCGAGGGAGTCCGCGGAGAAGAAGCGCACGTGGGTGGGGTCCTCGAGCATCCACCACGCGGCGCCGTAGCCGAGCTCGAAGACCCGGCCGGGCCCCCCAGATCGGAAGAG
>JBQGNO010000223.1:0-4297 GCA_052087725.1 Janibacter sp. | reverse complement strand
GTCCCCGGGTACCGGCACACCATCTGCACCTCGGTGGGCGCCGAGATCGTCCACGGCATCCCCGGTGACCGCGTGCTCGCGGCAGGTGACCTGCTGAGCATCGACTGTGGTGCCGAGGTCGAGGGGTGGAACGGCGACGCGGCCATGACCGTCGTCGTCGGTGGGGACGATGCCGGCGACCCTGCCGCGGTCCGCCTGTCCGAGGTCACCCGCCGTTCGCTCTGGGCGGGGATCGCCGCCCTTCGTCCTGACGGCGACCTCAACGACATCGGTGGGGGAGTCGAGGACTCGATCGTCGCCGATGCCCGCGCCGACGGCGTCGACTACGGCATCGTCGAGGACTTCACCGGGCACGGCATCGGCGAGCACATGCACCTGCCGCCCAATGTCCCCAACTACCGCGTCCGCGGCCGGGTCCCGCAGACCCCCGTCGGCGCCACCCTGGCCATCGAGCCGATGGTCACCCTCGGCGACCAGGCCAACCACGTCCTCGAGGACGACTGGACCATCGTCACCGACGACGGTCTGCCGGCCGCGCACTGGGAGCACTCGGTCGCCCTGACCGAGAGCGGCATCTGGGTGCTCACGGCGCTCGACGGTGGGGAGCAGGAGCTCTCCGCTCTCGGCGCCCCCTTCGGCCCCCTGGACTGAGTCCGACCGCCCGTCGCAGTCCTCCCTCCATGTGGCGCACGCGACTCGGACGGCCCGTCGTCGGGGCGGCCGCCCTCGGTAGGGTGCGAAGTCAGTGACAAGACCGGCCCCGCCGGTTCACCGGGTTGATGAGGAGCGCTACGAGGATGACGATGCCCCCCGAAAGTCCGTCCGGACGTGAGGACGTCATGAGCCTGGCCGCGGGCTTCCCGCAGGTCGGGCCGGATGCCTGGGCGGACCTGGCCGCGGCCGTGGTCAACAAGTCCCGGCCGGAGGACGCGAAGGTCGATGGTGACGGGGCCAGGGAGGTCCTCACCAGCCACCTGCCCGGCGGCGTGGACGTCGCGCCGATCTACTGGCCGGGGGAGGAGCGTGCGCTCGGTCTGCCGGGGTCGATGCCCTTCACCCGTGGCCGCGGACCGCGTGACCCCGACCTCCCGTGGGACGTGCGCCAGCTGCACGACGACCCGGACCCGGTGGCCACCCGCACAGCGGTCCTCACCGATCTCGAGCGTGGCGTCAGCTCGGTGTGGCTGCATGTCGGCCCCGACGGCGTCGCCGCGGGCGATGTCCCCGAGGTGCTCGCCGACGTCATGACCGACCTCGCCCCGGTCGTCGTCTCCTCCCTGGGCGACCAGCCCGGTGCAGCCGCGGCGCTCATCGCCGCCGGGGAGGCGAAGGGGGTCGACCCCACCGTCGTCCGTGGCAGCCTCGGCCACGACCCGATCGGTCTGGCCGCCGCCGTCGGGGGGACCCCCGATCTCACGCCGCTCGCCGACGCCGTGCACGCCTGCACGACGCGCTGGACCGGGGTCCGCGCGATCACCGTCGACTCCCGTGTGCACCACGACGCCGGCGCGAGCGACCAGGACGAGATCGCCCTGGCCCTGGCGACGGCCCTCGACTACGTGCGCCACCTCAGCGAGGTCGGCGTCGAGCCGGCCGAGGCCTTCCGCCGGATCGACTTCCGGGTCGCCGTGACGGCCGACCAGTTCGTCACCATCGCCAAGCTGCGCGCGCTTCGGCGGACCTGGGCCCGCATCGGCGAGGTCCTCGGGGTCCCCGAGGCCGACCGGGGTGCGTGGATCCACGCCGTCACGTCGTGGCGGATGCAGACCCGCACCGACCCGTGGGTCAACATCCTGCGCAGCACCATCGCCTGCTTCGGCGCGTCCGCCGGTGGCGCCGATGCCATCACCGTGCTGCCCTACGACGACGCGCTCGGGCTGCCGACCCCCTTCTCCCGCCGCGTCGCCCGCAACACCCAGTCGCTGCTCGCGGCCGAGTCCAATGTCGCCCGGGTCGCCGACCCGGCGGGCGGCTCGCACTACGTCGAGGCCCTCACTGACGACCTCGCCCGCACCGCGTGGACCTGGTTCGGGGAGCTCGACGCGGCCGGCGGTGCCGCAGCCGGGCTGGCGTCCGGAGCCATCGCCCGACGTCTCGCCGACTCCCGGGCCGAGCGCGATGCCGGCCTGGCGACCCGCGAGGTGCCGCTCACCGGCACCTCGACCTTCCCTCTGGCGGGGGAGGAGCTCCTCGAGCGCACCCCCCGGGCCGAGATCGCCCGCGACGGGCTGCCCCGTCGCCGCGACGGCCAGGTCTTCGAGGACCTGCGCGCCCGCGCCGCGTCCGGTGACGTCACCGTCCCGGTCATCGCCCTCGGCTCGCCGCGCGAGACCACCGCGCGGGTGAGCTTCGTGAGCAACCTCCTCGGCGTCGCCGGCATCAGCCCGCAGGTCATCGAGGTGGCGGATGCCGACGCGCTCACCGCCCTCGACCCGGCGAAGGGAGCGCCCGTCGCCATCCTCGCCTCCTCACGTACGGGGTACGAGGCGCTCGCCGAGCCGGTTGTCTCCGCCCTTCGTGCCGCCGACACCGGGCAGGTCCTCGTCGCCGGCTCCGCCCGTGAGCTCGGTGACGTCACCGTCGACGGCGAGATCCGCGACGGCATGGACATCGTCCACTTCCTCGGGAGCCTCCTCGACTCCCTCGGTGCCCAGCAGGCAGGAGCGAACGCATGAGCGACGCGCAGTCCATCCCCACCTTCGACACCATCGAGCTCGGCGAGGCCCGGCCCGCGACCGACGCCGGCCGGCGCTGGCAGGAGGCGCTCGACGCCACCCCGGGTGCCGCCGACGGGTGGCAGACCCCGGAGCAGATCGATGTCGCGCCGGTCTACACCGAGCAGGACACGCAGGACCTCGACTTCCTCGAGACCGTCCCCGGCACCGCCCCCTTCCTCCGTGGTCCGTACCCGACGATGTACGTCAACCAGCCGTGGACGGTGCGGCAGTACGCCGGTTTCTCGACGGCGGAGGAGTCCAATGCCTTCTACCGCCGCAACCTCGCGGCCGGGCAGAAGGGCCTGTCCGTCGCCTTCGACCTGGCGACCCACCGCGGCTACGACAGCGACCACCCGCGCGTCTCCGGCGATGTCGGCATGGCGGGCGTGGCCATCGACTCGATCTACGACATGCGCACGCTCTTCAGCGGGATCCCGCTGGACCGGATGAGCGTGTCGATGACGATGAACGGCGCGGTCCTGCCGATCCTCGCGCTCTACGTCGTCGCGGCCGAGGAGCAGGGGGTGAGCCCGGAGCAGCTGAGCGGAACCATCCAGAACGACATCCTCAAGGAGTTCATGGTCCGCAACACCTACATCTACCCCCCGCAGCCGTCGATGCGGATCATCTCCGACATCTTCGCCTTCACGAGTGCGAAGATGCCGCGCTTCAACTCGATCTCCATCTCCGGGTATCACATGCAGGAGGCCGGGGCGACGCAGGACCTCGAGCTCGCCTATACCCTCGCCGACGGCATCGAGTACATCCGCGCGGGCAAGGAGGCGGGGATGGATGTCGACTCCTTCGCGCCGCGGCTGTCCTTCTTCTGGGCCATCGGGATGAACTTCTACATGGAGGTGGCCAAGCTGCGCGCGGCCCGCCTGCTCTGGGCGCGCCTGGTCAAGGAGAACTTCGCGCCGAGCAACCCGAAGTCGCTCTCGCTGCGCACCCACAGCCAGACCTCCGGGTGGAGCCTCACCGCGCAGGACGTCTACAACAACGTCGCGCGGACCGGCATCGAGGCGATGGCCGCGACCCAGGGGCACACGCAGAGCCTGCACACCAATGCCCTCGACGAGGCGATCGCGCTGCCGACGGACTTCTCCGCTCGCATCGCCCGCAACACCCAGCTGGTGCTCCAGCAGGAGTCGGGCACGACGCGGGTCGTCGACCCGTGGGGTGGCAGTGCCTATGTCGAGCGGCTGACCCACGACCTCGCGCAGCGCGCGTGGACGCACATCGAGGAGGTCGAGAAGGCCGGCGGCATGGCCAAGGCCATCGAGGCCGGCATCCCGAAGCTGCGGATCGAGGAGGCGGCCGCCCGCACCCAGGCGCGGATCGACTCCGGGCAGCAGCCGTTGATCGGGATCAACACGTATCCCGTCGACGAAGACGAGGACATCGAGATCTTGAAGGTCGACAACGCCGCGGTGCGGGCCTCGCAGATCGCCGGGCTCGAGCGGTTGCGCGAGGAGCGGGACGAAGGGGAGACCCGCGCGGCGCACGCCGCGCGCCCCGAGGGCGCCCCGGCGCCGGGGGGGGCGAGTGGGACCAACCACCACGCCCAGGCCCTAGACGCG
>JBQGNO010000222.1:0-4402 GCA_052087725.1 Janibacter sp. | reverse complement strand
GGCGACAAGTTCGATCGCCGCTGCGGAGGCGTGGTCCAGCGCCGTCATAGCTCACGCAACCGGCTACGGCGCACGACCGCGATGAAGACCGGAGCGCCGAGCACCGCGGTGATGATCCCCACATCGACTTCGCCGGGGGGTGCGATGACCCGGCCGATGACGTCGCTGACCAGCAGGAGGCTCGCTCCGGCCAGGGCGCTGAAGGGCATCAGCCACCGGTGGTCGACACCCACGAGCATGCGACAGAAGTGGGGCACGACCAGTCCCACGAAGCCGATCGGTCCGGTGATCGCTGTGGTCGCGCCGGCGAGGGTGACTGCGGCGACACCGGCGAGGACTCGCGTCCGGGCGACGGATTCCCCGAGCCCGGCGGCCAGGTCGTCGCCGAGACCGAGCATGTTCAGACCTCGTGCACACCACACGCCGAGCACGAGGCCACCGATGAGGAAGGGGGCCATCTGCAGCAGCTTGCTCGCGGTGGCCCCTCCGACCCCGCCGATCTCCCACGAGACGACGTTCTCGGCGATGTCCGGTCGGGGGAGGACGACCGCGGTGACGAAAGAGGTCAGGGCGGCTGTGGTGGCGGCACCCGCCAGGGTGAGCTTGAGCGGTGTGGCGCCACCCTGCCCGAGCGATCCAATGGACCACACGAAGACCGCGGTCACGGCGGCCCCGAGGATGGCGACCCAGATGTATCCGGTGGGGGTGGACAGGCCGAACCAGGCGATACCGATGACGATCGCCAGCGAGGCCCCGGTGTTCAGGCCGAGGATGTGTGGATCGGCGAGTGGATTGCGGGTGACCCCCTGCAGGAGCACCCCGGACATCGCCAGCGCTGCGCCGGCGACGGCGGCGAGCCACGTGCGGGGCACCCGCTTGGCGACTGCAGCCTGGGCGATGTCCTGCGTGCCGCCGGTCAGGCCACCCCAGATGTCGGAGAGCGCGACGTCACGGGCACCGATCGTGATGGAGAGGATGCAGCAGACGACGAGCACGAGGCACATCCCCAGCAGCGCGACGACGCGCACGCGTCGTGCACGGTGGATCGGGGCCGCGATCTGCGCGTCCGGAGCGGTGGCGGTGGCGGTGGCGGGGCCACTCACTTCTTCGTGGTGTCACCCGCGGCGTCCGCGAGCAGCTCGACGTAGTCGTCGATGAGGTACGGGAGGGACAACGGGGTCGGGCTACCGGCGGTGCCGATCGGCTTCTCGCCGTCGAGGTTGATGACGGCGTCGTTCTTCACTGCCGTGAGCTTCGACAGGGCCGGGTCGTCCTCCATGGCCGTGATCAGCTTGTTGCCGCCGTAGGTGAGGATGATGTCCGCGTCGTTGAGCTCGTCAACGCGTTCACCACTGATCGATCCGGCGAAGTCGTTCCCCTTCGTGGCCTTGACCACGCTCGGGGCGATCTTGAGGCCGAGGTCCTCCAGATACTTCGACCGGGTGTCGGCCGCACTGTAGAAGTTGATCTCGCTGAGGTCCGAGGGGTCGAGGTGCGTCAGGTACATGGCCGTCTTGCCCTCGAGCTCGGGGTGCTTGGCGACGCTCTTGCTGATGGTCTGCTCGAGGTCCTTGACGAGCTTCTTGCCCTCGGCCTCCTTGCCCAGGCCCTTGGCGTTGATCGCGATCGAGTCGCGCCACTCCGTCGCCCACGGGTCATCCGGGTAGGCGACGACCGGGGCGATCTCGCTCAGCTTCGCGTAGTCGTCCTTGGACATGCCCGAGTACCCGGCGAGGATGACATCGGGATCCGTGCCCGCGATCGCCTCGAAGTCGTAGCCGTCGCTCTCGTCGAAGAGCGTGGGCGTCTTCGCGTCGAGCTCCTTGAGCCTGTCTTCGGTCCACGGCTGGACGCCGTCCCCGTCGTCATCGCCCCACGTCATCTTCGCCATGCCGACCGGGACGATGCCGAGCGCCAGCGGCACCTCCTGGTTGGCGAAGTCGACCGTGGCCACGCGTTCGGGCTTCTCCTCGATCTTCGTCGTGCCGAGCGCGTGCTTGATCGTCACCGTCTCCCAGTCGCCACCTCCGGACGCGGTGTCGTCGTCGGGGGTGCTGCCGCACCCGGTGAGGGCGAAGGTCAGGGCGAGCGTCGCGGTGGACGCGGTCAGAGTGGTCTTGTGCAGCACGGGGAGCCTCGAAGCCTGGAAGTGAATAAGGGTAGGCAAACCATATATCAGGCAGGGTGGGTCTGTGCGCTCCATCTCACACTCATCATCCAGGGCGCTGTGGAGGCTGGAATCTCGCAGGGTGGGCCGCGCCCGACTACCACAGTTGTTGCTCCGCGGGGAGTGTCAGGTTCACCTTTTGGTCACAAACACGTCATACTGGGCGGATGCAACTTGTGAGGAGATGGCCTTATAGCATTGCCGTCGGCGTCTCGGTCCTCATCGGGATCGCTGCAGTCATCGGCTGCTACAGCCTCGGGATCCCGCTCAAGGACCCCGAAGGCTTCCTCGGGCCGGCCTACGTCCGCCTGCCTCTCCTCGCAGTGCTGCTGTCCGGCGCGGGCGTCCTCATCGCTGCGGTGAGGCGTCGGGGTGTGCGGCAGCTCCGCTTGGGCGTCGTCGAGGTGCTCAAGCACGAGTGGACCATTGGTCGCACTCTGTACATCATCACTGGTCTGGCGACCTTCTATGTCACCTACGTCGGCTACCGCAATCTCAAGAGCGTCCTGCCGGTCTACCGCGACGGGACGCTCTACGACCGCGACCTGCTGCAGATCGACCGCTGGCTCTTCGGTGGCGTCGACCCGGCCACGGTCCTGCACGCCGTCTTCGGCACCGATATCACGGCCGTGATCCTCTCGGCCGTCTACCTCGCCTACCTCCCGCTCGTGCCGATCAGCCTCGGCGTCTTCCTCGTGCTCAGCCGGGACATGCGCGTCGGCGCCTGGTACGCCACGACCCTCTGCCTGAACTGGGTCTTCGGCGTCGTCAGCTACTACCTGATCCCCGCAGTGGGGCCGATCTACTCCCGCCCCGACCTGTACACGGACCTGGCGGCCACGAGCGTCACCGGCCTCCAACAAGGCTTGTTGGACAACCGGCTGGAGTTCCTCACCAGCCCGGGGACGAGCGATGCGATCCATGGTGTGGCGGCCTTTGCGTCCCTGCACGTGTCGGTGACCTTTGCCGCGGCCCTCTTCCTGCACCGCACCGTCCGGCTGAAGGCCGTGCGGGTGGCCGGCTGGACCTTCTTCGGGCTGACCTTCCTCGCGACGCTGTACTTCGGCTGGCACTACGTGCTCGACAATGTCGCCGGCATCGCGATCGGCTGGGCCGCTCTGGCCATCGGGGCCAGGGCCACCGGCTGCACACCCGAGAAGCTCAAGCAGCTGCGCGACGAACCGGTGATCGACAGCCCAGGCGCGGACAACGAGCCCGAGACCGTCACGGGCGTCTCGACCCAGGCCTGACCCGGACGCCCGGACCACGAGGGTGCCCCGCCGATTCCGGCCGGGGCACCCTCGTGCATGCGGTGGGGCGACTGGGGCTTGAACCCAGGACCGACGGATTATGAGTCCGGTGCTCTGACCGACTGAGCTACCGCCCCCCGTGCTTTCGGGCAACTGCGTGACCATATCGCGAGCACGTCCGAGCCCTGTCGGCGCTCCCGTTGGAACCGGTGGGGATGAAGGGGCCAGCGTGAGGACTGGTGCTCGTGTGATCCATGGGGCAGAATGGCCGCACAACCACATACCGCTCGAGCAGCACACCGCGACACGCGCGCAGCAGCCGTTCGATCCCGTTGGAGAGTGCCTGGCGTTGGGGAAGACGTCCATCGCACTCAAGGAGGATCAGGATGTCTGCAGGAAAGCGCATCAGTACCCGTGGTGTGGTGTTCATCCACAGCACCCCGACGGCGCTCTGCCCCCACATCACGTGGGCGTTGGAGTCCGTTCTGGACCAGTCCGTGTCCCTCGACTGGACCGAGCAGCCGCTCGGTCGGTCATTCAAGCGTGCCGAGTTCTCCTGGACCGGAGACCCGGGCACGGGGGCGAAGCTCGCCTCCGCGCTGCGCGGTTGGGAGGGCGTGCGGTACGAGGTGACCGAGGAGCCCACTCCCGGTCTCGACGGCTCCCGGTGGAGCCACACCCCGACACTGGGGATCCACCACGCGACGATCTCCGCCGCGGGCGATGTCGTCATCCACGAAAACCGCCTGCGCGAGGTCATGACCCTCGCCCAGGGCGCCGGCGAGGCGGTCGAGGACATGCTCGACGAGCTCCTCGGTGCCCCGTGGGACGCCGAGCTCGAGCCCTTCCGCCATGCAGGCGAGGGCGCGCCGGTCCGCTGGCTGCACAAGGTCGGTTGACGAGAAGAGCCTCTGGCCCATGACGAAGGGGGCCGCGCTGCCTCCTTGGCGCGGCCCCCTTCGTCATGCCCGGAAAGACAGATCGC
>JBQGNO010000221.1:326-4431 GCA_052087725.1 Janibacter sp. | reverse complement strand
CGCCGCCCAGGCACAGCGCCTCGTCGCGTCCGGCGCCCGGCGGGTCCTGCTCAAGGGCGGCCACCTGCCGGGCCCGGAGTCGACCGACGTGTGGCTCGACCCCGCTGGCGGTGAGCCGGTGCACCTGCGGTGCCCGCGGGTCGACACCACGGCCACCCACGGGACGGGCTGCACGCTCAGCTCGGCGAGCGCCGCCCTTCGCCCTCGTCACGACGACTGGCTCCCCGCGATCCGGGAGGCGAAGGAGTGGCTCACCGGCGCCCTGCGCCACGGGGAGGACCTGGCGGTCGGATCCGGTCCGGGGCCGGTGCACCACTTCCACGAGCAGCCCCGGTGGGGCGCGCTCAGCGGGTGAGCAGGTCCCGCAGCACGACGGCCTGGTTGTGCTCGCGGTCGGACGCGCCGAAGAGCAGCGTCACCCGGCCGTGGTCCGCCACGATCCGCTGCAGTTGCTCCCAGGCCTCGGTGCCCTCGAGCTCCCGCTCGTAGCGCCGCGCGAACTCCGCGAACTTCTCCGGGTCGTGGCCGAACCACTGGCGCAGCTCGGTGGAGGGCCCGACGTCCTTGAGCCAGTCGTCCAGCACGGCGTCGCTCTTGCTCACCCCGCGCGGCCAGATCCGGTCGACGAGCACGCGGTGGCCGTCGCCGCTCGCCGGCTCGTCGCGGACGGAGCGGACATGGACCTGATCTCGAGTGGTCATGCCGTCGACCGTACGCCCACCCCCGGGCGCTGCCGCAAGGACGAGCGGACCATCTGGACCGCGGCGAAGAGCCACGCCGAGGCACCCACCCACAGCCACCCGGAGCCGATCGACTCGACGATGGGCAAGGAGTCCGCGCGGCCGATGTACATCCCCGCCACGGCGTACATGCCCAGGGGGAAGACGATGCTCCACCAGGTCGCCTCGTACCGGAAGGGGACCTTGTGGATCACGTGTCGCCAGAACCCGACGGCGACCAGCACCGGGATGAGCCACGTGGCCCACGCCCAGCCGAGCACGGACAACCCACCGATGAGCCCGGAGGTCGCCGCGATGATCGGTGTCGAGTCCATCTCGACGATCTTCGCCCCCGCGACCACGGTGATGGCCATGGCGCCCATCGACACCCAGTACGGCGGGTTGAGGTCGGTCGGCGAGAAGGGGTAGAGCAGGATCCGCAGCGCGACGAAGACCGCGCATGCGGCGTAGAGCACGATGCCCACCGACCATGCGGCGACCGCCAGCACCGCGACCTCGTGCTTCCCGCCGCCCATGTACGGCTCGATGCTGGCCGAGGCCGTGGCGACCGACTGGCTCGCGACGACCCAGATGAACCATGTGCCGTTGACGTGCTGGAGCACCGGGCGTTCCGCGCGGCCGAGGGCCGCCGCCCACGGGACGCCGTACCCGAGGAAGATGCCGACGACGGCGGCGAAGGCGAGCATGACCGCGCTGACCTGCCAGCTGACGTCCGTCAGGCGCACCGCCAGGACGTCCGTGCCCGCGACGACGGTGAAGAAACCGAAGGCCACGACGGGGTCGTGCAGGTCGGCGACGACCCGGTCGCGGTAGAACAGGCAGCGCAGCGTGAGGGCGAGCAGCAGCAGCACCCACGCGACCAGACCGATCCCGAGCAGGATGCGGGAGGCCAGCGCGAACCCCTGCTGGTCCATGCCGATCGAGACGATGCCCGTGGCCATGACGAACGCGAACGACCCCGGGTGCAGGGTCGCGACGATCTCCCGGATGCGCTCCATCAGGCACCGACGTCGTGCAGGTGGTGCTCCACGTCGTGGAGCAGGTACCGGCACAGCGTGGCAACGGTGAACGACATCCCGTCACCACGGCGCCCGGTCCGGTCCCAGTCGTCCCCGTGGATGCGCTCGAGCACGGCGACGGTCGCCTCGGTGGCAGCGGCGATCCCGCGCGCGACCTCCTGCGGGTCGGCGGACCAGAACTGCCCGCGCACCGCCTCGGCCTCGCCGTCGTAGTCGCTGAGGACGGGGTCGTCCCGGGTGAGCATCGCGTCGACGCGCTCGCCGAGCACCCCGATGAGGTCACGGGCGTGGCCGGCGTACTCCAGCGGGGACCACACGCGCTCGCTCGGCCGGCGGGCGACGTCGGGACGGCCCAGGGCCTCGGCCCAGCGGGGCACGCCGTCCCGCAGTCGCTCCCCCGTCAACGCCGGGTCGTGCAGCTCGTACCCGCACTCGGGGCAGCCGGCCTCCAGGACGAAGGTCCAGTCGGTGGTGTCGGGTTCTGCGGGGGGGTGGTGCGGCGTCCATGCTGCCCATGGTGCCAGCACCTCGCAGGCACCGGGCCGCGGACCGGCGCGGGCCCGTCGTCAGCGCACCCGGGCGAGCACGGGGACGGCGAGGAGGGCCGCCGCCAGGGCGAGGCCGTGGGCGTCGTGCACGAGGAGCATGACGACGGCGACGACCGCGACGACCGCGAGGGCCACGAGGGCCACGAGGCCCAGCGGGCCACGGTCGCGCGCCATCGCCAGCACCGTCACCCCGAGGAAGAGGGTGGCCATCGAGTTGCCGGCGCCGGTCCCCCCGAAGGTGAGCACCGTCAGGACGTTGCCCACGACCCCACCGACGACGAAGAGCGCGGCCGCCGTCCGGGTGCGCACGACGACCTGGACGAGCAGGAGGGTGACGGCGAGCGTCCCGAGGTTGAAGGCGGTGCCGTACCACCCGCCGTCCTGCAGCACGATCGAGGTGACCAGGCGCCACCACTGCCCGTCGAGGACGGCCGCGCTCTCGCGCCGGCCGAGCTCGACCATCCCGGGGACGGCGAACTGGAGCAGCGAGGGGACGGCGACGACGCACCACAGCGCGATGATCCCCCACCGCGGCCGCTGCAGACGCTCCTCGCCCCGCAGTGCCGCCCACACGACCCCGAGGACGAGCCAGGTCGACAGCTGGAGGGCGAGGCTCACCCACCCACGCTACAACCGCGGGTCAGTCGGCCACGGTGACCACGAGCTTGCCCTTGGCGCCGCCCTCGCGGCTGAGGGCGAAGGCGTCGGCCACCTGCTCGAGGGGGTAGGTCCGGTCGATCTCGACGGTCAACCGTCCCTCGGCGACCTCGGCGAGCAGCTGCGCCAGTCGCTCCCCGTCCGGACGCACCCAGACCCAGCGGCCACCGTGCTCCTCGACTCCGGGGTCGGCGATCGAGGCGAGACGTCCCCCTGCGCGCAGCGCGGCGAGGGAGACGTCGAGGACCCCGCCGACGAGGTCGGCCACGGCGTCCACGCCGTCCGGCGCCACCTCGGCGAGCCGCTCGGCCAGCCCGTCGCCGTGGGCGAGCGGCGTCACGCCGATGGCGGCGAGCTTGTCGTGGTTGGCCGGCGACGCCGTCCCGATCACCGTCGCGCCCGCAGCCACCGCGAGCTGGCAGGCGAGGTGACCGACTCCTCCGGAGGCGGCGTGGATCAGGAGGGTGTCCCCCTTCGTCACCGCGAGGGTCTCCAGGACGCGCAGGGCGGTCAGCCCGGTCAACGGAAGCGCCCCGGCCACGTCGTCGGTGACTGCGTCGGGCACGAGGGCCACGTCGTCGGCGCGCACGGTGACGTACTCGGCGAAGGTGCCGCCGGAGACGACCTGCTTGCGGGCGTACGCGGCGACGCGGTCGCCGGGGGCGAACTCCGGGGTGTCCGGCCCGACCGCGTCGACGACACCGGCGACGTCCCATCCGGGGACCACCGGGAAGCGGCTGTCCATGAGCGGGTCGAGGCCGCCGGACATCACCTTCCAGTCGACCGGGTTGACCGACGCCCGGGTGACCCGGATGCGCACCTCACCCGGCCCCACCTTCGGGGTGGGCCGCTCGACCATCCGCAGCTCGTCGTCGTCTCCAAATCGGTCATAGGTCATTGCATGCATGTCCGGGTCAACGGTCCCGGCGCGCTCGTCCATTCCTTGACAGACAGCCCTTGACGTTCGGCTCATGCTGCACCCTCGTGGTGCGGATCGGGGTGGAGCAGCTGCGGTCGAGGGGGGGGCCCCCCGGGGGCAAGGCCCCCCACCCCAGGCCGGGGGGGCGGCCCGCCCCCGGGGGGGAACCGCCGGGGGGGGGCGGGCCCCTGGGGGTGGGGGCGCCCCCCCCCCCGCGCCAGC
>JBQGNO010000221.1:0-316 GCA_052087725.1 Janibacter sp. | reverse complement strand
CACAGGGTCCCCCGGGGGGGGGGGTTGGGGGGGGGCGCCGCGGGGGCGGTGGCCCCGCCCCGGGGGCGGCCGCCCCTCGACCCAGTGCCGGCGGCTGCGCCGGACCTCGGCGGGTCAGCCGCGGGCGGCTGCGGCGCCGACCATGGCCACGGCGGGTTCACTCGCGGCGAAAGGACGGGTAGCCGGCCGCTGCCTCCTCGTCGCACTTGCTCCGATACTGACCGACACCGCCGATGTAGGAGAGGAGACGGCGAGGCTTCCCCGGGACGTTGGAGCCCATATACCAGGAGTTGGTCTTGGTCACGAGCGTGGCGTT
>JBQGNO010000220.1:0-4463 GCA_052087725.1 Janibacter sp. | reverse complement strand
GATCGTCCGGAGTAGCCTCACAGGGGTGATCGGCTCGGGACCCATGGAGCGGGCGATCCGGCTCGCCGAGGACAACGTGGCATCCGGTGGTGGACCGGTTGGTGCATGCCGCGACCCGGCAGGACGCCGCCGCTGTGGGCTTCGACGACGAGGAGTTCTACCGGCAGCTGCGCGCGCCGCAGGTCACCGCGATGCTCGTGGAGCGCGACCTGCACCCAGCGCGGCTGGCCCCCTTCGCCGCCTGGCGGGCCGGCGACCGGCGAACGCCCTACTGACGGCGCGACACCACGGGCGGGCGCCTCCCGGGAGCAGCCGGTGCTGCGGACTACCCTGCGAGAAGTCAGCCCCACCCGACGACAAGGACCGGCCCACCTCGTGCCTCCGGCAGCCAGCACCGCGAAGAAGACCGCCAGCAGCAAGTCCGTGCAGGACTACTCCGCGCACCACCTCCAGGTGCTCGAGGGGCTCGAGGCCGTCCGCAAGCGTCCGGGGATGTACATCGGCTCGACCGACCAGCGCGGGCTCATGCACTGCATGTGGGAGATCATCGACAATGCCGTCGACGAGGCCCTCGGTGGCCACGGCGACCGGATCAGCATCGTGCTGCACGCCGACGGCTCGGTGGAGGTGCACGACAACGGCCGCGGGATCCCGGTCGACATCGAGCCGCGCACCGGCCTGACCGGCGTCGAGGTCGTCTACACCAAGCTGCACGCCGGCGGGAAGTTCGGCGGCGGCTCCTACACCGCCTCCGGTGGCCTCCACGGCGTCGGCGCCTCCGTCGTCAACGCCCTCTCCTCGCGCCTGGACGTGCAGGTCGATCGCGCGAGCAAGACCTATGCCATGAGCTTCCGTCGCGGGGAGCCCGGCACCTTCTCCGATGTCGCCGGGGCGAAGGGGGAGAAGTCCCCCGACAACGAGTTCACCCCCTACGACAAGGGCAGTGAGCTCGCGGTCGTCGGCAAGGCCAAGCGCGGCGTCACCGGGACCCGGGTGCGCTACTGGGCCGACCCGCAGATCTTCCTCAAGGACGCGGGCATCGACTACGAGGCGCTCACCGCCCGCGCCCGGCAGACCTCCTTCCTCGTCCCCGGCCTGGCCATCGTCGTGCGCGACGAGCGTGGCGAGGAGCCGGTGGAGGAGACCTTCCAGCACGAAGGGGGCATCAGCGAGTTCGTCGACTTCCTCGCCCCGGACGCGCCGGTCACCGATGTGTGGCGCCTCGAGGGCACCGGGACCTTCACCGAGACGGTGCCGGTGCTCGACGACCAGGGGCACATGACCCCGACCGAGGTCGAGCGAGAGTGCGGCGTCGACATCGCCCTGCGCTGGGGCACCGGGTACGAGGCCAAGGTCTCCTCCTTCGTCAACATCATCGCCACGCCCAAGGGCGGCACCCACGTCGCGGGCTTCGAGCAGTCACTCCTCAAGGTCTTCCGCAAGCAGCTGGAGGCCAATGCCCGCAAGCTCAAGGTCGGTAACGACAAGGTCGACAAGGACGATGTCCTCGCGGGCCTGACCGCGGTCATCACCGTGCGCCTGGCGGAGCCGCAGTTCGAGGGGCAGACCAAGGAGGTGCTCGGCACCAGCGCCGTGCGCTCCATCGTCTCCAAGGTCCTCGAGACCGAGCTGACCTCGCGACTGACCTCGCCCAAGCGCGGCGAGAAGCAGATGGCGGCCCAGCTGCTGGAGAAGGTCGTCTCCGAGATGAAGTCGCGCATCTCCGCGCGGCTGCACAAGGAGACCCAGCGCCGCAAGAATGCCCTGGAGACCTCGACCCTGCCGCCGAAGCTGCGCGACTGCCGCAGCACCGACGTCGAGGCGACCGAGCTCTTCATCGTCGAGGGGGACTCGGCGATGGGCACGGCCAAGGAGGCCCGCAGCAGCGAGTTCCAGGCGCTGCTGCCGATCCGCGGCAAGATCCTCAACGTCCAGAAGGCCGCCGTGGGCGACATGCTCAAGAACGCCGAGTGCGCCTCGATCATCCAGGTGATCGGTGCCGGGTCGGGGCGTAGCTTCGACATCGACGCCGCCCGGTACGGCAAGGTCATCATCATGACCGATGCGGATGTCGACGGCGCCCACATCCGCACGCTGCTGCTCACGCTCTTCTTCCGCTACATGCGTCCGCTGGTCGAGGCCGGCAAGGTCTTCGCCGCGGTGCCGCCGCTGCACCGCATCGAGGTGATCAACCCCGGCTCGAAGAAGAACGAGCTGATCTACACCTACTCCGAGGCCGAGATGCGCAAGAAGCTCGCCTCGCTGAACTCCAGGGGCAAGAACATCAAGCAGCCGATCCAGCGCTACAAGGGTCTGGGCGAGATGGACGCCGACCAGCTGGCGGAGACGACGATGGACCCCCAGCACCGACTGCTCCGCCGGGTGACCACGGCGGACCTCGAGGTCGCCGAGGAGGTCTTCGAGCTGCTCATGGGCAAGGACGTCGACCCGCGTCGGGAGTTCATCGTCTCCTCGGCCGACCAGCTCGACCGCGAGCGCATCGACGCCTGACGGAGTGACGATTCGGAGCACCATTCCGGCGCGTCGTCGCCTCGGTGGTTGCACCGGCGGGTGGCGTGGGTCACGGTAAGGGGATCCGTGCGCACTCGCGCACCCCAGATCCAGGGAGGTCTCATGTCCGACGCCACCTCGGACCGCGCCGCAGGTGAGGAGCCGACCGAGCTCAAGCGGGTCATGGGCTCCAAGCTCCTGCTGCTCTTCATCGTCGGCGACATCCTCGGCACGGGGGTCTACGCACTGACCGGCGACGTCGCCGCAGAGGTCGGTGGCGCCGCGTGGGCGCCCTTCCTCCTGGCCTTCGCGGTCGCGACCCTGACGGCCTTCTCCTACCTGGAGCTGGTGACGAAGTACCCCTCGGCCGGTGGCGCGGCGACCTTCATCCACAAGGCCTTCGGCATCCACTTCCTGACCTTCATCGTGGCCTTCGCGGTGATGTGCTCCGGCATCACCTCCGCCTCCACCGCCTCGCGGGCCTTCGCCGGCTTCCTGCGGGACGGTCTGCAGACGGGGTGGGGCGACAGCTCGCCCGCACTCCTGCTCATCGCCCTGGCCTTCATGACCGTGATCGGCCTGATCAACCTGCGCGGTGTCGGCGAGAGCGTCAAGGCCAATGTCGTGCTCACCCTCGTGGAGCTCTCCGGTCTGCTGATGATCATCTTCATCGGCGTCTTCGCCATGACGCAGGGTCGGGCGGACTTCTCCCGGGTCATCGTCTTCGAGAGCGCTGACGACAAGGGCACCTTCCTGGCCATCACCTCGGCCACGGCGCTGGCCTTCTTCGCGATGATCGGCTTCGAGGACTCGGTCAACATGGCCGAGGAGACCAAGAACCCCTCGCGGGACTTCCCGAAGATGATGCTCACCGGCCTCGGCCTCGCGGCCGTGATCTACACGCTCGTCTCGATCACCGCGGTGGCGCTGGTGCCCGTCGGACAGCTCGTCGGCGGGGAGCAGTCGGCACTGACCCAGGTGGTCGCGGTCGGTGCGCCGGACCTGCCCTTCGACCGGATCTTCCCCTGGATCGGGATGTTCGCCGTGGCCAACACGGCGCTGATCAACATGCTCATGGCCTCGCGCCTCGTCTACGGCATGTCCAAGCAGCAGGTGCTTCCGCCCGGTCTGGGCCGGGTGCACCGGGCCCGACAGACACCGTGGGTGGCCATCATCTTCACCACGGTGATCTCCTACGGGCTGATCACCTACGTCACCCTCGACAGTGCGTCCGAGGTCGTCTCCCTCCTCGGGGGCACCACGGCGCTGCTGCTGCTGGTCGTCTTCGTCATCGTCAACGCGGCTGTGCTCGTGCTGCGCAAGGACCACGTCCAGCACAAGCACTTCGTCGCCCCGTGGGGCCTGCCGATCCTCGGCGCGGTGACCAGTGCCTTCCTCGTCGGCCCGTGGGCCCGTAGCGCGGAGCAGCAGCAGCAGTACGTCATCGCCGGCGGTCTGCTCGTGCTCGGCATCATCCTGTGGGTGATCACCTGGGCGATCAACCGAGCGGTCTACGGCAAGCGCACCTTCCTGCGCGACCCGGAGCACATCGACCACGAGTGACCCCGCAAATGACGAAGGGGGGATGGGGCCGGATCATCCGGTCCCATCCCCCCTTCGTCGTGGGTCAGGCTCGTCGTGGCGTCAGACGGAGCCGATGCCGCCGATCACCGCGGAGGCGGGGACGCCCGAGCCGTCCCGACGGCCATCGGCCTCGGGGAGCGTGACGGCGACGCCATTGGGCTGGGATGCGCGGGCGGTGGCGCGGCCCACCCAGGCGAGGAGCAGGCCGTCCTCGCCCTTGAGGAAGCGGTGCGCACGCACGCCGCCCGTGGCACGGCCCTTGCCCGGGTACTCGTCGAAGGACGTGACCTTCCACGCGCCGGCGTCGGTCCCGAGGAGGGAGTCATCGTCACCGGAGACCGTGACGACGATGTTGTCCCTGGCGAGGT
>JBQGNO010000219.1:0-4477 GCA_052087725.1 Janibacter sp. | reverse complement strand
GGTGTGCTGGGGCGCGGGGGCGTGTGACGAGCCGGGCTGCGGTCGTGCGCGCGCGCGGCCGGGGGGGCCGCGGGTGGCAGCTGCGGCCCGTGCCCCGCGCGCCCGACGCGCTCCCGCAGGTGCACGCGCTCCTGGCCGACCTTGCGGGGGAGCCGTTGCCCGACCTCGGCCCGGCGGTCGTCATGGACCAGCTGCGCGTGGTGGTCTTCGATGCCTGCGCCGACGAAGGGAGCCCTCCGCACCTCGCGGAGCGGCTCGCCGCCCTTCGCCTCGGCTGGAGCGAGCAGCGCCCCTGATCGCCCCGGACCGGACGATCAGACGTCGGTGACCTCGTGCGCACCGCGGCGGCGCAGCATCGCCCACGGCCCGCGGGGGCCGGCGCGGTTGCCCCGGAGCTCGGCCGGGCCCACCTCGGTGCCGGGGGTGGAGGCTGCGCGCTCGGCGGCATCGTCGAGGGCGCCGATGCCCTCACCCTTGCTCGGCTCGGGCTCGGTGTCGCTCGTCGCGTCCTCCGGCCAGGCGTCGACCTCGGCCGCGACCGTCGGCAGCAGGGCCGAGGCGACCCGCGCGTACCCCGCAGCGGAGGGGTGGAACTGGTCCTGGCTGAACATCACCGAGGGACTGGCCGCGAACTCCGGACCGAGCAGGTCCCCGAGGGAGATGGTGCGGGCGCCGGCCTCGACGGCGGCGACCGTCTGCGCGGCGGCGAGCTCGCGGCTCCACTGGCGCAGCAGCTTGTTCAGCGGGAAGGGGACCGGCTCGACCGTGCCGAGGTCGGGGCAGGTGCCGACGACCACGGGGATGTCGAGGGTGCGCAGATAGCGCACGGTGCGCTGGAGGTGCTTGACCGAGACCGACCGGTCGATGCGGTGGGTGACGTCATTGGCGCCGACGAGGATGACCGCGGCATCGGCCCGGTCGATCCGGGCGAGGGCACGCGAGAGTTGGACGTTGAGGTCGGAGGACTCGGCGCCGACGACGGCCTCGTTGGTCAGCTCGACCGGACGCCCCATGATCGCGGCCAGGCCGGCGGAGAGGATCGCGCCGATCGTCTGGTAGCGGTTGTCCGCACCCATCCCGGCGGCGGTGGAGTCACCGAGGACGAGCAGTCGCACCGGGTCCCCGGGGGCGGCGCCGTAGACGCCGTCGTCGTCGGGGGCGTCGTCGAAGGGGTTCCCGACGATGCGCCGGGTGATCTTCGCCTCCGCCTGGATCAGCCCGTAGCCCAGGCCGGCAGCGGTTGCCCCGGCCAGGGCCGTCCCCGCCGCGCCCACGAGGGCGCGCCCGGCCATCCTGCCCAGCTCTGCCATGGCTCTCCTCGACGTCAACGATGGTGGGTCACCCAACCTTGTCATCCCTGAGGGACAATGCCAACGAGCCGACGACGGCGCCTGTGCCGCCAGCACATTCGTCGTCCAGACCGCCCGCCGACCCGAGGACGACATGACCGAGTACCCCGAGCTGTTCAGCCCGCTCGACCTGGGCTTCACGACCCTGCGCAACCGCACGATCATGGGGTCGATGCACACGGGCCTCGAGGACAAGGCCCGTGACTTCGAGCGGCTTGCGGCGTTCTACGCCGAGCGGGCGAAGGGGGGAGCCGGGCTCATCGTCACCGGTGGCTTCGCACCGAACCTCGAGGGCACCCTCTACCCCTTGGCCTCCAAGATGACGACCCGCCGCGAGGCGAGCCACCACCGGCAGATCACCGATGCGGTCCACCGTGAGGGCGGCAAGATCGCACTGCAGCTGCTCCACGCCGGCCGCTATGCCTACCACCCCTTCTCCGTCTCGGCGTCGAGGACCAAGGCGCCGATCAACCCCTTCACCGCTCGGGCCCTGAGCGAGAAGGGAGTTCGCCGCCAGATCCGCTCCTTCGCCCGATCGGCCGAGCTCGCGCGTTCCGCCGGCTACGACGGCGTCGAGGTCATGGGCTCGGAGGGCTACTTCATCAACCAGTTCCTCGCGCCGCGCACCAACACGCGCACCGACGGCTGGGGTGGCACCCCGGCCAACCGGCGGCGCATCGCGACCGAGATCGTGCGGTCCGTGCGGGCAGCCGTGGGGGAGGACTTCATCGTCATCTACCGGCTCTCGATCCTCGACCTCGTCGAGGGTGGTCAGACCTGGGAGGAGATCCTCGCCCTGGCCACCGAGATCGAGGCCGCCGGCGCGACGATCATCTCCACCGGCATCGGCTGGCACGAGGCGCGCGTGCCCACGATCGTCACGTCCGTCCCGCGTGCGGCCTTCACCGAGGTCGCCGAGCGGCTGCGGCCGCACGTGAGCGTCCCGGTCGTCACGAGCAACCGGATCAACATGCCGGACCAGGCCGAGCAGGCGCTCGCCGAGGGCCGGGCCGATCTCGTCCAGATGGCCCGCCCCTGGCTGGCCGACCCCGAGTGGGGGACCAAGGCGCAGGAGGGACGCAGCGAGGCGATCAACACCTGCATCGGCTGCAACCAGGCCTGCCTCGACCACACCTTCCAGCGCAAGGTCGCCACCTGCCTGGTCAACCCGCGGGCCGGGCACGAGACCGAGCTCGTCCTCGCGCCGACGGCACGCCGCAAGCGCGTGGCCGTCGTCGGTGGTGGGCCGGCCGGACTGTCGGCGGCGGTGTCGGCGGCCGAGCGCGGCCACGACGTCGAGCTCTTCGAGGCGGAGGAGGACATCGGTGGGCAGTTCGCGCTCGCGATGCGTATCCCCGGCAAGGAGGAGTTCGCCGAGACGATCCGCTACTTCCGCGGCGAGCTCGACCGCCGCGGGGTCGCCGTGCACCTGGGACGACGTGCCGGGATGGCCGACCTCGAGGGTTTCGACGAGGTCGTGCTCGCCACCGGTGTCACGCCACGCGTCCCACAGATCGAGGGCATCGACCACCCGATGGTCGTCACCTACCCGGAGGCGGTGCTGGGTACTCGCGAGGTCGGTGACCGGGTCGCGGTCATCGGCGCGGGCGGCATCGGGGTCGACGTCACCGAGCTGCTCACGACCATCGACTCGCCCACCCTCGACATCAAGGAGTGGATGGACGAGTGGGGCGTCGACCCGACGTCCGCTGACCGGGGCGGCCTGAAGGACGCTCACCCGCAGCAGTCGCCGCGCACCGTCTACCTCGTCCAGCGCAAGGAGACCAAGATCGGCAAGGATCTGGGCAAGACCACCGGGTGGGTGCACCGGGTGGCCATCCGGGCGAAAGGGGTCCACCAGATCACCGGCGCCTCCTACGAGCGGATCGACGATCAGGGCCTGCACCTCACCGTCGACGGCAAGCCGGCCACCCTCGCCGTGGACACCGTCGTCGTCTGCACCGGACAGGAGTCCGTCCGCGACCTCGTCGAGCCACTGCGGGCGAAGGGGGTCGATGCCCACGTCATCGGTGGGGCCGATGTCGCCGCCGAGCTCGACGCGAAGCGGGCCATCCGCCAGGGGACCGAGCTGGCCGCCAGCCTCTGACATGCGCACCGTCGGCCTGCTCCTCGCCGCCCTCCTCGCCCTCGCCGGGTGCGGAGGGGGCAGCGGGCCGCAGCCGCCCACGGAGTCGACCAAGATCGTCGACGAGCGCGGCACCCGCACCGACCTCGAGCCGCTGACGTCGCGATTCCCCGACCTCGGTGACCCGGTGTCGGCAACGTGGCAGTCCGGCACGCTGGGGGATTCGCGCTCGGCCCCTGGCCCCTCGACCTACTGGATCGACGCCGCGGTGACCGTCGAGCCGGAGGTGGCCGACTCCCTTCGCTCGCAGGCGTCGTCGGACCCCGGTCCGCAGATGGACGTCGTCGACGTGGTGCGCGACGAGGTCGGCGACGCCGACCTCGACCCGGTGCCCCTCGCCGGTCCCGAGGGGTGGCAGGTCGACGCCTGGATCACCGTCGACCGCGACGTCGTGATCGTCTCCGCCCGCGGGGAGTGAGCCCGGGCCACACTGGGGGCATGGGAGTACCGCCGTACGAGGGGTGGATCGAGCGTCAGATCCGTGAGGCCACCGAGCGCGGGGAGTTCGACGACCTGCCCGGCGCCGGCCGGCCCCTGCGCGGGATCGAGAGCAGCGACCCTGACTGGTGGGTCAAGGGGATGATCGCCCGCGAGGGGCTCGACAGCAGCGACGCGCTGCCGCCCGCGCTGCAGCTGCGACGCGAGGCCGCTGGCTACCCCGAGTCACTCGTCGACGAGACCTCGGAGGCCAATGTCCGTGAGCTCCTGCGGGACTACAACGCCCGGGTCCTCGATGAGCGCAGACGGCCCAGCCTCGGGCCGGTCTCCCGCCCGGTGGCGCCGACCGTCGACGTCGAGGAGATGGTCTCGCGCTGGCAGGAGCTGCGCGCGCAGCGGACGCCGCAGCCGGTCGAGGAGGCGGCGCCGCCCCCTTCGTCCGGGCGGAGCTGGTGGCGCCGGCTCCTCGGACGCTGACCTACTGCGGTGGGGCGATGTCCTGCTGGGCCGGGACCTCGTCCTGACGGAGGATCCCCACCTGGCA
>JBQGNO010000218.1:0-4490 GCA_052087725.1 Janibacter sp. | reverse complement strand
ATGGTAGAGCCCCAGTCTTCCAAACTGGCTACGCGGGTTCGATTCCCGTCGCCCGCTCTCAGCCCCCTTCGTCCTCGACGTAGGGGGCTCAGTCGTGCCCGCCGCTCGCCGCGAGGATCTGGGCCGCGGACCTCCGCGCCACATCGGCGGCGGTCGGGTCGTGCTCGACGAGGGCCGTGGTGATCGCCCCTTCCATGAGCTGCACGATCTGCCGCGCGACGAGCTCCGGGTCCTCCACGCTGCAGTCGGTCACCAGCTCGGCGACCCACTCGCGGGTGCTCGTCTTGTGCTCCATGACGGCATCGTGGGCCGGGTGCTGTACATCGGAGAGCTCCACCGTCGCGTTGACGAAGGCGCAGCCACGGAAGCTCGGACGAACCACTCCCGCAGCGAGTCGAAGATCCCCAGCACCCGCTCCGTGGGCGGGGCGTCCTCGGCAAGGCCCCCACGCAGGTGGTCACGGTAGCGCGAGCTGATGTGGTGCAGGCACTCGACGATGAGCTCGTCCTTCGTGCGGAAGTGCTTGTAGAGCGTCATCTTCGCAACGCCGATCTCGCCGATGAGCCAAGGCCCGTCCCGCGCTCGTAGAAGAGCCGCGAGGCCTGGCGGACGATCAGGTCCCGCTTGTTGGGTCGAATTCGCTGCTCCCTGATCGACGCAGACCACTCCTGGTCAGCCGACCGACCACGAGCCGCGATCGCGGCGGTCCAGGTGCTTGGCCTCGCCGTGTGGTTCTCCGTCTCGGCCGTCGTGCCCGCCCTGCAGGAGGACTGGGGCATCGGGACGTCCGAGGCCGTCTGGCTGACCGGGTCGACCCAGATCGGCTTCGTCGTCGGAGCCGTCGGCTCCGCGGCGATGCGGGTCCTCGACTCGACCAGCCGGACCATGGATATACCGGGCTGGGGCTGAGGCCCCCGCCTACTCGGCCTTCGCCCCCACCCGGAACTCGTGGATCGAGCGACCGGCGGCCGTGCCCTTGTCCTCGAAGCCCGCACTCGGTCGCCACTCGGGACGCTCCCCCTCGACGACCGCGACGCCGGGGTGCCGGTCGAGCTGACCGCGCACGTGCTCGGCGTACTGCGCGTGGTCGGTCGCGATGAGCAGGTGTCCTCCCGGGCGCAGCCGGTCGAGGACGAGGTCGAGGGTGTCCTGCTGGACGAAGCGCCGCTTGGCGTGCTTGGCCTTGGGCCAGGGGTCCGGGAAGAACAGATGCACTGCCTCGAGCTGGTCGGCGACCACGCACTGCATCAGGTACTCGATGGCGTCACCGCGGTGGGTGCGCAGGTTGGTGATCCCCTCGTCCTCGGCCTTGGCCATCATCACGGCGACCCCGGGCACGTGGACCTCGGCCGCGATGACGCCGTGGTCCGGCCGCTCCCGCGCGTAGGCGAGCGCGGACTCGCCATAGCCGGAGCCGATCTCGAGGACAACGGGCACATCCCGGCCGAAGAGCGTCACGGGATCGAGCACCGTCGAGGGCACCGTGTAGCGGGGCAGCAGCCGCTCCATCCGCTCCTGCGTCAGCGGCGACATCCGCCACCGGGGGGTGAAGGTGCGCACGGTGGCGCGGTGGCGCCCATCATCGGTGACGGGGGTGTCCGTCAGTGGCGCCTTGTGGGGGTCGGGCTCAGAGGTGGTCACGGCCGCACAGGCTATCCCGAGCCGTCCCCCCGGGTGCGACGGAGGAGCCTCGACGGGCTCAGTCGCGCCAGATGATCACGGCGGCGCGGTCGTCCTCGGTCCCGGCGCGGCCACGGGCGACGAGGGTCTTGGCCAGGCCGGTGAAGCCGTGCGGGAGCCGGGCCTCGGCCTCGCCGAGCATCCAGTCGATGCCGTCGTCGAGGTCGCGGGCCCGGGACTCGATGATCCCGTCGGTGTAGACGAGCAGGGCATCGCCCCGCCCCAGGACCGTGCGCGTCTGCGGGTACTCGGCTCCGGGCACGAGACCCAGGGCCGGACCCCGGCCGTCGTCGAGCGCCATCCAGCGCCCGCATCCCGCGTCGTAGTGCATGGCCGGCGGGTGACCGGCGGAGGCGACGAGCGCCTCCCCCGTCTCGAGGTCGAGGCAGACCTGCACCGCGGTGGCGAAGCCCTCGTCGCCCTTGTCCCGCTCGAGGAACTCGTTGGCCATCGGGAGCACCTGGTGCGGCGTCGACGTGCCGATGACGCCGCCGAGCGCGCCGGCGAGCACGAGCGCTCGCGAGCCCGCCGCCTGACCCTTGCCGCTGACATCGGCGAGGATCATCTCCAGCTGCCGACCGCAGCGGCTCGTCGAGGTGATGTTGAAGTCGCCGGCGAAGGCGTGACCGTGGGCGGTCGCGAAGGACCGCTCGGCGTGCCATCCCTGCGGCAACCGCGGGATGTCGCCCATGGCGTGCAGCCGGGAGCGCAGGTCACCGAGCATGCGGTCACCCTCGAAGGTGGCGGCGCCGTGGTGGGAACGGGAGGTCGCGACGGCGTACATCAGGGCGAGGCTGGCGACGAGCGGGAGCGAGCGGGCCAGCCCCCCACCACTGAAGAGGACCGACCAGGCGACGCAGACCAGGGCGACGGCGAAGACGAGCCGCACCTGGGGCAGTGGGCACAGGGTCGTCGCGAGCAGGCAGACCGGCACGAGTGCCACGAGCGGCAGGGTCCCGCTCCAGAGCTGGTGGCCGACCGAGATGGCCACCACGGCCCCGAGCATGATCAGCAGGAGAGGAGTGCCTTCGACACGAGGGAGGGTCCGCGGGAACCACCGTCGGTCGGGCCACGGCACGACGCGACTCGGCAGAATCGCAGACACTGTGAGCTCCCCGGATGTCGATCGGGCCCGTCGGACGAGGGGCCTGCCCGCACTGTAAGACGGGAACCGGCGCCTGTGAAGAGTCGTAACCGTTCGGAGACCGAACCGGGCGGCCTTGGGCGCCACGCGAATCCGGCGTCAGGGCAGGGGTGGAAGCGTCCCGTCGGCCTCGAAGGCGGTCACCATGTCGATGCGCCGCTGGTGACGCTCCTCACCGATGAACTCCGTGATGAGGAAGGTGCGGACCATCTCCTTGGCCTCGGCGACCGACTGCATCCGACCGCCCATGGAGAGGATCTGGGCGTCATTGTGCTCGCGGGCCAGCCGGGCCAGCTCGGTGTTGTAGCACAGGGCCGCCCGGATGCCGGCCACCTTGTTGGCCGCCATCTGCTCGCCATTGCCCGAGCCCCCGAGGACGAGGCCGCGACTGCCGGGGTCCGCCGCGACGGCCTGGGCCGCGCGCAGGACGAAGACCGGGTAGTCGTCGACGGCGTCATGGACGAAGGGCCCGTGGTCGGTGACGTCGTGGCCCTCCTCCGCGAGGAAGGTCAGCAACTCCTGGTGGAGCTCGAAGGCCGCGTGGTCGCCGCCGATGTGAACGCGCATGGGTGCTCCTGTGGGTTGGCGGTGGCTTCGAGGCTCCTCGCTGGCGCTCGTCGCACCTCAACCACCGTAGGGATTGCGTCAGTCGAAGATCGGGTCGCGGGTGCGGGTGCGCTTCAGCTCGAAGAACCCCTCGGTGCCGGCGACGAGGACGCAGCCGTCGAAGAGACGGCCGGCGGCTTCCCCCTTCGGGGCCGGGGAGACGACGGGGCCGAAGAAGGCGACATCCCCGACGGAGATCACCGGGGTGCCCACGTCGTCACCGACGAGGCCGATGGCCCGGTCGTGGCTCTCGCGGAGGAAGGCGTCGTGCTCGTCGGTGTCCGCGGCCTCGATCAGCTCGGGCGGCAGACCGACCTCGGCGAGCGCGGCCGAGGTGGCGGCGCGGAAGTCCTTCTCCTGCTCGAGGTGCAGGCGGGTGCCGATCGCGTCGTAGAGCGGCTTGGTCACCTCGTCGCCGTGGGCCTTGCGGGCGGCGGCGATGACCCGCACCGGGGTCCAGCCCCGGTCCATCATCTCGCGGTAGTCCTCCGGGAGGTCCCGCCCCTCGTTGAGGACGGACAGGCTCATCTGCGACCAGGTGACCTCGATGTCCCGGACGGACTCGACCTCCATGAGCCATCGGCTCGTCATCCACGCCCAGGGGCACAGGGGGTCGAACCACATCTCCACGGACTGCGTCTCGCTCATGGGGCCCATCGTGGCAGACCTGCCGGGTGCTCGATGATCCGGCCCACCTCGTGACAGCATGAGGCAAAAGTCTGTTTCGAAGGAGCGACACGTGCCCGGAAAGAACCTCACGCGCGAGGAGGCCGCCGAGCGCGCGGCCGTCGTCACGGTGGACACCCACGAGATCACCCTCGACCTCACGACGTCGGAGTCGACGTTCGCCACGACGAGCACGATCCGCTTCACGGCGAAGGGCGGCGGGTCCACCTTCGTCGACTTCATCGGTGAGTCCGTGGAGGCGGTGGAGCTCAACGGCACCGCCCTGGACGCCTCGGCTGTCTATGCCGACCACCGGATCCGTCTGGACGACCTCGCCGAGGACAACACGGTGACCATCCGGGCGACGGGCGCCTACATGAACACCGGCGAGGGG
>JBQGNO010000217.1:0-4531 GCA_052087725.1 Janibacter sp. | reverse complement strand
TGTGAGGAGCGTCGCCCCATCGATGTCGGGGCCCTGGTGGTCGGCGCGGCCCGAGACCTCGCCGGTCTCCTCGTCGACGTCCTCGACGAGGACGGTCACCTGGTCCCCGATGCGCTCCTCGGCGCGCTGCGCCGTGAGCTCCTCGACGAGGGCGGTGACCCGCTCGACCCGCTCGGCGATGACGTCCGGGTCGATCTTGTCGTCGAGGCCCTCGCCCTCGGTCCCGTCCTCGTCGGAGTACCCGAAGACGCCCACGACGTCGAGGCGGGCCTCGATGAGGAACTGCTCGAGGGTCTCGACATCCGCCTCCGTCTCACCCGGGAAGCCGAGGATGACGTTGGAGCGGATCCCCGCCTCCGGCTGGCGCTCGCGCACCGAGCGGATCAGCTCGAGGAAGGACGCGCTGTCCCCGAAGCGACGCATCCGCCGCAGGAGCGGGCCGGCCGCGTGCTGGAAGGAGATGTCGTACCAGGGCACGACCCCCGGCACGCTCGCCATGGCACCCAGCAGTCCCGGACGGATCTCGGCGGGCTGGAGGTAGGAGACGCGCACCCGCTCGACCCCCTCGATCGCGACGAGCTCCGGCAGGAGCTGCTCGAGCAGGTCGAGGTCGCCGAGGTCCTTGCCGTAGGACGTGGAGTTCTCGCTCACGAGGAAGAGCTCGCGCACGCCCTGCGAGGCGAGCCAACGCCCTTCGGCCACGACATCGTTGGGCCGGCGGGAGACGAAGGCGCCGCGGAAGGTCGGGATGGCGCAGAAGGAGCAGCGGCGGTCGCAGCCGGACGCGATCTTCAGCGGCGCCCACGGCCGATCGTCGAGGCGGGCTCGTGGCAGGTCACCGGCTCCGTGACCGGGCAGGGCGACCCCGTCAGCGGCCGCATCGCGCTCGACCGGGGAGATCGGCAGCAACGTGCGGCGGTCACCGGGCGTGTGGGCCTCGGGCGGGCGTCCGTCGAGGACGGCCCGCAGGTGGCTGGACATGTCGGTGTAGGAGTCGAAACCGAGCACGGCATCTGCCTCGGGCAGCTCGTCCGCGAGCTCCTTGCCGTAGCGCTCCGCGAGGCAGCCCACGGCGACGACCTTCTGCGTCCGGCCGTGCTCACGCAGGTCATTGGCCTCGAGGATCGCGTCGATCGAGTCCTTCTTGGCCTGCTCGATGAAGCCGCAGGTGTTGACCACCGCGACATCGGCCTCCGAGGCATCGTCGACCAGCGACCAGCCCTCGCCCGACAGTCGTCCGGCGAGCTCCTCGGAGTCGACATCATTGCGGGTGCACCCCAGGGTGACGAGGGCGACGCTGCGAGTGGGAGCCGACATGACCCCTACTCTAAGCGGCCGCACGGCCCACGTCCGCCACCACCGCACGGATCAACGGGTCAGTTGCGCGCGCGCATCACCGTCAGGGCCACGAGCCGCGAGATGACCATGGCCACGTACAGCACGCCACCGAGCTGCTCGATGGTCACAGCCGCCCGGGCGTGCGACTTCACGGCGACGATGTCGGAGAGACCGACGCTGGTGAGGTTGGCCCCGGAGAAGTAGATCGCCTCGAGGAAGGTCAGCTGCTCACCCGTCCCCTGGCCGACGAAGGACCCCGGCGCCAGGGTCTGGATCGCGACGAAGAGATAGGCGAAGGCGAAGAGCAGCACGGTGAAGGCCGAGGCGACCGCGAAGAGCTCGTCCTTGGTCACCCAGGTGTCGGCGAACATGTAGGCGATGAGGCCGTAGGCGACGTAGAGATAGAAGATCGCCAGCAGCAGGTGCGCCAGGAAGGTCACGGCGGTGTTGTCGATGTCCAGGACCGACCAGACCTCGAGGACATAGGCCGGGAAGCCGATGAGCAGGGCCAGCCAGGTCAGCGCCGGGGTGGAGCGCACGACCCAGATGCCGAAGGTCACGGCGACGAGCGAGACCCCAGCGATGACCGCGCGCCCCCAGGGCTCATCCTCGACCCACGGGAGCAGGGCGATGGCGAAGAGCTGGAGCGTGACGAGGATGGCGGAGGGCTGCTTGCGCACCACCGCTGCCCAGTAGTGGGCGCCCGTCGGACGGCTGTCGAGCTCGTACCACGCCTTGGTCATGCGCCAACTGTAGGTCGCGGAGGGCGCCCTAGACTCCTCACGTGCTGATCGGCCCCCTCCTGCTGCCCCCTGTGGTCCTCGCCGCCCTGCTGCTGCTCAGCGGCGCGACCAAGGTGCGACACGCCGAGGCGACCCGCAGCGCCTTCGGCCAGCTGCGCCTGCCGCCCGTGCTCACCGACTCACCCGCGCCGAGGGCCCTCCCGTGGGTGGAGATCGTGCTCGGCGTCGGCCTCCTGGTGGCCCCGCCACCGCTCGCGCTCCCCGTGGCCGTCATCGCGCTGCTCGTCTTCGTGGCCTACCTCGTGGTCATCGCCCGGGCCCTGGGCTTCGACCACCCGGTGACCTGCGGATGCTTCGGCGAGCTCGGGCTGGGTGAGGTCACCCGTCGCACGCTGGTGCGCAATGTCCTCCTCGTCCTCCTCGCCGTCCTCACCGTGTGGTCGGCGACGGCACCGACCTCGATCGCCGCACGCCTGCTGGGTGCGGACGCGAGCACCTGGGCGTGGCTCGGCCTGCTCGTCCTCGTCGGCGCGACGCTCATCGCGACCTTCGGTGGGGCGAAGGGGGCCCCCGTCACCGCGTCCGCCGACACGGAGCCCGACCTGGACTACCGCCGCCAACCCCTCCCCTTCGCCTCGCTCGTCGACGCCGACGGCGCCTCACACAGCCTCGCCGGACTCGCCCGCGAGGGCGCCCAGCTGCTCGTCTTCGTCTCTCCCGGGTGTACGCCGTGCGCCGAGCCGATCGCGCGCCTGCCCCGGTGGGCCACCGACCTCGGCCCGGTCCGGGTACGCGGTGTCGTCTCCGTATCCATCGACGCCGCCGCCTCGGCGGTGCCCGAGCTCGAGGGGCACCTCCTGCACGACCCGCAGGCGAGCACGATGCGCATCTTCGGCACCGGCACACCGGGTGCCGTCCTCCTGGGGATGGACGGACTGCTGGCGGGCGGTCCGGTGACGGGCGGTGACGCGGTCCTCGACTTCGTCGAGGACGTGCGGGCCGAGCTCGTCGAGAGCGGCGTGATCAGCTGATCAGCGGTGGTCGGTGAGTGACCAGGCGTCCTCGTCGTCGTCCTCGGTCCACTCCTCGGCCGCCGGACCGGTGCCGATCGGGTCCTCCGCGTAGCGGCCGGGCTGCGGGGTGGGCATGGCCGTGGTGTCGGCCATCTCCCCACCCTCGGTCTCCTCGGGGGTGTCCTGGTCGAAGGGATCGCTCTCGTCGGCCCCGCCCTCGGGCTCCGGCGGGTCCTCCCCCTTCATCAGGGCGAGGGTGGTCGGCAGCTCCTCGGGGGTGATGAGCACATCGCGGGCCTTGGACCCTTCGGAAGCGCCCACGACACCGCGGGACTCGAGCAGGTCCATCAGGCGGCCGGCCTTGGCGAAGCCGACCCGCAGCTTGCGCTGGAGCATCGAGGTGGAGCCGAACTGCGTGGTGACGACGAGCTCGGTCGCCTGGAGCAGCACGTCGAGGTCGTCGCCGATGTCCTCGTCGATCTGCTTCTTGGGGGCCTCCGGCGGCGCGACGTCCTCGCGGTAGGTCGGCTTGAGCTGCCCGGTGACATGGCTGACGACGTCGTGGATCTCGGACTCGGTGACCCACGCGCCCTGGACACGCATCGGCTTGGACTTGCCCATCGGGAGGAAGAGCGCGTCACCCTGACCGAGGAGCTTCTCCGCGCCCGGCTGGTCGAGGACGACGCGGGAGTCGGAGAGCGATGAGGTGGCGAAGGCCATCCGCGAGGGGACATTGGCCTTGATCAGACCGGTGACGACGTCGACCGACGGACGCTGGGTCGCGAGCACGAGGTGGATGCCGGCCGCGCGCGCGAGCTGGGTGATCCGCACGATCGAGTCCTCGACATCGCGCGGGGCGACCATCATCAGGTCGGCGAGCTCGTCGACGATGACGAGGAGATAGGGATAGGGCTCCAGGACGCGCTCGCTGCCCGGGATCGCCTCGACCTGACCGGACCGGACCGCCTTGTTGAAGTCGTCGAGGTGCTTGTAGCCGTAGGTGGCCAGGTCGTCGTAGCGCATGTCCATCTCGCGCACGACCCACTGGAGGGCCTCGGCGGCCTTCTTGGCGTTGGTGATGATCGGAGTGATCAGGTGCGGGATGCCCTCGTAGGCGGTCAGCTCGACGCGCTTGGGGTCGACGAGCACCATGCGCACCTCGTCGGGGGTGGCCCGCATGAGGATCGAGGTGATCATCGAGTTGACGAAGGAGGACTTACCGGAGCCGGTCGCACCGGCGACGAGGATGTGCGGCATCTTGGCGAGGTTGGCGATGACGTAACCGCCCTCGACGTCCTTGCCGACGCCCATGACCATCGGGTGCTCGTTGTTACGGGCCACGTCGGAGCGCAGCACGTCACCGAGGCAGACCATCTCCTTGTCGGTGTTGGGGATCTCGATCCCGATCGCCGACTTGCCGGGGATCGGGCTGAGGAT
>JBQGNO010000216.1:0-4561 GCA_052087725.1 Janibacter sp. | reverse complement strand
TTCCATAATCAAAGGTTATGGAATGCATAAGTGACCCCGTAGGATGTGTCACGTGACTGTGACGACCCGACCCACCCGTACGAAGTCCACTGGCGCCTGGGCCGACGGCGACCGGACCCCGCTGAACCCGAACGAGGAGTTCAAGCAGGAGGATGACGCGCTCAATGTGCGCGCGCGGATCATCGAGCAGTACTCGAAGCAGGGCTTCGCCTCCATCGCGCACGATGACCTCACCGGGCGCTTCCGGTGGATGGGCCTGTACACCCAGCGCAAGCAGGGGCTCGACGGGACGCACACCGGCGAGGACGACATCGCCGACACCCGGTTCATGATGCGCGTGCGCAGCGACGGCGGGCAGCTGACGACCGACCAGCTGCGCACGATCGCGGGGATCAGCACCGAGTTCGCCCAGGACACCGCGGACATCTCGGACCGGCAGAACATCCAGCTGCACTACGTGAACATCGAGGACGTCCCCGAGATCTGGCGTCGGCTGGAGTCGGTGGGGCTCTCGACCACCGAGGCCTGCGGCGACTGCCCCCGCACGATGATCGCCTCCCCGGTCGCCGGGATCGAGAAGGACGAGATCATCGACGGCACCGAGGCGCTGCTCGAGATCAAGCGGAAGTTCATCGGCAACCCCGAGTTCTCCAACCTCCCGCGCAAGTACAAGACGGCGATCTCCGGATCCCCGACGCACGACATCGCGCACGAGATCAACGACATCTCCTTCGTCGGTGTCGTCCACCCCGAGCACGGCCCCGGCTTCGACGTCTGGGTCGGGGGCGGGCTCTCGGTCAAGCCGATCTTCGCCCAGCGCCTCGGCGTGTGGGTCTCCGCCGCGGAGGTCCCCGAGATCTGGGAGGCCGTCACCGGCATCTTCCGCGACCACGGCTACCGTCGGCTGCGCAACAAGGCCCGGCTGAAGTTCCTCGTGGCCGACTGGGGTGCGGAGAAGTTCCGCGAGGTCCTCGAGACCGACTACCTCGGCCGCCGCCTGCAGGACGGGCCCGAAGCCACCGTCGCCCCGGGGACACGCCGGGACCACGTGGGCATCCATGAGCAGCACGACGGCAACGTGTGGGTCGGTGCCGCCCCGATCGCCGGTCGCACGACCGGCACCAAGCTGACCCGGCTGGTCGAGCTGGCCGAGGCCGTGGGCAGCCGGCGCATCCGCTTCACCCCGCACCAGAAGGTCCTCGTCCTCGACGTGCCGCCGGCGGCGGCGGACCAGCTCGCGCTCGACCTGAAGGACCTCGACCTCGAGGTCCACCCGAGCGAGTGGCGACGCAATGTCCTCGCCTGCACCGGTCTGGAGTTCTGCAAGCTCGCGCTGACCGACACCAAGAACCGCGCCCGGTGGACCGTCGAGGAGCTGGAGAAGCGCCTCCCCGACATGGACGTGCCCTTCAGCATCCACCTCAACGGCTGCCCCAATGCCTGCGCGCGCAGCCAGGTCGCTGATGTCGGTCTCAAGGGGATGCTCGAGCAGAAGGAGGACGGCTCCTACGTCGAGGTCTTCCAGGTGCTGCTCGGTGGCTCGCTCGCCGAGGACACCGCTCTGGCCCGCAAGACCCGGGCGCTGAAGGTGGCCGGCGACGACCTGCCCGACTACGTCGAGCGACTGGCCCGGACCTACCTCGCCCAGCGTGAGGACGGGGAGTCCTTCGCGCTCTGGGCGCGCCGTGCCGACGAGGAGGACATCCGATGACGGCTGCGACCGACACCGACCGCCTGAGAGCACTCGCCCTCGAGGGCGAGCAGACCTTCACCGAGCTCGAGGCGCAGCTGGGCGACGACCACCAGGGACGCATCGAGCTGGGTCGCCGTGCTCTGGTGTGGGCGCACGAGACCTTCGGCGAGGGCCTCACCGTCGCCAGCTCGATGGGGGACGAGGTCCTCGTCCACCTCGTCGGCACCACGCTGACGGGCGCCGACGTCTTCTTCCTCGACACCGGCTACCACTTCGCCGAGACGCTCGGGACGCGTGACGCCTACGACGCCATGCTGCCGGTCCGGCTCCGCACGATCTATCCGCGCCTGACCGTCGCCGAGCAGGACGCCGAGCACGGAGCGCAACTGCACGATCGCGATCCCAATCTCTGCTGCGCGATGCGCAAGGTCGAGCCCCTCAACCGTGCTCTCGAGGACCACGAGGCCTGGGTGACCGGGATGCGCCGCGAGGATGCCCCGACCCGCACCGACATCACCATTGTCGGCTGGGACGAGCGTCGCGGGATGGTCAAGCTCAACCCGATCGCCGGGTGGACCCAGGAGGACGTCGACCGGTTCGCCGAGGAGCAGGGGGTCTTCCTCAATCCCTTGCGGCAGAGCGGGTACGCATCGATTGGGTGCGCGCCGTGCACCCGCCCGGTGGCTGAGGGCGAGGACGCACGCGCCGGTCGGTGGTCGGGCACGGACAAGGTGGAGTGCGGACTCCACACGTGAGCCCGGTCCCGTGACGACCGTCCTCATCGCCCACGGCTCCCCGGACCCGAGGCACGCGGCGGCCCTCGAGGGGCTGCGCGCCCGTGTCGAGGAACCGTTGCGTCGGGCAGGGCACGGGCAGACCCGGCTGGTCTACCTCGAGCACGACCACCCGACTCCCGCCGAGATCGCTCCGCAGCTCGAGGGCGACGTCACCGTCGTGCCGATGCTCATCACCCCGGCCATGCACGCCCGCGTCGACATCCCGACCGCGATGCGTCGGTTGGGAGCGCAGGGGGCACGGCCCCGGATCGTCCCTGCGCTGGGCGGGCACCCCCTGCTCCTGGCCGCCGTCGACGAGCGGCTCCGCGCGGCCGGCCACGACCCGGACGAGGGCGTGCTGCTCGTGGCCGGTGGCTCGCGGTCCGGCCAGGCCGGTCAGAGCATCTCGCGTCTGCTCGCCGAGCGTCCCCGCCCGGGATGGATGACGATGACCCTCGCCGCGCCCCGAGCGGGAGCGGCGCGCGGACGGGTCGTCGTGCCGGCGACCCTCGCCGAGGGGGTGCTCCACGACAAGGTCCGGGCCCTGGCGGAGGCGGCGGGGGCCCCCTTCGTCGGTGGGGGGCTGGCCGACACCGCAGCGCTGGCGGATCTGGTGCGCCACCGGGTCCTCGCCTGACCCGCCCGGGGGGAATCGACGAGGGGAGCCCGTGGTTGACCCCACCGAAAGGACGGGTGGGAGATGTCGATGAACAACGCGTGGGGGCTCATGCAGAGCATGAGTCGTCGGGACGAGGCCAGGCCTCCGCTGCCGCCGGGCACGGCACGACGGGTCCTCGGCTACGCCCGGCCCTTCAAGGGCACGATCATGGCCTTCCTCGCGCTCGTCGGCGTCGGGTCGCTCACCGTCGTCGCCGTGCCGCTGCTGCTGCAGCGCCTCATCGACGATGGCGTGACGCCGCAGGACCGCAGCGTCGTCATCACGCTGTCCCTGCTCGTGGCGGCCATCGCGATCGTCGAGGCGGCGACCACCCTCGTGCAGCGATGGCTGTCCGCCCGGATCGGGGAGGGGCTGATCCACCACCTGCGCACCGAGGTCTTCGCGCACGTGCTGGGGCAGCCGATCGCCTTCTTCACCCGCGCCCAGACCGGCGCGCTCGTGAGCCGGCTCAACAATGACGTCATCGGTGCCCAGCAGGCCTTCACGACCGTGATGTCGTCGGTGGTGAGCAATGTCATCTCGCTGGTGCTCATCATCGGCGCGATGGTGACGCTCTCGTGGCAGCTGACCCTCGCGGCACTCGTCCTCGTGCCCTTCTTCATCGTCCCGGCCAAGCTCATGGGCCGTCGGCTCGCCTCGTTGTCCCACGAGCAGATGAACCTCAACGCCGACCTCGGCACCCAGATGACCGAGCGCTTCAACGTCGCCGGAGCCCTGCTGGTGAAGATCTTCGGGCAGCCCGACCGCGAGATCACCGAGTACGACGCACGCGCCGCCCGGGTCCGCGACATCGGGGTGCGGATCGCCGTCAACCGGGCCTTCTTCTTCGTCATGCTCACCGCGATGGCGTCCCTGGCCACGGCCATGGTCTACGGGGTGGGCGGCCTGATGGCCGTCGAGGGGTCGATGACCGTCGGGACGCTGCTCGCCCTCGCGGCCCTGCTGGCCCGCCTCTACGGACCGCTCACGGCGATCTCCAATGTCCACGTCGACATCCTCACGGCCCTCGTCTCCTTCGCCCGGCTCTTCGAGCTGCTCGACATGCCCTCGAGCATCCAGGAGGTGCCCGACGCCCAGCCGCTCCCGAGCGGTGAGGCGCTGTCGGTGGAGCTCGACGACGTGCACTTCACCTACCCGGGGGCCGACGAGATCTCGCTGCTCTCGCTCGAGGGCAGCACCACCGGCGACCGCGAGGAGGGCGGGCCGGTGCTCGAGGGCGTCAGCCTGCGGGCCGAGCCCGGTCAGTTCATCGCGCTCGTCGGGCCCAGCGGTGCGGGCAAGAGCACGATCACCTCGCTCGTCACCCGCTTCTACGACCCGACGAGCGGGGCCGTGCGGATCGGGGGCCGGGACCTGCGCGACGCGACGCTGGAGTCGGTCAGCGAGACCGTGGGCATGGTCACCCAGGAGGCG
>JBQGNO010000215.1:0-4581 GCA_052087725.1 Janibacter sp. | reverse complement strand
CCCTCGCCTCGCTCGCGTCGGTCTTTGCCTGGCTCGTGCCGCGCAGCGGGGTGCCCCCGGGCGCGGCGCTCGTCCACGACGCGCTGCTCGAGGAGAGGGGCGTCGGCCCTGCGTACATCGGCCCGGCCGACATCCGTCCGGAGACCGCCCACCGGATCTTCCGCGATGCCCTCGCCGACTCCGGGACGGGGACGGTCCGTCGGTGGCTCATGTGGACTGCCGTCATGCTGGCGACGATGCTCAACGCCCGCGGCACCGGGTGGTCGACGGCAGAGCGGTGGCGGTGGCGCCTGACCGCACTCGGGTCCCTCGCGGTCATCGCCCTGCTCGGCGTCCTGGCCACCCTGGACATCGTCGGCCTCGAGGCGCCCCTCGTCGGCGGGGTGCCGTGGACGGGCGAGGGACCGTGGTGGGCCCGGCTGGGCACGGGCGCGGCCGGCGCCGTGGTCATCCCGTGCGTGCTCGGGCTGGCCTGGGGGCGCTTCCGCGTCGTGGGGGTCATCACCGGCGTCATGCTGGCGTTGCTCCTGCACGTCACCATCGCGGTGGGGCTGCTCACCGGGCTCTACACGGCCACCGAGTGGCTCTGCCGACGATCCCCACGAGCTGCCGCAGGGCTGGCGGGAGTCATCGTGGTGGCCGCCGCCGTCACCTTCGTCACCGCGTGGTGACGGGCGGTCACCGGAGATCGGAGAGGACCAGCGGCCCCGGCTCGACCACGAAGCCCATGAGTCGCATCGTCGAGCGCAGGTAGGCGCTGAAGTGCTGCTGCGGGTCGATCGACAGGGCGGCAAAGGCCCCGCGGGTCTCGAACCCGAGGTGACCACTGAGCGCCGCCAGGGCACTCATGGAGATGAACCTCGCGACGTCCCTCTCGTCCTGTCCCCCCACCGGGAACCCGCTGGCCCGCGGGTCGAGCTGACCGGCGGCCATGGCATCGGCACAGATCGTGGCGAGCAGGGCCAGCGTGCTGCCCATCGCCTCCCGCAGCCGGTCCGGGGTCGGGTCGATGAGCCGCGGCGAGACGAGGAGCTCGTACTCGCAGGCGTGGTCGAGGTACCACTGCCGCATCGCCATGGCCACGAGGTACCACCCGGTGGCGTGATCGCCCGTCGGGGCCCGGCCACGGGCCTGCCCCATCGCCGCGCCGACGGCCTCGTAGGCATCGGCCGCCAGGAGGCCGAGGAGCTCGTTGTGGTCGGTGACGTGGCGATAGAGGCCCGATGGCGTCATGTCGACGGCCTTGGCGACCGCCCGCATCGTCACACCGCTGGGCCCGTGGAGGCGCAGCTCCTCGCGGGCGGCATCGAGGATCTCCACCCGCGCCTGCTGGTGACGGCGCGCCCGACGGGCGGCGCCCACCGTGTCGTCGGATTCGAGCGCTCGTGTCACGCCGATCTCCTTCCCCCCGCGGCGGTCCCGCCGTGGCAACGGATCAGTCTAGGCACACCGGCCTGCGAGGAGCTGCCGTGGTGCCACGCGTCACGGGAGGCCCAGGACGAGGAGCCCGAGGTGCAGCTCGAGACGGTCCCGGCCCCGGGAGAGGTCCAGGCCCGTGACCGTCTCGATCCGCTGCAGGCGGTGGTAGATGCTCTGCCGGTGCAGACCGAGGCGGGCGGCGGTCGCGGCGACCGAGCCGGCCTCGTCGAGGTAGACCTGCGCGGTCTCGACCAGCTCGGCCGGGGCGGAGAGCAGGTCGGCGACCGCGGGGGTGCGCACCGCCTCGACCAGCTCGTCGCCCGCCTCGCCGCCGAGGAGGCGGCGGATGCCCAGGGAGTCCCAGGGATGGACCCGCAGCGCAGCGGGCGGATCGTCCTCCCCGGTGGTGGCGGGACGCATGACCCGAAGGGCGGCCCGCGCCCGTCGGTAGGACGTCGCGGCGTGCGCCAGGGCCACGTCGTCGCCGATCCCGGCCACCGCCCCCGGCGAACCCATCCGGTCGAGTCCGGCCAGTGCCGTCTCCACGATCTCGGTGACCTCGGTGGTCGCTGCCGAGGGCCCTGCGGGGATGACGAGGACGAGGTCGCCCCCGCGCTCGGCGACCCCCACCCGGCGTGGGAGACCGCCCGGCCCGAGCACCTGGTCGGCCCGCAGGGCCACCCCCGGAGCGGTGCCGATCACCGCGACAGCGGCCCTCGCCCCGGGTGGAAGGGCGAGGTCATCGGCCAGCTCGCGGGCAGCCGCTCCGCTGCCGACGGCGGTCGGCTCGAGCAGGTCGAGGACGAGCCGCTCGGTCTCCCGGCGGCGCGAGGTGAGCCGGGCGAGGACCTCTCCCGCGTGGGCCGCGAGGTCCTCGGCCGCGCGGACCCGCTCGGGCGCCAGTCCGTCAGGAGGCTCGATGGCCCAGAGATAGCCCTGGACGACGTCGTGCCACCGTGCCGGCAGGCAGAGCCGTGCGGCGATGCCCTGCTGCGGGTCCGCGGAGACGTGCACGGGTCGGCGGGCATGGGCGATGCCGAAGCTCTCGAACCACTCCCGGGTCCGCGGCCCGGATCCCCGGCCCAGCACCGTCTCCACGCGGACCGGGTCCGCCCCGCCCGGGTGGGCGCCCGAGGCGAGCAGCCGGAAGCGTCGATCCTCCAGCGTCACGGGGGCTTCGAGGAGGGTGGAGGCCTCGTCGACGAGGTCCTGCAGATCGGCCATCAGACAAGTGTATGACGCAGCATCTGACATCGCTGACAGATGTCTGTGGCGGGCGCCACTCATCGGTCCTACCGTCGACTCATGACGACCTCACCCGTGACCGACTCCGCCGCCGACCCGGCGACCGCGGCCTTCTCCCCCTTCGTCGAGGAGGCGGTGACGCTGGCCGAGCGGTGGGCCGATGCCGCCCACGCCGGGGAGACCAGAGCCGAGGCGCAGACGACCGGCCAGCTCGCGGCGCTGCTCGCCGACGCCGACGGCGGGCTCGACCTCGCGGTCTTCTTCGTCGACCGGGTCGCCCGCCCCGAGGACGACCGGGTCGCCGCCAATGCCCTGAGCCGGATCGTCGCCTCGGACGCCTCCTCCTTCCTCGGCCCGGTCGACCGTGGCCTGCTCGGGCTCGGCGCCCGCGCAGCGAGGATCGCCCCCAGCGTGGTCGTCCCCGCCGCCCGCGCCCGGATGAAGCAGATGGTCGGTCACCTGCTCGTCGACGCCCGCGACCCGAAGCTCGGTCGGCACCTGGCCGCCGCCCGTGAGGACGGCTTCCGGCTGAACATCAACCTCCTCGGGGAGGCGGTCCTCGGCGAGGACGAGGCCGCCTCGCGCACCGGACGCACCCGCGAGATCCTCGAGCGCGACGACGTCGACTACGTCTCGATCAAGGTCTCCTCGCTCGTGAGCCAGATCAGCGCCTGGGACACCGCGGGCACCGTCGAGCGCTGCCTCGAGCGGTTGCGTCCGCTCTACGCCGCGGCCAGGGCCTCGAGCCCGCACGCCTTCGTCAACCTCGACATGGAGGAGTACCGCGACCTCGAGATGACGATCGAGGTCTTCACGGCGATGCTCTCCGAGCCGGAGTTCCTCGACCTCGAGGCCGGGATCGTCCTGCAGGCCTACCTCCCCGATGCGCTCCCCGCGCTCGAGCGGCTCATCGACTTCGCCACCGAGCGCCACGCCGCGGGCGGGGCGCCGATCAAGGTGCGCCTCGTCAAGGGTGCCAACCTCGCCATGGAGCGGGTCGAGGGCGTGATGCACGGCTGGGAGCCGGCCCCCTACCCGACGAAGGGGGATGTCGACGCCAACTACCTGCGCTGCGTCGAGCGCGCACTGCGGCCCGATGTCACGGGGGCACTGCGCCTGGGCGTCGCCTCGCACAACCTCTACGACGTCGCCGCCGCGCACCTGCTCGCCACCGACCGCGGCGTCCAGGACTCCCTCGACGTCGAGATGCTCCAGGGCATGTCCCCCGCGCAGGCCCGCGCCGTGCGCGATGCCGTCGGCGCCGTCATCCTCTACACCCCGGTCGTCGCGCCGAAGGACTTCGATGCCGCCGTCTCCTACCTCGTGCGCCGACTCGAGGAGAGCGCCTCGTCGGAGAACTACATCCACGCCTTCTTCTCCGACGACAGCGCGGCCATGCCCGACCAGGAGGCCCGCTTCCGCACGAGTGTCGAGGCCATCGGGTCGACGCCGGTCGGCCCACGACGCAGCGCGGTCCGGCCGACGCTCGGGGACGACTTCGCCAACACCCCCGACGCCGACCCGTCGCTGCCCGCCAACCGCGAGTGGGCTGCCCGTGCCGTCATCACGCAGCACCCCGGCCTGACCTCGCCCCACCTCGGGAGCATCGCCGAGGTCGACACGGTCGTCGCGACCGGTGTGGGAGCGCACGCGGCGTGGGCCGCGCGACCCGCTGCCGAGCGGGCGGACCTGCTGCGGGACGCCGCCCGCGAGCTCGACTCCCGCCGTGAGGCGCTCGTGGCCGTCATGGCCGCGGAGGCGGGCAAGACCGTCGCCGAGTCCGACCCCGAGGTCTCGGAGGCCGTTGACTTCGCGCGGTACTACGCCGACCGTGCGCTCGAGCTCGAGGACGGCCCCATGACGGACGGGGCACGGTTCACCCCCTTCGCCCTGACGCTGATCACGCCACCGTGGAAC
>JBQGNO010000214.1:0-4608 GCA_052087725.1 Janibacter sp. | reverse complement strand
CGGTCACGTGGGTGCCGAGGTCGACCCCGAGCAGGCCAAGGAGATGGCCCGGCTGTGCGTCATCAACGCGCTCGCCGCGATCCGCTCGGTCGTCGGCGACCTCGACCGTGTCGAGCAGATCGTCAAGGTCGTCGGCTTCGTCTCCAGCGCCCCCGACTTCACCGGTCAGCCCGGAGTGATCAACGGCGCGAGCGAGCTCCTCGGCGAGGTCTTCGGTCCCGCCGGTGAGCACGCCCGCTCCGCCGTGGGCGTCGCGGCCCTCCCGCTCGGCGCTCCCGTCGAGGTCGAGGTCACGGTGCGGGCCCGGTCCTGATGGCCACGCGGGACTTCCTCCTCGACAGCGGCGCACAGCGCTCGCTGGGGCTGGACGGTGAGCCGCCCGCGGTGACCGAGCCGGTCCCCGCGAAGCTGGCCTCGACGGTCATGCTCGTGCGCGATGACGAGGGCCCGCTCGAGGTCTTCATGCTGCGGCGGACCGGGTCGATGGCCTTCGCCGCGTCCATGCACGTCTTCCCCGGCGGCGGAGTCGATCGGCGTGATGCCGAGGACGAGCTGCCCTGGGCGGGCCCCGATGTCGGCGAGTGGGCCGAGGCGCTGCAGACCGACGAGGCGAGCGCCCGGATGCTCGTGGCCGCCGCCGTCCGGGAGATCTTCGAGGAGACGGGCGTGCTGCTCGCCTCCCCGGTCGATGACGAAGGGGGCGCCCCCCACCTCGACCCGGAGGTCGCCGCCGGCCTGCGGGCCCAGCTCGTCGCCCACGAGATCGGCTTCGGCCAGGTCCTCCTCGAGCACCACCTCGTGCTGCGCAGCGACCTGCTGCGCTATCGCGCGCACTGGATCACCTCGGAGGTCGAGCCCCGTCGCTACGACACCCGGTTCTTCGTCGCCGCCGTCCCCGAGGGGCAGGCTCCCGACGGGGAGACGAGCGAGGCCGACCTCTCCGAGTGGGTGCGACCGCAGGGGGTCCTCGATGCCTTTGCCGATGGGGACCTGATGCTCATGCCGCCGACGATCGTCTCCCTCGAGCAGCTGTCCGAGGTGACCACGGTCAGCGCAGCGCTCTCCCAGGAGATCGCCGTCGCGCCGGTCATGCCCGATTTCGTCGTCACCGACGCCGGGCCGACCATGCGGGCCCGGCTGCCGTGAGCCCGGCGGTCGCTCCCGAGCCCTCCGCCCCCTTCGGGTCGTGGGTCGGTGGTCAGGTGACTGCCCACGCCCACTGCCTGTTGCAGGGCAACCCCAGCCCGATGACCCTCGACGGCACCAACACCTGGGTGCTGCTCGCTCCCGGTGGCACCGAGGCGATGGTCATCGACCCCGGTGAGGACGAGGCCGAGCACCAGCAGCGGGTCGTCGACCACGTGGCTGCGCTCGGCGCCCGGGTGTCGCGGATCGTGCTCACCCACGGGCACCACGACCACAGCGAGGGCGCGCCCCGGCTCGCCCGGCTCACCGGCGCCCCGGTCCAGGCCGTCGGGCGCGGGCACGATGACCTCGCTGACGGCGACGTCCTGCGTGCCGGTGACCTCGAGGTCCGGGTCGTCACCACCCCCGGCCACACGGCCGACTCGATCTCCTTCGCCCTTCCGGCCGATCACGCGCTCCTCACCGGGGACACCGTCCTCGGCCGCGGGACGACGGTGGTCGCCCACCCCGACGGCGAGCTCGCGGCCTATCTCGACTCGCTGGAGCGGATCCGGGCGCTGACCGGTGGGGGAGAGGTGGCCTCGATCCTCCCGGGCCACGGCCCGACCGTCCCGGATGCCACCGCGATGGTCGACTTCTACCGGGTCCACCGCCGCGAGCGGCTCGACCAGGTGCGTCAGGCGCTCAGCGACGGCGCGCAGGATGCCGACGATGTCGTCGCCCGGGTCTATGCCGAGGTCGACCGCTCCGTCTGGCCCGCCGCCAAGATGTCCGTCCTCGCGCAGATGGCCTACCTCGAGGCGTGAGGCGCGGCGGTCCCGCGGTCGGCCTGCGCGGCTGGCTTCCGCGGCCGCCGGGATGCGGTGGCCCTTGGCGCGAAGTCCGGCCCGCCCTATCAGGGACGTCCACCAGATCTGGCAGGCCGGACTTCGGCCTGAGTCGGGCCAGCCCCATCCCGGCGTCCGCTCACCCCCCCCGTACCACCCGCACACGACGAAGGCCGCAGACGCTCTCGCGTCTGCGGCCTTCGGCAGGGGTGCTACATGGGATCAGCGCGCGCGGCGCTGGAGACGCTCGAGGTCGGTGAGCATCACGGCCCGCGCCTCGAGGCGCAGCCAGCCACGGCCGGCGAAGTCGGCGAGGGCCTTGTTGACGGTCTCGCGGGAGGCGCCGACGAGCTGGGCCAGCTCCTCCTGGGTGAGGTCGTGGGCGACCATCAGCCCCTCCTCGACCGGGCGGCCGAAGCGCTGGCTCAGATCGAGCAGCGCCTTGGCGACACGACCGGGGACGTCGGTGAAGACGAGGTCGGCGAGATTTTCGTTGGTGCGGCGCAGGCGACGAGCCAGCGCGGCGAGCAGCGTGCCCGCGATCCGCGGGTGGTGGCCGAGGAGCGTCACGAGCTGCTCGTTGCCGAGGCCGATGAGCTGGGTCTCGGCAACGGCGGTGGCGGTGGCGGTGCGCGATCCCGGGTCGAAGAGGCTCAGCTCGCCGAGCATCTCGGACGGGCCGAGGATCGCCAGCAGGTTCTCGCGACCATCGGTCGAGGTGCGACCCAGCTTGATCTTGCCCTCGGTGATCACATAGAGACGGTCGCCCTGGTCTCCCTCGTTGAAGAGGACGTCCCCGCGCTCCATGCGCACAGGGGTCATTGTCGCCATCACCTCAGCGGCGTCGGCGTCGTCAAGAGTCGCGAAGAGCGGGGCGCGGCGTACGACATCGATGTTCACACAGGGCAGTGTGCCATGTGAGAGTTCCGTGCGGGCCTAGGCTGCTGGGGTGTCTGTCGATCGTGTGGAGTCCCCGCTGGCCCTGACCCGTCGTGCCCGGCGGACCTATCGCGCTCTGCACGAGCGCTACCCGTATGCGCATTGCGAGCTGGATTTCGCCAACCCCCTGCAGCTGCTCGTCGCGACGGTCCTGTCTGCCCAGACCACCGACGTGACGGTCAACAAGGTGACGCCGGCTCTCTTCGCCCGCTGGCCCACGGCCGCCGACCTCGCGGGTGCGGACCGCACCGAGATGGAGGAGGTGCTGCGTCCCACGGGCTTCTACCGGGCCAAGACCAACTCCGTCCTCAAGCTCGGGATCGCCCTGGTCGAGGAGCACGACGGCGAGGTCCCCGGACGATTGAAGGACCTCGTGAAGCTCCCCGGGGTCGGCCGCAAGACGGCCAATGTCGTCCTGGGCAATGCCTTCGGCGTCCCCGGGATCACCGTCGACACCCACTTCGGTCGGCTCGCTCGGCGCCTGGGGTGGACCGACGAGGAGGACCCGGTCAAGGTCGAGCACGCGGTCGGCGAGCTCTTCCCGCGCGCGGACTGGACGATGCTCAGCCACGTGCTGATCTTCCACGGTCGGCGCACCTGCCACGCCCGCAGGCCGGCGTGCGGCGCCTGCCCGGTGACGAAGTGGTGCCCCTCCTACGGCGCGGGCGAGACCGACCCGGACCAGGCGGCGAAGCTGTTGAAGTTCGAGCTGGCTCCCGGTGCGGAGGCGAAGGGCAAGTGACGTCGATCGACCAGGGGCCGCCCGAGTGGCTGCTGCGGACCGAGGACTCCTTGCGCGCCTCCCCGCCCGAGTGGTTCACGACCTTCGAGCCGCCGGCCGACCCGCCCCACCGCTCCGCGGTGCTCATGCTCTTCGGCCCCGGACCCGATGGACCGACCGTGGTCCTCACCGAGCGCTCGGAGAGCCTGCGCAGTCACGCGAGCCAGGTCTCCTTCCCCGGCGGCAGGCTCGACCCGGGGGAGACCCCGGTGGAGGCGGCCCTGCGTGAGACCTGGGAGGAGGTGGGCGTCGACCCGTCAGGCGTGGACGTCCTCGGCACCTTCCCTGACCTCTGGCTCACCCCGAGCCAGAATGCCGTCACCCCGGTCATCGGCTGGTGTGGTGACCTCGGCTCCCTTCGTGTCGTGGACCGGGGAGAGGTGGCGCGGGTGGAGCGGGTGCCCGTCGCCGACCTGGTCGACCCGGCGCACCGCTTCACGGTCAAGGGGCCGAGCGGCTACGTCGGCCCGGGCTTCGAGGTCGCCGATCTCTTCGTCTGGGGCTTCACCGCGCAGCTGCTCACGGTCCTGCTCGACGCTGCAGGTGTGTCCCGGACCTGGGACGAGGGCGTGCGGCGGAGGCTGCCGTGGCGCTTCGTCCGCCAGTACCTCACCCGGCGGGGTGGGCGGAAGCCAACCAGTCGATGAGCAGGGCGTTCATCGCCTCGGGGGCCTCCTCGGGCACGAAGTGACCGACGTCCGGCACCTCGTATGTCTGCAGGGGGCCGCGGGTGAGTCGACGGCTCTCGGCGGCGAGCACCGGGAGTGAGGTGGGGTCCTGCTCACCGTGCACGTGCAGGACCGGCACAGAGATCGCCTCACGGACCCGGTGGAGGTACCGGATCCCGGAGGGGGAGGCCCGGCAGCGGTGGAACCATCGCAGGTACTCGGCTGCGGCCTGCCCGGCGAAGGGGAC
>JBQGNO010000213.1:0-4609 GCA_052087725.1 Janibacter sp. | reverse complement strand
CGCGGAGCTCGACCTCGACGCACTCTTCGCCGTCTCGGGCCAGCCGGTCACCCCGGAGCAGCTGTCCACCTACCCGGTCGCCAACACCGATGTCGCGCTCGTCGTCGACGAGTCCGTGCCGGCGGCGCGCGTCGCTGCCGCCCTGCGCTCCGGTGCGGGGGACACGCTCGAGGAGCTGACGCTCTTCGACGTCTACCGCGGTGACCAGATGGGGCAGGGGCGCAAGTCCCTGGCCTACCGGCTGACCTTCCGGGCCGACCGCACCCTGAAGACCGACGAGGTCAGCGCCCTGCGCGACCAGGCTGTGGCTGCTGCCGGGACCGCGACGGGAGCCCAGCAGCGATGACCGAGCGCAGGGTCGCCGTCGTCACCGGTGCCTCCCGAGGCATCGGGCGCTTCCTCGCGCAGGCCCTGCAGGAGCACGGCTGGGTGGTCGAGCGGGGGTCGAGCGCGGTCGCTGATGTCACGGACGTCGATGCCGTGGAGACCTGGATCGATGACGTCCTCGCCCGCCGGGGACACATCGACCTGCTCGTGAACAACGCCGGTGTCATCGACGCCGAGGTCCCGCTCGAGGACTCCGACCCGGACGACTGGTGGAGCACCATCGAGGTCAACGTGCGCGGCCCCTACCTCGTGACCCGGGCGGTGCTGCCGCACCTCCTCGATCGCGGTGCCGGCCGGATCGTCAACCTCAACTCGGGCTCGGGGACGAAGCCGAGCGAGGTCGCCTCCGCCTACAACGTCTCCAAGACGGCGCTGGGCCGCATCACCGGATCCACCCATCTGTCGGGGCAGGGGCGGGGCGTCGTCGCCTTCGACCTCGCCCCCGGCGTCGTGCGCACGGACCTGACGAAGTCGATGCCCCGGCACGACGACCGCACCGAGTGGACCGACCCGGCCGACGTCATCGAGCTCTTCCTCGCCCTGGCGGACGGGCAGCTCGACGCGTGGTCGGGACGGATGGTCCGAGCGGGCGTGGACACGGTGGCCGCACTCCGGGCGGCGGCGCAGACCATGGGCCCGGAGGACCGTACCGTCGGCCTCCTGCCCTACGGCGAGGACGACCCCCTCGCGTAATTGCATGGACTAGCGTGCTTGCGTATAGTCATTCATCATGATCACAGCAGCCGTGGCCGGGGCCAGTGGATACGCCGGAGCCGAGATCGTCCGCCTCCTCCTGGTGCACCCCGAGATCGAGGTCGGGACACTCACTGCATCGGGTAATGCCGGCGTCCGCTTCGGTGAGCTGGCACCGCACCTGCAGCCCGTCGCCGACCGGGTCCTCGAGGCGACGAGCGCCGAGACCCTCGCCGGTCACGATGTCGTCTTCCTCGCCCTCCCGCACGGGCACTCGGCCGCGATCGCCGAGCAGCTGCCCGAGGACGTGACGGTCATCGACTGCGGTGCCGACTTCCGCCTCGACGACGAGGGGGACTGGACGGACTACTACGACACCCCCTTCGCCGGGACGTGGCCCTACGGGCTCCCCGAGCTGGCGAAGGCCGGTGGCGGCAAGCACCGCGATGACCTCGTCGGGGCCCGACGCATCGCCGTCCCGGGCTGCTACCCGACGGCCGTCAGCCTCGCGCTGGCGCCCGGTCTGGCGGCCGGGGTCACCGAGCCGGAGGATGTCGTCGTCGTGGCCGCCTCCGGGAGCTCCGGTGCCGGACGCTCGAGCAAGCCGCACCTCATCGGTGCCGAGGTCATGGGCGCGATGAGCCCCTACGGCGTCGGGGGCATGCACCGGCACACCCCAGAGATCCGGCGCAACCTCACCCGGGCTGCGGGACGGGCCTCGACGGTCTCCTTCACCCCGACCCTGGCACCGATGCCCCGCGGCATCCTCGCCACGACCACTGCCCGTGCGGCGTCCGGCGTGGACGCGGCCACGGTGCGTGCCGCGTGGGAGAGCGCCTATGCGGATGAGCCCTTCGTCCACCTCCTGCCCGAGGGGCAGTGGCCGCACACCGGGAGCGTGCTCGGCTCCAACCTCGTCCACGTCCAGGTCACCCTCGACGAGCGCAGCGGTCGCGTCATCGCCATCGCCGCCGAGGACAACCTGACCAAGGGGACCGCCGGCGCGGCGGTCCAGTCGATGAACCTCGCCCTCGGACTCCCCGAGACCACCGGACTGCCGATGACAGGAGTCGCACCGTGAGCACCACGACCCCCGCGGGGTTTCGCGCGTCGGGGGTGACCGCCGGCCTCAAGCCGAGCGGTACATCCGACGTCGCCGTCGTCGTCAACGACGGCCCGGACCGTCATGCGGCGGCGGTCTTCACGACCAACCGGGTCGAGGCCGCGCCGGTGACGTGGTCGCGGCAGGTCGTCGCGGACGGACGCGCCGACGCCGTCGTCCTCAACTCCGGCGGCGCCAATGCCTGCACCGGGGCGCAGGGCTTCCAGGACACCCATGCCACGGCCGAGCACACCGCGCAGGCCCTCGGCTCCTCCGCCGGGGACGTCGTCGTGTGCAGCACCGGACTCATCGGCGAGCTGCTCCCGATGGACCGGCTGACCGCGGGCGTGACGAGCGCGGCCGATGGCCTGTCCGCCGACGGGGGACCCGCTGCGGCTGCGGCGATCATGACGACCGACACCGTCCCCAAGACGGCCACGGCCACGCGCAGCGGCTGGAGCGTCGGTGGCATGGCGAAGGGAGCGGGCATGCTCGCCCCGGCCCTTGCGACGATGCTCGTCGTCGTCACCACGGATGCCGTGACGAGCACTGAGGACCTCGACGCCGCGCTGCGCGAGGCGACGCGGACCACCTTCGACCGGATCGACTCCGACGGCTGCATGTCGACCAATGACACCGTCCTGGCGATGGCCTCGGGCGCCTCCGGCGTCGCCGCGGACCGGGCCGAGCTCACCGAGGCGCTGCGGGAGGTCTGCTGGGACCTCGCCCGTCAGCTCATCGGTGACGCCGAGGGGGCCCACCACGACATCGAGATCGTCGTGCGCGGTGCCGCGAGCGAGGACGAGGGCCTCGAGGTGGCGCGGACGATCGCCCGCAACACCCTCTTCAAGTGCGCCATCTTCGGTCAGGACCCCAACTGGGGCCGGGTGCTCGCCGCCGTGGGGACGACGAGCGCGACCTTCGAGCCGCACGAGCTCGACGTCGCCATCAACGGCGTGACCGTCTGCCGCGGGGGTGGCGTCGGCGAGGACCGCTCGCTGGTCTCCCTCGAGCAGCGCGAGGTGCGCGTCGACGTGGACCTCCACGCCGGCACCGACGAGGTGACGGTCTGGACCAACGACCTCACCCACGACTACGTCCACGAGAACTCCGCCTACTCCACCTGAGGCCGAACGAGAGTGCCTGCCATGACCACCGACACCACCCTGCGCGGCGCCATCGACGCCGCGGCCCTGCGCGTCGCCCGCTCCAAGGCGCAGACGCTCGTCGAGGCACTGCCGTGGCTGGAGCGCTTCCGCGGAGCGCTCGTCGTCATCAAGTACGGCGGCAATGCCATGACCGACGACGCCCTCAAGGCGGCCTTCGCCCAGGACATCGTCTTCCTGCGCTACGCCGGACTGCGTCCGGTCGTCGTCCACGGGGGCGGCCCGCAGATCCAGGCGATGCTCGACCGGCTCGGTCTGGAGAGCGAGTTCAAGGGCGGGCTGCGCGTGACCACCCCCGAGGTGATGGACGTCGTGCGGATGGTGCTCACCGGCCAGGTCGGTCGTGAGCTCGTCGGGCTGCTCAACCAGCACGGCCCCGTCGCCGTCGGCATGTCCGGTGAGGACGCGGGCCTCTTCGGCGGCCGGCGTCGTGGCGTCGAGATCGACGGTGAGGCGGTCGACATCGGTCTCGTCGGTGACGTCGAGTCCGTCGACCCCGCCGCCGTGCTCGACATCGTCGACGCCGGGCGCATCCCGGTCGTCTCGACGATCGCCCCCGATCTCGACCACGAGGGGCAGGTGCTCAACGTCAACGCCGACACCGCTGCCTCCGCGCTGTCGGTCGCCCTCGAGGCGCAGAAGCTCGTCGTCCTCACCGATGTCGAGGGCATCTACGCCGACTGGCCCGACCGGGACTCCCTCCTGTCGCACCTCACCGTATCGGGTGCCACCGATCTCCTCGGCTCCGTGGACTCGGGCATGATCCCCAAGCTCGAGGCCTGCATCCGCGCCGTGACCGAGGGCGTCCCGCAGGCGCACGTCGTCGACGGCCGCCAGGCGCACTCGATGCTCCTCGAGATCTTCACCTCGGAGGGCTTCGGCACGATGATCCTGCCGGACGGCTCCGGCCCCGACGATGGAAGTGAGCGGTCATGAACGCCGTCTCCGCCGCGCAGCAGGAGCTGCTCGAGCGCTACCGGTCCAGCCACATCGGGGTCTTCGGCCTCCCTGGGCTCGTCCTCTCCCACGGTGAGGGCGCCCACGTCCACGATGTCGACGGCAACCGCTACCTCGACCTGCTCGGCGGCATCGCCGTCAACGCTCTGGGGCACGGGCACCCGGCGCTCGTCTCCGCGATCTCGGAGCAGGCCGCCGAGCTCGTCCACGTGAGCAACTTCTTCACCACGCCCGCGCAGATCGAGGCGGCCGAGGCGGTGCTGCGCATCGCCGCGGCACCGCAGGGCTCGGGTGTCTTCTTCTG
>JBQGNO010000212.1:2952-4709 GCA_052087725.1 Janibacter sp. | reverse complement strand
TCGTCGACCGAGGGCGCATCGATGCCGATGACGACGGCGGCCGGCTTGGTCCACAGGCGGGAGGGGATCGAGCCGGTACCGATGAGCTCGGTGTCGGGCAGCAGGCCGGACTCCTCGCGCAGGCGGGCCTCGTCGTAGTCGACCTCCGGGGCGTCGGTGTGCACCAGCCCCTCGATCGCGACGTCGCCCTGGTCGTCGTGGAGGGTGGCCAGCAGCCGGCACAGCGCAGTGATCGCGTCCGGGCAGGCCCCGCCGAACATCCCCGAGTGCACGCCGTGGTCGAGGGTGCGCACGGTGACCACGGCACGAAGGGAGCCACGCAGGGTGGTCGTCAGCGCGGGCGTGCCGATGGCCCAGTTGAGCGAGTCGGCGAGGACGATCGCGTCCGAGGTCAGCTTGTCACCGTGGCACTGGAGGATCCGCGGCAGCGACTCGCTCGCGATCTCCTCCTCGCCCTCGACGAAGACGGTGACGCCCACGGGCAGCTCGCCGGAGTGCGCGCGCAGGGCGGCGATGTGCGCCATGACGCCGGCCTTGTCGTCGGCGGCGCCGCGGCCGTAGAGACGACCATCGATCTCGGTCGGCTCGAAGGGATCGGTGTCCCAGTCCGCCCGGTCACCGGGGGGCTGCACGTCGTGGTGCGCGTAGAGCAGGACGGTGGGTGCCCCCTCCGGTCCGTCGATGTGCCCGATGACGGCGGGACGACCCCCTTCGCTGACGATCTCGACGGACAGACCCTCCGCGCGCAACAGCTGGGCCGTGCGCTCGGCGGACTCCTGCACCCGGGCCTGGTCGAAGGAGTCGAGGCTGACGCTCGGGATCCGGGTGAGGTCCTCGAGGTCGGTGCGCACCTGCGGCATGAGGTCGCGGACGCGGCCGCGCAGGGTCTCGATCTGGTCTGCGGTGAGAGTGGTGTCGGTCACGCCTCCGACGCTATCGCGGACGGCCGCAGTCAGCGGCCCCGGTGGCTACACCTAGAGTGCACCACGTGTTCGGACGTAAGAAGGACGAGAAGACCGCCGCGGCCAAGAGCCGGGAATCGCACCCCCAGAGGGAAGGTGCGAAGAACCGACCGACCCCGAAGCGTCGGGACCAGGAGGCGGCGCGCAAGCAGCCCCTGGTGCAGACCGACCGCAAGAAGGCGAAGAACGCCGACCGCGAGGCCCGCCGGGAGAGCTCGCGCAAGATGCGCGAGGCGATGGTCACCGGCGACGACAGGTACCTGCCGCCGCGGGACAAGGGCCCGGTGCGTCGCTACGTCCGCGACACCGTCGACGTCCGCCGCAACCTCGGCGAGCTCCTGCTGCCGCTGATGCTCGCAGTGCTCGTCCTCAGCCTCTTCGCCGGGACGTGGGCGACCTACGTCTTCCTCGGTGTCTACATCCTCATCCTCGTCGCGGTCCTCGACTCCTTCCTGCTGTGGCGCCGCACGAAGCCGAAGATCCTCGAGCGCTTCGGCCAGGACACCACCACGCGCGGGCTGGGCATGTACCAGGCGATGCGCGCCTTCCAGATGCGGCGCACCCGGATGCCCAAGCCGCAGGTCGAGCGCGGCGCGAAGGTCTGAGGTCACCCTCCCCCCCCTTCCACATGCGAAGGGAGCCCATCCGGCCTACGGTGCCCGCGGACCTGACCGCCAGCCGAGCCCGTCGGGCTCACAGGAGTGACCACGTGCTGACCCTCATCCGAACCGCATCCATGGCCACCGCGGTGGCCGCTGCCACGCTCGGCGCCGCAGCACCCGCCGGTGCCTCGAC
>JBQGNO010000212.1:0-2942 GCA_052087725.1 Janibacter sp. | reverse complement strand
CACCACGTCGTCGTCCACCTCGGCCCAGCCCACGGGCGGCTCTGCGGTCTGCGAGGCCGTCGCCAAGGGTCGCGTCGACGGGCTGGACCGCCCGAAGCGGGCCACCGTCGTCCTGGCCCCCGACTACGGCACCTCGCACGCCACCCTGACCGAGTGCGTGCGCTCCGGCGAGGGCTACACCGTCGACTACTCCGTGGATGCCCGCATCGGCCGCGAGGGGTTCGCGCCTCCCGGAGCGAAGCGCGAGGGCGACGGCCGCTCCCCTTCGGGCGTCTACTCCTTCGGCCACGGGTTCGGTGCCGGTGACCCCGGCTCGACCACCGGGTACCGCGAGATCACCGACCGCTCCTGCTGGGTCGACGAGCCGGGCAGCACGTACAACACCTGGCAGGAGACGGACCACTGCCGGGGTGAGCAGCTGGCCGACTACGTGTCCCGGGACTACGCCCAGGGCATCGTCATCAACCACAACACCGACGAGCCCGTCGCCGGCAAGGGTTCGGCCATCTTCCTCCACGCCTCCGGTGACGGCGCGACGGCCGGATGCGTCTCGGTGGCCGAGGAGACGGTCACCGAGAAGATGCGCCACACGCACTCCGGCGACCGGATCGTCATGGGCGTGGCCGACGACGTCATCACCGAGGGGACGAGCGCCGGGTCGGACCCGGCCACCATCTCGCAGACCCTGAGCCCGGGGAGCTCGCCCCGCTCGGAGGTCACGACCCTGCAGCGCGAGCTCGACGTGACCGCCGACGGGATCTACGGCCCGACGACCACGGCCGCCGTCGAGGACGTGCAGCGTCGCGAGGGCATCGCCGTCGACGGCATCGCCGGACCCGACACCCTCGGGGCGCTCGGGCTGCGGTGACCTCGGCGGGCGGGGTCAGCCCGCGGACAGGGGCATCGGGCCGTAGACGACCTCGGCCTCGTGCAGCAGGCTGACCTGCTCGACGCCCGCGTCGGCCAGGTCCTCCCAGGACTCGGCGAACCACGCCTCGGCGTCGGCCTGCGTCGGGAAGGGCACCGAGTGCTCCGGTGCGTCGGGGCGGGCCCGGCCCGAGGAGTCCTCGAAGCGCCAGCGGTAGGACTCGCTCATGACTGCCTCACCTGCACCTCGACGAAGGGGGGCTTGACCACGGTCGCCGCGACCTCACGACCGCGCACGTCGATGACGACCTCGTCGTCGAAGGTGATGGACCGCTCGGTCTGCGCCAGGGCGATCCCCTGCTTGAGGGTGGGGCTGAAGGTGCCGGAGGTGACCACACCGACCTCGGTGCCGTCGCCGTCCTTGACCACGCATCCGGGACGCGGGATGCCGCGCCCGGTGACGAGCAGCCCCCGCAGGAGCCTCGAGGACTTGGCGACCCGCTGGGCCACGAGCGCGTCCTTGCCCCAGAAGGTCTCCTTGTCCCAGCCGACGGCCCACGCGGAGCGGCCCATGACCGGGGTGATCTCGGGCGAGAGGTCGTTGCCGTGCAGCGGGTAGCCCATCTCCGTGCGCAGGGTGTCGCGCGCACCGAGACCACAGGGCAGCCCGTCGAAGGGGGCCATTGCCTCGACGAGGGCGTCCCACAGCTCGAGGCCGGCGGCGGACGGGGCGACGAGCTCGTACCCGCGCTCGCCGGTGTAGCCGGTGCGGCAGACGGTCAGCTCGTGGCCGCGCCACCGAGCGGTGTCGTAGGACATGTAGTCGTGGTCCACCGGCAGGTCGAGCGAGGTGAGCACCTCGTCACTCTTGGGGCCCTGGACCGCGAGCACGACGAAGTCCTCGTGCTGGTTGACCACCTCCACGCCGTCGGGCGCCGCGTCGGCGAGCATCTGCACGACCGTCGTCGCGTTGGCCGCGTTGGGCATGAGGAAGATGTCCTGCTCGTCACGCAGGTAGACGATGAGGTCGTCGATGACGCCACCGGACTCGTTGCAGCACAACGTGTACTGCGCCTTCCCGGGGCTGACCCGCCCGAGGTCGTTGGTCATCGTCGAGTTGATCAGCTCGGCCGCCCCCGCGCCCGTGACGCGAGCCTTGCCGAGGTGGCTCACATCGAACAGGCCCACTCGCTCGCGCACGGCGGTGTGCTCGGCGACCACCCCGCCGCCGGGGTACTCGATCGGCATCTCCCACCCACCGAAGTCGGCCATCTTGGCCTCGAGGGCGACGTGCCGGTCATGGATCGGGGACGTGCGCAGGGCGCTGCTCTCGGTCATGCATCCGACGCTACCGCTTCCCATCCGAGATAGCCTCCGTGGTGGTACACCCACCGCGACCCCAACCGAAAGGTTCCCTTCCAGTGGCCTCGTTGACCCTCGGCTCCCGCTCCTTCTCCGCCTGGTCCGGACGATCACTCGTCCTGGGGGTGGTCGGCTCCGAGACGGTGAGCGTGCGCGCCTCTGCGACCCTGCCCAAGACCGCTGCCAAGCACCTCGACGCGGTGCTGCCCGCCCTCGACGTGAGCGCCAAGGTCGCCGCGACGACGACCCTGCCCGCCGTCCCCGGCCTCAAGGCCGACACGGTCGTGCTCGTCGGGCTCGGCGGGCTCGGCGAGGACGATGCGGGCACCGACGCCCTTCGTCGTGCTGCCGGCGCCGCCGTCCGTGCCGCCGGGACCGGCTCCGTCGCCCTCGCCCTCCCCCACGCCGACGAGGTCCGCCTCGCCGCGATCGCCGAGGGCGCCGTCTCCGGCAGCTACACCTTCACCGCGCACAAGTCCGCGCCGGAGGAGACCGACGAGCGCGAGGTCACCGTCTTCTCCGACCTCGGTCGCAAGGCCTCCCCGAAGGATGTCCTCGACCGCGCCACCACGGTCTCGCGCAATGTCGCCTGGGCCCGCGACCTGGTCAACACCCCGCCCAACCTGCTCTACCCGCAGTCCTTCACCGAGCAGGTCCAGCAGGTCGCCAAGGCCTCGTCCGGCAAGCTCACCGTCAAGGTCCTCGACGAGAAG
>JBQGNO010000211.1:0-4711 GCA_052087725.1 Janibacter sp. | reverse complement strand
TCATCGAGTTCAGCCCGCCCAGAGCGCACGTCACGAGCTGACACGTGCACAGTCGAGACGTGCCCACCGAAACGCCCGACAATGCCGCGGCACTTCAGCATGTGGTGACACGGCTCTGCGTTGAAGAGGGCGACCTGGCGACAGCGCGGCCGGCGCGATCTTGCGCGGAGATGCGCAACTAGGCCTCGGTCGAGTGGCGCGACGTCTGGGAGTCGGTGGAACACAACACTGATGGGCAATCCGGGCCGGTCACCGAGACAAGCGCCGAGCTTGGACCTCTAGATTGCACACGTCTGGGATCCATGCGGGACCTGTGCAATCTAGGACGCGTGTCGTGTGCAGTCTTCGCTGCTTCTCGACATCTAGTGTCGAGATGCGCTGAACATTGAAAAATGACGTTCGTAGTCAAACAAGGCCAGTTTGGTGGACGTGATTCGTAGTCCCCTAGGCACAGTGTCAGTTGTCGACGAAGGCTGACAGCGCCCACTCGATGCGAGCGATCTGACCATCGAGGCGCCGCCTCTCCCGGTAGCTCACTCCGCCGACGCGGCGCTCGGCGAGCTCGGCCTTGAGCATGGATCGGAGCCGCTGCTCGCGTTGTCTGCACTTGTTGCTGCATTAGTGGTTGCACGTCATCACCATGCTGAAGGTGCGCCTTGTGAGTCGGCCCCTTCCTGTCTGTACTGTCTGCCCCAAGTGCAACTGGCGTAGCTGGTCAACCAGCAGGGAGCGGACCCCTCCGACTATCGCCCGCCTGGGTAGTCGATCTCAGGAGTTCGCATGTCCCTGCCTACCCGGCGCTGCCCACGTCGGCCTGGGCCAGTGCCGGAGCGTCGTTGACGCCGTCACCGACCATGGCGACCTTCCACCCTTCGTCCTGCAGCTCGGCGACCTTCGCTGCCTTGTCCTGCGGACGCACGCCGGCGAAGACGCGGTCGATGCCCAGCTCACGGGCCACGGTCTCGGCCACGGCCTGTGCGTCACCGGTGATCATCACGACCTGCGCGCCGGCGGCGTGCAGGGCGTCGACGGCATCGCGGGACTCCGGCCGGATCTCGTCGGCCAGGCGCAGTGCGCCGACCACGACGCCGTCGGCGAGGACGTGCAGGATGATCGCGCCCTCCTCACGCCAGGTGTCGGCGACGGGCAGCTCCGCCAGGTCGTGGTGCTCGAGGAGGTAGGGGCCGCCGACTTCGACGACCGTGTCGTCGACGGTCGCCCGCACGCCCACTGCGGGTGAGGAGGAGAAGTCACCGGCGCGCGGGACCTTGAGCTCACGGGTGCGTGCGGCTCCGACGATGGCCCGGGCCAAGGGGTGCTCACTGTCGGCCTCGGCGGCAGCGGCCAGGGCGAGGACCTGCTCCTGGTCGTGACCGTCGTGCGCCTCGATGCCGGTGACGGTGGGCTCGCCCTTGGTCAAGGTGCCCGTCTTGTCGAACAGGACGGTATCGACGGTGCGCATCGACTCCAGCGCCAGACGGTCCTTGACGAGCACGCCTCCCCTGGCAGCGCGCTCGGTGGCGATGGAGACCACGAGAGGGATGGCCAAGCCGAGCGCGTGGGGACAGGCGATGACCAGGACCGTGATGGTGCGGACCACGGCGCTGTCCGGCAGCCCCTGCACCGACCAGACCAAGGCGGTGATCGCTGCGGCGCCCAAGGCGAACCAGAAGAGCCACGCCGCAGCCGTGTCGGCGATGCGCTGGCCCGGGAGGAGGAGGCCTGGGCGTCGGTGACGAGCTTCTGGATGCCCGCCAAGGCGGTGTCGTCGCCGGTCGCGGTCACCTCCACGCGCAACCCGGAGTCGGTGGCCACAGTCCCGGCGACCACGTTCTCCCCCTTCGCCCGGCGCACGGTCTTCGACTCGCCGGTGACCATCGACTCGTCCATGCTGGCCGAGCCCTCCACGATCCGTGCGTCGGCGGGCACGGAGGCCCCGGGCCGGACGATGGCGACGTCGCCGACCACCAGGTCGGCCGGGGCGACGGTCACGACCTCGTCGCCGTCAAGCTTTTCGGCCTTATCCGGCAGGAGAGCGGCCAGGGAGTCCAGCGCGGAGGTGGTCTGGGCGAGGGAGCGCATCTCGATCCAGTGACCCAGCAGCATGATGACCACGAGCAGGGCCAGCTCCCACCAGAAGTTCAGCTCGTGGTCGAGCACGCCCAGGCTCGCACCCCACGAGGCGATGAATGCCACGGTGATGGCCAGGCCGATCAGGAGCATCATCCCCGGCTTGCGGGTGCGGAGCTCCTCGACGGCTCCGGTGAGGAAGGGCTGGCCACCCCAGAGGTACATCACGGTGCCGAGCACGGGCGAGACCCACGGGGCCCAGGTTCCCGCTGGGAGGTCGTAGCCGATGAGGTCGGCGAACATGTCGTTGAAGCCGACTACCGGGACCGCCAGCACGAGCATGATCCAGAACAGGCGCCGGAACTGCCCCACGTGGTCGCCGTGGCCTCCGTGGCCCCCATGTTCGCCGTGCCCGTGCTCGGCATCGTGGCCTGCGTGCGTGTCCGTTGCGGACGCTGACTGGTGGTCATGACGGATGCTCATGCACATGACCGCACACCCCCTAGGGGTATGCGGTCAACGCGTGACCCCGCCCCGAGCATGGCCGAGCCTTCCGGGGCGGGGCTCCAGTCCGCGCGATTCTGCAGCTACCGCCCGGCGCGGGGGATGGCCAACCCAGCGACGACCGCGGCGGCCAGCGCTGCGATGGCGGCGACGAGGAAGGCGGCCTGGAAGCCGGTGGCGTCGCTGCCGGCAAGGCTGGCTGCGGCCACGCTGGCTGCGGCCACGCTGGAGACGGTGGCGACACCGATGGAGGCCCCGAACTCGTGGAAGGTGCTCAGCAAGCCCGAGGCGACACCGGCCTCAGCGGGCTCGACCTGCCCGAGGGCAGCGGCCGAGGCCACGACGAACAGCGCGCCGATCGACGAAGACGATCGCCTTCGAGCCGAAGAGGTCGGCCAGCCGCCCCCCGAGGATCATCAGCCCGCCGAAGGTGACGGTGTAGGCCGCGACGACCCACGTCCGTCGGCGCCACCGTCAACGCCGGCGGCCGCCTCATCATCGAGGCCACGCGAGTCGGCTCGGACACCCAGCTGGCCCAGATGGTGCGAATGGTCGAGGACGCCCAGAGCGGCAAGGCGCAGGCGCAGCGTCTGGCCGACCGGATCTCGGGGATCTTCGTGCCGATCGTCATCGTGCTGGTCTTCGCCACTTTCGGCTTCTGGGCCGGCACCGGCGGGTCGATCGCGATGTCCTTCACCGCCGCGGTGGCCGTGCTGATCATCGCCTGCCCGTGCGCCCTTGGCCTGGCCGCGCCCATGGCCCTGCTGGTGGGCACCGGGCGCGGCGCCCAGATGGGCGTGCTCATCAAGGGACCCGAGGTCCTGGAGACCACTCGCCGGGTCGACACCGTCGTCCTGGACAAGACCGGGACGGTCACGACCGGTCAGATGACGCACCTCGCGACCATCCCCGCCGAAGGGGAGGACGCCCACCACGTCCTCCGCCTCGCCGGCGCCCTCGAGGCCGCGTCCGAGCACCCGATCGCCCAAGCGATCGCCCGGTCCGCCGTCGAGAGCGGCGGCGAGCTGCCGGCCGTCGAGGACTTCACCAACGTCGAAGGCCTCGGGGTGCAGGGCACCGTCGCCGAGGGCGACTCCTCCCGTGCGGTCGTCGTCGGCCGGCCCCGCCTCCTCTCGGACTGGTCGCACCACCTGACACCCGAGCTGGAGGCGGCGATGACCGACGCCGGCGGCAAGGGGCAGACCGCGGTCGCGGTCGGCTGGGACGGGCGGGCCCGCGGCGTGCTCGTCGTCGCCGACGCCATCAAGCCCACGTCCACCGAGGCGATCGCGCAGCTGCGCGACCTCGGGCTGACGCCGGTGCTGCTCACCGGGGACAACGCGACCGTCGCGCGCACCGTCGCCGACCAGGTGGGCATCGACCCCGGGCCGGAGACGGTCATCGCCGAGGTCATGCCCGCCGACAAGGTCGAGGTCGTCTCCCGGCTGCAGGCCGAGGGCAAGCGGGTGGCCATGGTCGGCGACGGCGTCAACGACGCAGCCGCACTGGCGCAGGCCGACCTCGGGCTGTCGATGGGGACCGGGACCGATGTCGCCATCGAGGCCTCCGACATCACCTTGGTCCGCGGCGACCTTCGAGCCGCGGCCGATGCGATCCGCCTCTCCCGCTGCACCCTGAGCACGATCCAGGGCAACCTCTTCTGGGCCTTCGCCTACAACGTCGCGGCGCTCCCCCTCGCTGCCGCGGGTCTGCTCAACCCGATGCTCGCCGGGGCCGCGATGGCCTTCTCCTCGGTCTTCGTGGTCACCAACAGCCTGCGGCTGCGGGGCTTCACGGCCGCGAACGACCCCGCACAGCTGTCTGGGGATACCAAGACGCCAGCAGCCAGCGCAGAGACCCCTACCCCCACCCGCGCCTGACCACCCAGGGCAGGCGTACCCGACGGTCGGGACACGACGGTCCCGGCCCCACAGGAAGGAGGCCATCCATGGCCACCGAGCGCACCTACACCGTCTCCGGCATGACCTGCGGAGGCTGCGCGAACAAAGCCACCGACCACGTCGAGCAGATCGACGGGGTCAGCGACGTCAGCGTCGACATCCCCAACGGGCGACTGCCCGTCAACTCCACGTCCACGGTCACCGACGAGGCCGTTCACGCGGCGATCGAGCAGGCT
>JBQGNO010000210.1:0-4739 GCA_052087725.1 Janibacter sp. | reverse complement strand
TCAACGACCGCTTCCTCCCGGACAAGGCGATCGACCTCATCGACGAGGCGGGCGCCCGCCTGCGTATCCGTCGGATGACGGCTCCGCCGGAGCTGAAGGAGTTCGACGAGAAGGTCGCCAAGGTGCGCCTCGAGAAGGAGTCGGCCATCGACGGCCAGGACTTCGAGACGGCCGCCAACCTGCGCGACGACGAGAAGAACCTCCTGGCCGAGAAGGCGAAGCGCGAGGAGGAGTGGAAGGCCGGCGACATGGACGTCGTGGCCGAGGTCGACGAGGAGCTCATCGCCGAGGTGCTCGCCGCCTCGACCGGTATCCCCGTCTTCAAGCTCTCCGAGGAGGAGTCGTCGCGACTGCTCAACATGGAGCAGGAGCTGCACAAGCGGGTCGTCGGTAATGACGACGCGATCAAGGGCCTCTCCCAGGCGATCCGTCGCACCCGCGCCGGTCTGAAGGACCCGCGCCGCCCCGGTGGCTCGTTCATCTTCGCCGGTCCGACCGGTGTCGGTAAGACCGAGCTGGCCAAGGCGCTGTCGGAGTTCCTCTTCGGCGACGAGGACAGCCTGATCACGCTCGACATGTCGGAGTACTCCGAGAAGCACACGGTCAGCCGTCTCTTCGGCTCGCCCCCCGGCTACGTCGGGTACGAAGAGGGTGGCCAGCTGACGGAGAAGGTGCGTCGCAAGCCCTTCTCGGTGGTCCTCTTCGACGAGATCGAGAAGGCGCACCCGGAGATCTTCAACTCGCTGCTGCAGGTGCTCGAGGACGGTCGCCTCACCGACTCGCAGGGTCGGATGGTCGACTTCAAGAACACGATCATCATCATGACGACCAACCTCGGCACGCGGGACATCTCCAAGGGCGCGATGGGCTTCGTCGCCAACAAGGACGACCGCACCGACTACGCCCGGATGAAGGGCAAGGTCATCGACGAGCTGAAGAACCACTTCCGTCCGGAGTTCCTCAACCGCGTGGACGACACGATCGTCTTCCCGCAGCTGAGCCAGGACGAGCTGGTCGAGATCGTCGACCTCGAGGTCGCCAAGCTCGACGAGCGGCTCAAGGACAAGGACATGGGCATGGAGCTCACGTCCGCGGCCAAGGAGCTGCTCGCGAAGCGCGGCTACGACCCCGTGCTCGGTGCCCGTCCGCTCAAGCGCACCATCCAGCGCGAGATCGAGGACGTGCTCTCCGAGAAGATCCTCTTCGGCGAGCTCAGCGGTGGCGAGATCGTCGCGGTGGACGTCGAGGGCGAAGGCCGGGACGCGGTCTTCACCTTCCGCGGAGCCCCCAACGTCGGCGAGCTCGACGTCCCCCTCATCGAGGCGGGCGACGGCGGGTCTGGTTCGAACGACTGACCGTCACGGTTCCTGAGGTGCGAGGGCCCGCCAGGGCCCGAGCCTGACAAGGAGGGGGCCGCCCACCCACCGGTGGGCGGCCCCCCGCCTCGTGCTCCGGCCCCCCCCCAACCGCGGCGCGACAGCCGGCCGTATGTCGGGGGGCCCGCGGGGGCCGGAGCCGTACTGGGTGGGGGCCGACAACCATCTGGTGGTCGCCCCCCTTCGTCGTGCTCCGGCCCCCCTCCTACCTAGGAGCTACTGCAGGCAGTAGTTCGTGTCGCCAGCCGCACCTCGAGCTACGGCTGATGGTACGAAGGGCGGCTGACGCACGGCCGAATCAGGTCGCCGGGGCCCAGCGAGGGTCCCGCCCGATGAAGGCGAGGAAGCGCTCCTGGGTGGTGGCCCCCTCCGGGACCGGCTGCTGCTCCCCGAACTGACCGGAGGCGCGGATCATCTCCGCCTGGGCGGTCATGCCGGCCAGCGCCGCGGCGATGAAGTCCTCGTCCAGCCGGTCGTCCTGCCCCGTCGCCCGGGCGAGGTCCCACGTGTGGAAGACGACATCGCTCGTGAAGTACTGGTCGAGCATCGCCGGCAGCGGCAGCTCGCCGATGTACTCGTGCGAGAAGATCACGTGCTCGCTCGCCGGGTCCATAAGCAATGCCCGCACCTGGGCCTCGGTCTCGGCCCAGGCGGCGACCGGGTCGTCGTCCGCGGAGGGCGCCGGGTCGAGCGCCACCGTGCTGCCGGACTGCACGAGCGCCGGCAGCCACGTCGAGAGGTGCCCGACGACGTCACGAGCCCGCCACTCGGCCACGGGGGAGGGGGCGTCCCAGTCGCGGGTCCCTCGCACACGGTCGCCGAAGGTGTCGGCCGCCGCGCGGTAGCGGTCGACGATCGACATCTCGGTCAGGGAGGTCACGAGACCTCCCCGGCGTCGAGCATCGCGTCGAGCGACTCGTAGCCCTCGTTGATCCCGATGTCCATGCCCGAGGCGAGCATGGCCTCGCGGCCTTCGAAGGAGTCGAGGAGCGAGTGCGCGTGCAGCCGGGTCCACCCGTCGCCGAGGTCCTCGAAGGTCATCGTCTCGAGGGACACCCCGTCCGGGAAGCCCTCGTAGGTGAAGGTCTGCACGATGCGGTCCGGGCGGACCTCGTGGAAGCTGCCGAAGAAGCGGAACTCCTCGGCGTCCTTCGCGAGTGAGCGCTCACTCCCTTCGCGCACGAGGTTGGTGAAGCGCCAGCTCCCGCCGGTCCGGGCGTCCCAGTGGTCGATGCGCGTGGACAGCTCGTGCGGCCCGACCCACCTCGCGTACAGGTCGGGGTCGGTGTGCGCGCGGTGCAGCTGCTCCGCCGGTGCGTGGAAGTCGCGGGTGACCCGGATCGAGGGGAGGTCGGGATCGGCCTCGATCGTGGCCGTGGTGATGTGGGTGATGGTGCTCATCGCTGTACTCCTGTGGTGTCAGTGCCTGACGAAGGGAGGTCCCCGAGGACCTCCTCGAGGCGGGCCATGCGTTGCTCGGCCTGCCGTTGGTGCCGCTCGATCCACGTGGTCATCGCGGCCAGTGCCTCGCTCTCGAGGTGGACCGGGCGGCGCTGGGCCTCCCGGCTGCGGGTGACGAGCCCGGCGTCGGTGAGGACCTTGAGGTGCTTGCTCACGGCCTGGAGGCTCACGTCGTAGGGGGCGGCGAGGTCGGAGACGGTGGCGTCCCCGACGGTGAGGCGGGTGATGATGTCCCGCCGGATGGGGTCGGCGAGGGCGGCGAAGGCCTTCGACAGATCGTCCTGCGTCGAGTCCACGGTCACCCCTTGATCAACCATTTGGTTGAATAAAGATAGCGAGGCGAAGGGAGCACCGTCAACGGTCGTTGACTCATCCACCACATGCGAAGGGGGCGCCGGTGAGCCACGGTGGGCGGATGGACACCTCAGACACCCAGGGAATCGCCCCGAGCCGCCGTCGTCTCCTCGGTGCAGGGCTCACCGGAGCGGCGGTGACCGGCCTCGGGCTGGCTGTCGGCGCGCCCGCGCAGGCGGCGGCCAGGTCCACCGGGGGGCTGACCTTCGCCGATGGACACGGGCTGACGGTCAGGGACGCCCAACGCTGGGACTGGGAGCGCCGTCTGGTCTACCTGCGCCTCGGCACGGGTGAGATCACCGGCTGGGGTGGGGGAGGTCCGGGCGTCAACGTCCTGCTGCCGAAGGACTACGACGACAACCCGGACAAGCGCTACCCGGTCGTGCACCTGTACCACGGTGGTGGATCAGAGGTCGACTTCCGTGCCTGGCACTCGATGGGCAACCAGCGGATGCTGCTCGACACCACGCGCGACGTCGACGCGATCTTCGTCATGCCCGACATCAGCAAGGGGGGCTGGGGGTTGGACGCCCGACTCGAGTGGTTCGGCCTACGACGCAACTGGGCGACCTTCCACTTCGACCAGCTCATCCCGTGGGTCGACGCCAACCTGCGGACCATCCCGGACGGCGCCGCACGAGCGGTCGCGGGTCACTCCATGGGTGGCTTCGCCGCGGTGCACCACATGGCCAAGCGGCCAGAGCTCTTCGCCGCCGTGACCAACTTCTCGGGTCCGAGCGACTTCGGTCACCCGTCGCTGCAGACCTACGCCTATGTCAGCCCGGTCGTCGACCAGCTCCAGCCGGGGGCACTGCTGGGCCCGCCCACGAAGTGGAGCACCGACATGGTGCCGGTGCCGCTGCTGAAGAACCTGCCCCCGCTGGAGGAGGGCGGCGACCCTGCGGTCTGGGACTCCGAGAACCCCCGCGCCCACCTCGACTCCTTCAAGGGCAAGCGGGTCAGCCTCGTCGCGGGCACCGACACGGCGGACCCCAACGAGGGCCCGGTCATCAAGGACCAGCCGCAGTTCGCCGAGCTCCTGCGCGGGCACGGTGTGGACGTCACCCAGTACCAGCTCACCGGGGCGCACACCGACACCGTGCTCACGGCCTTCCCCAAGGAGCTGCCGGCGATCATGGCCAGCCTGACGAAGGCGGGCTGAGCGCCCTTCGCCAGCCGTGCGGGCGCCTGTGACCCCCGGGGTCACAGGCGCTTGCGCATGTCCTTCATCTGCTCGATCTGCTTGGTCTGCGTCACGGTGATGTCGTCACCGAGCTCGCCGGTCCGCTCATCGGTGCCCTTGCGGGACAAGGTCGTACACATCGTCAGGGCGCCCTGGTGGTGCTTGATCATCAGGTCGAGGTAGAGCCGGTCGGCCTCCTCGCCCTTCGCGGCGCCGAGCTCGTCCAGCTGCTGCCTGGTCGCCATCCCCGGCATCCCCGAGTGCGATGAGTGACCGCCTCGCATCCCGAAGGTGGGGTTCTCCGCCTGCGGCGGCACCTTCTCCTTCCTCGACTTCAGCGTGCTGGCCATGCCCGGCATCTCCGG
>JBQGNO010000209.1:0-4744 GCA_052087725.1 Janibacter sp. | reverse complement strand
CGTACTCACGGGCGCCCCCGGACGCGCGCGCAGGCTCCACGCTCCGGCGATCGTGCGATCCCGGTTGTTCTGGTTGAAGTCGATGAAGATCCGCTCGCCGCGCTCCTCCTTCCACCAGGCCGTCGTCACCCCGTCGTCCCGCCGCTCCAGCTCACGGCCGAAGCCGATCGCCGCGTGCCGCAGCTCCTCGAAGGACCACCGCGGCTCGATGCGCACATACACGTGGATGCCGCGGTTGCCGCTCGTCTTCGGGAAGCCACGCAGGCCCAGCTCCTCGAGCAGGTCGCTGGCACCGGCAGCCACCCGCTGGGCATCGGCGAAGGTCGTGCCCGGTTGGGGGTCGAGGTCGAGCCGCAGCTCGTCCGGGTGGTCGACGTCGGGTCGGCGCACCGGCCACGGGTGGAAGGTCAGCGTCCCCATCTGCGCGGCCCAGACCAGCGATGCGGGCTCGCTCGGGCACAGCTCCAGCGCGGTCCGCCCGCTCGGGAAGGCAATCTCCACGGTCTCGATGTAGTCGGGAGCGCCGCGCGGCAACCGCTTCTGGTAGAAGCCGTCGGCCTCCTTGTCCTTCGGCCCGACCGCCAGGCGCATCCCCTCGCGCCACCCGTCGGGCCAGCGCTCCATCGCCGTCGGTCGGTCACCGATCGTGCGCATCATCGTCTCGCCCACGGCGGCGACGTACTCGCACACCTCGAGCTTCGAGATCGCCGACGTCCGCTCGGTCGCCTCGTAGATCACCCGGTCGGGGCTGGAGACGCGCACCTCCCGGTGGCCGGCAGTGACCATCGCGGCGGGGGTCTTGGCCATGCGGTCAGCCTACGGCCTGTCCCGGTGATGGACAGGTGGTTGCTTCCTCTGAGGGGAGTTGGGAGCCTGCAACAAGGGGCCCACGAGCCCCCTTCGTTGACAACAAAACAGCACCATCACCGGCCCGATGTGCCGGATTGAGCGAAAGGGATCGTCTGTGATCACGGGAACTCAAACCGCAACTCGACCCATCGACGTCTACCGCACCCGACTGGCCCGCCACAGCCAGATCGAGCCCCGCTCCCACTCCGTCGTGTGGGGCCGGGACCCCCGCGGGCCCCTCACGCCCGACGAGCTCCGGCGGTACGACCGGCGCGGCTACCACACGGCAGGGTCGGTCCTCTCCGACGCCGATATCGCCACCTGCCGCAGCGAGGTGGACGCCATCACCGCCCGGCTCGGTGACGACGAGCGAGTGGTCCGAGAGCCCTCCAACGGCGACGTACGTTCACTCTTCGCAGTGCACCGGCTCAGCGAGGCGATCGCCGAGATCTGCGCCCGCGAGGACATCGTCGGCGTGGCCCGGCAGATCCTCGGGGACGAGGTCTACATCCACCAGAGCCGGATGAACCTCAAGCCGGGGTTCGCCGGCGGCCCCTTCTACTGGCACAGCGACTTCGAGACCTGGCACGCCGAGGACGGCATGCCCACGCCGCGCGCGCTGAGCGTCTCGCTCTCGCTGACGCCGAACTACACGACCAACGGCGCGCTGATGATCATCCCCGGATCGCACCGACACTTCGTCAGCTGCGTCGGCGAGACACCCGAGGACTACCACCAGGAGTCGCTGACCTCCTACCGTCCGAGCGTCGGCACCCCCGAGGAGGAGGACGTCGCGGCGCTCTCCGACGAGCACGGGATCGACATGATCACCGGGCCCGCCGGATCGGCGCTGTACTTCGACTCCAACTGCATGCACGCGTCCGCCGGCAACATCTCGCCGGACCCGCGCAGCAACCTCTTCGTCGTCTTCAACGCCGTGTCCAACCGGGTGCAGGAGCCCTTCGCGGCCACCGCCCCGCGGCCGGGCCACCTGGCCCACCGGGATGCCGCCTGAGGAGAGGCGCCCTGAGATCGACGGCGGCCCCCCGGATGATCCGCGGGGGCCGCAGCGTTGCATCATGGAGACACCGATCACGAAGGAGCCTTCACGATGATGGAGCCCACCGGCCGCGACTACGCGGTGGACAAGTCCGATGAGCAGTGGCGCGCCGAGCTCTCCCCCGAGGAGTACTCCGTGCTGCGGGCCGCCGGGACCGAGCGTCCCTTCGTCGGTGAGTACACCGATGCGAAGACCGAGGGCGTCTATGCCTGCCGAGCCTGCGGATCCGAGCTCTTCACCTCGGAGACGAAGTTCGAGAGCCACTGCGGCTGGCCGAGCTTCTACACACCCCTCGCCGAGGACCGGGTCGAGTACATCGAGGACGCCTCCCTGCCCGGCCGACCCCGCGTCGAGGTCCGCTGCGCCAACTGCGGCAGCCACATGGGCCACGTCTTCGCGGGCGAGGGCTACGAGACGCCCACCGACCAGCGCTACTGCATCAACTCGATCTCGATGACGCTGCGGCCCGCCGGCTCCTGAGACTCACTCGAGAGGTCACTCGCGCCCCCACGACATGGGAACGTCGTGGGGGCGTCGGGACGTCCGTCAGCGCAGGCCGGCGACCAGCGCCTCGACGCTGACCCGCGGGCCGGTGAAGAAGGGGGTCTCCTCGCGCACGTGCAGGCGCGCCTTGGAGGCACGCAGCTCGCGCATCAGGTCGACCATCCGGTGCAGCTCGTCGGCCTCGAAGGCGAGGATCCACTCGTAGTCACCCAGGGCGAAGGCCGGGATGGTGTTGGCCCGCACGTCCGGGAAGTCGCGGGCCATGCCGCCGTGCTCGGCGAGCATGAAGCGGCGCTCCTGGTCGTCGAGGAGGTACCAGTCGTAGGAGCGCACGAAGGGGTACACGCACACGTAGTTGCGCACTGGCTCGCCGGCCATGAAGGCGGGCACGTGGCTGCGGTTGAACTCGGCCTGACGGTGGCAGGCGACGTTGGACCACACGGGCTCGAGGTGCTGACCGAGCTCGGTGCGCAGCAGCCGCTTGTAGGTGTCCTGGAGCAGCTCGACCTCGTCGGCGTGCGTCCAGATGAGCAGGTCGGCATCGGCACGCAGACCGGCGACGTCGTAGACACCACGGACGGTGACGCCGCCCTCGGTCACCGACGCGATGAGCTCCTCGACCTCGGCCACGAGCGCGGGACGGTCGGCATCGCCGAGGGGCGTGGCGAGGGCGAAGGCGGAGAACATCGCATAGTGCACGGACGAGTTGATCGCCTCGAGCTGCGCGCGGTCGGGCTTGGCGGGTGTGGGACGAGTACTCATCGGTGCTCCTGTCAGAGGGTGGACGACGGGGGAAGTGCGTCGAGGATCGTGGTCGCGGACCGGGCGGCGCCGTCGAGGACGGCCGCGATGCCCACACCGTCGTAGGCGGCTCCGGCGAGCTCGAGGCCGGGCAGTGCGGCGACATCATCCCGCGCGGTGGCGACCCTGTCAGTGTGCCCGAGGTCGTACTGGGGCAGTCCCCCACCCCAGCGCCGGACAAGGCTGTCGACGGGCTCCGGCAGCACGACCCCGAGGGACTCGCCCACCTCGGCGAGCGCCACGGTGCGCAGCTCGGCGTCGTCGCGCTGGAGGGTCGTCACCTCGCCGGCCCGGCCGATCGAGGCACGCAGGAGCGTCACGTCTGGCGAGGCGGAGGCGATCCAGGCCCATTTCGCGGTGGAGAAGGTCGCCGCCTTGATCGTGCGGCCCTCCACGGCCGGGACGAGGAAGCCACTGCCCGGGAGCGTCGGGACCTGCTGCGACGGCAGGGCCAGGGTGACGACGGCCATCGACGCGTACTCGATCCCGGAGAGGGCCAGCGCTGCCCGGGGCGCGTGGTCGCCCAGCAGCCGCGCGGTCGGGACCGCCGGGGTGGCGAGCACGACCGCGTCGGCGTCGTGCGCCACCGGGTCGATCGTCGGACCGGTGACCACCCGCCACCCCTGCGGGGTGCGGTGCAGCTCCCGCACGAGGGTGCTGCTGGAGACCGTGCCGCCGGCGGCGACGATGCGCTCGGTCAGGGACTGCACCAGGCGGTTGATGCCACCGGCCAGCCCCATCACGCGGGGGCCCGGCGGCGGTGTCGGCGCCGGCAGGAGCGAGCCGACCGCCTCGGGCATGGTCCGCCCTTCGCCCATCGCCGACCAGAGCCGGGGCATCGTCGCGCGCAGCGACAGGGCATCGACACGACCGGCGTAGACCCCACCGAGGAGCGGCTCGACGACCCGGTCGACGACAGCCCGGCCGTGGACCGCGGTGACGGCCTCAGCGACGGTGCAGTCCTGCCCGTCGAGGACGAAGGGGGCGGGGCAGGTGGCGCGGCGCACCTCCCCTTCGTCGAGGAGCCCGGACAGCTGCGTCTCCGCGGAGGGGATGCCCATGAAGCTGCGCGCGGGCACGGGGTGCCGCGCGCCCCGGGACCAGATCGTCGCGGGGACGGGCTCGGGGTGGACGAGGTCGCCCGCCAGCCCGAGCTGCGTGATCAGCGCGCGTGCGGTCGCACTGCTCGCGACCACGGACTCCGCACCGACGTCGACGGTGACCCCGGCGACGCGCTCACCACGGACCTTGCCGCCCGGACGGTCTCCCCCGTCGAGGACGTGGACGTCCAGATCGGGCCGTGCGCCGAGCAGCTGGTGCGCGGTGGCCAGACCGGCCACACCACCACCGACGACGAGCACTCGAGGACCCATGCGCCCACTCTCCCACCGCCGTGACCGGGCCGTGACGCGACCCGCGGGAACCGTTCGCGGCATCGCTGCGTCGGACCCATCGACGAGCACCGGGACGGACCCGGAGCACGGGACATCAGGGGATCATCATGAAGCGAACCACCCACCAGATCGCGGC
>JBQGNO010000208.1:0-4752 GCA_052087725.1 Janibacter sp. | reverse complement strand
GGCGTCAAAGGACTCACCGCTGTTGTCCGGGGTGAGCGTCTGCGTCGGCGCGCCGTTGAGCGTGGCCTCGGTGGTGACGAACTCGGCCAGGCCCCCGCTCGCGGTGGCGAGGTCGCTCTCGAGCTCCGCCTCGAGGTTGTCACCGACGAGATCCGGGGTGATCGTCGCCCGGTACTCGATAGTGTCCCCCGGGACGATGCGGAAGGTGCTCGCGTCGAGCTCGGTGTCGTCCTCCGTGGTCTCGGTGCCGTTCGTGTCGAACCACGTCCCCGGCGTGACGGTCATGTCGAGGTGGCCGGCGGTGACCGTGCCGCCGTCGAGGTTCTCGGTCTCACTCCACTGGGCGAAGGTGCCGCCGGCAGCGGTGAGCAGGAGGATGCCGGCGCCGACGGCGACGACTGACTTGGTGGTACGGGACATTGACATGGGTATCCAATCGGGTACAGGGCACCTCGGCCCGGGACGGAACGTGGGAGAACATCCGGGACCTGTGGAGTCCTACGAGTACGACCCCCTGGCGCATGCTCACCCGCATGCCCTGATCCCGAGCAAAAAGTAACATTTTCAACTACATTTGTCCAATCCCCCCTTCGTGACCTGAAACACAGGCACATCGCCACCATACGCACGAGTGCCGAGGAGGGGGAGGTGAGAGCCGATCAGCGCGGCACGTCGACGTACGCCACCGCCGGCTCGACCAGACTGCCCAGCCATACCCGGCCGTCGTGCTCGCGCACCCCGGTGGCCATGTGCCACTCCCCCGCATCCGCGGACAGGTCGTGGACGAGGCGCCCGGCCGGGTCGTGAGCCGTCACGCGCACGGTCCGCTTCGGCGTGGGCTTGAGGGCGTCGGGCAACCACAGAGCCAGATCCCGCACTCGCTGGGATCCGCGCTGCAGCACCCCCAGCACCGGATCGGGCGGTGAGGCGATCGCCGACCAGACCAGCCCGTCCGCGCCGCACGAGATGTTGTCGGGGTAGCCGGGGAGGTCAGCTACGAAGAGCTGCCCCGGGGACGGCTCGGCGTCACGCCCTTCGCCCCCGACGACGTGGCCGGCCACGGGCCGGCCCCCGCTGAGCTCCACCCGGCGGATACGCGCGAGGGCGCACTCCGCCACGAGGACCGCGCTCTCGTCGGGCAGGAGCGCCACGCCGTTGGCGAAGGCCAGCCCGTCCAGGACCGTCGTCACGGTCCCGTCGACTGCGCGCCGCAGCAGCCTGCCGCTGCGGGTGTGCTCGATGAGGTCGGACTTCCACACATCGACACCCCAGTGCCGGGAGGAGTCGCTGAACCAGATCGTGCCATCCGTGGCGACCGCGGCATTGTTCGTGAAGAGCAACGGGACGCCGTCGACCTCGGTCACCAGCTCCTCGATCCACCCCGATCCGTGCACGTCCGCCGCGAGCAGTCCCCGCCGGGCATCGCAGATGAGCAGCCGTCCGTCCGGCAGCCACTCCAGACCCAGCGGCCGGCCGCCGGTGTCGAGGACGCGTTCGCTGTGGCGGCCATCCGGGGTGACGGCGATGACCGCGCCATCCGCCGTGCCCGTCCACACCCGCCCGTCCGGGCCGACCAGGACATCCTCGGCTCCCGGGCCGGGGACCGGCACCCTCGTGATCGGCACCGTGGTCGTCGAGTCAGTGGCCATGTCCCCCAACCTAGGACCTCGGCCCGAGCGAAGGGAGGGCTGCGGCACCCCCTTCGCCGCTCCGTATGCTGGCCGGGTGCCGATCCTCAGCGAGACCACCGATGCCGTCACGACCCTGACCATCGACCGGACCCACCGACGCAATGCCCTCGACCTGACCACCCTCGAGGAGCTGCACGCGGCGCTCGTCGCCGCGGTCGATGGCGGCGCCCGCGCGCTCGTCCTCACCGGAGCCGAGGGACACTTCTGCGCCGGCGCCGACCTCACCGAGCTCGAGGACGTGTCCTTCACCGAGCGCCTCGCCGAGGTGCTCGAGCACCTCGCGGACCTGCCGATCACCACGGTCGCCGCGATCTCCGGGTCGTGCATGGGGCTGGGCATGCAGCTGGCTGTGGCCTGCGACCTGCGGGTCGTCGCCGACGACGCCCGCTTCGCCGTGCCCGTCGCCAAGCTCGGCCTCATGGTCAACGGATGGACCCTCGACCGGGTCGCGCGCCTGTGGGGCGAGGGCGCCGCACGCCTCATGGTGCTCACCGCCACCGTCCTCGACGCCGAGGACGCCTGGCGCCTCGGCTTCAGCCAGCGACGGGGCGGTCTCGACTCGGCACTCGACCTCGCGCGCAGCGCCGTCCCGCTGGCCCCGCTCTCGCAGTCCGGCTCGAAGATCGGCATGCGCTCCCCGATCGGAGCGGATTCGACCTATGACGAGGCCTTCGCCCGCGCCTGGGCGAGCTCCGATCTCGTCGAGGGACAACGGGCCTTCGCCGAGCGCCGCTCCCCCGTCTTCGAGGGCTGCTGATGCCGTCCGCCGACGCCAGCGTCCGCGGCGCGACCACCAACGACGCCCCTGCCGTCGGACAGGTGCAGGCCCTCGTCTGGCAGGAGGCCTATGACGGCATCGTGCCGGCGCAGGTGCACGCCGCCTTCGACCCGCAGGCCTTCGCGGCGGCCTGGCGGGACTCCCTTCGCACCCCGCCCGAAGGGGTGCACCGCCTCCTCGTCGCCTGCGCCGCCGACCAGGTCATCGGCTTCGTCGCCATCGGTCCGAGCCAGGACCCGGACGGTGGCCAGACGACCGGAGAGGTCACCGCGCTGAGCGTCCACCCGCACCACCGGCACCAGGGCCACGGATCCCGCCTGCTCAACGCCGCGATCGACATCCTCCGCGAGGCCGGCGCCGAGCACGTCGCCATCTGGTGCCTCGTCGAGCACGAGGACCTGCGCGCCTTCCTCACCGGCTCCGGCCTCGAGCCCGACGGCGCCTTCCGCGACCGCGTCATCTCCCCCGACGAGGACACCGCCCGCGAGGTCCGGCTCGTGGCGATGCTCACCGAAGGGACGCCTCCCCCCGAGCCCACGGGATGAGCGAGTCGCTCGGCCGGGAGATCTCGACCGCGCGCAAGCAGGGGCTGTCGATCGGCATCGCCAGCGGCGCCTACGGCATCAGTTTCGGCGCGCTGTCCATCGCGGCGGGGCTCGACCTGTGGCAGACGATGGCCCTGTCGCTGCTCCTCTTCACCGGGGGGTCCCAGTTCGCCCTCGTCGGGATCATCGGGTCCGGCGGCAACCCGGTCACCGCGGTGGCGACCTCTACCCTCCTCGGCATCCGCAACGGGCTCTACGGGCTGCAAACCTCACGAGTGCTGCGGCTGCGCGGGTGGCGACGAGCGACGGCCGCCCACCTGACGATCGACGAGTCGACGGCGATCGCCCTGGCGCAACGCACTCCCGAGGTGCAACGTCAGGGTTTCTGGGCCGGAGGTCTCGCGGTCTTCGTCTTCTGGAACCTCTCCACGGTCCTCGGGGCCGTCCTCGGCAATGCCCTCGGGGATCCGCGGGTGTGGGGTCTGGACGCCGCTGCCGCTGCCGCCTTCGTCGCGCTCGTCTGGCCACGGCTTCAGGACCGGACCGGCCGGGCCACAGCGGCACTGGCGGCAGCCATCGCGCTCATCAGCTTCGTCCCGACCCCGGCCGGCGTGCCGGTGCTCCTCGCCGCCATCGCAGCCGTGGTGGTGGGCCTGCTCGACGCCACCCCCAGCCGGGCGCGGGACATCGAGCAGCCGGAAGGGGACCTGCTGTGAGCACCACTGCCCTGTGGGTCACCGTGCTCGCCGCGTGCGCCCTCGGCTTCGTCACCAAGTACCTCGGCTATCTGGTGCCCGAGTCGCTCGTCGACGGTCCGCGTCGATCCCGCGTCATCGGGTTGCTGCCCGTCGCCCTGCTCTCCGGCCTCCTCGTGACGCAGACCGTCGGCGGGGACACCGGCATCACCCTCGACGCGCGCATCGCGGCCGTCGCCCTCGCCGTCGTCCTCATGTGGCTGCGCGCGAACTTCATCATCGTGATCTTCGGTGCGGCAGCCCTGGCCGCCGCCCTGCGCGCCCTCGGCTGGGCCCAATGACTCATGCCCGACGCCGGGAGGAGTCCTAGCGTCTGGGGGCGGCGGCCAACCGCCGCACCCACCTACTGCATCACAGGCGATGCGGAAAGGACTCGGCATGAGCACCCGCGCCGGGCAGGTCGGTCAATGGGCACTCTTCGCAGGGGCGCTGGTCTGCGCCATCCTCTTCATCGTGCTCATCGACACCGCACCCACCGTCACCTACACGCTCCCCGAGGACGAGGATCAGCAGGTCGTCGCGGAGTGCAACAACTCCAGCTGGGGAGCCCCGGATCGCAATGAGTTCCCGATCGGTGAGGGTCGGTCCAGGACCCACCATCGCATCGTCGAGGGCGAGGACGCGTACCAGCAGGCGCAAGATGAGCTGCGCGAGCAGACCGACGACGCAGCGTCAGCCGGGATCAACGAAGCACAGATCGAGGACGACTGCCTCCGGGCCAACGGCCTCCGAGAGCACCAGCTCATGTGGACGGGGTTCGGTGGGCTGCTGCTCATCGGCGCCGGCGGCTACGTCGACCTGCTCCGGCGACGCCCACACCTGCCCTGACCCCGACCGGACGCGGGCACCTCAGACGCCGAGGACGTGCTCCAGGCCGACGGTGACCCCCGGGTGCTGCCCGACCTGACGAACACCGGTGAGGACGCCCGGCATGAAGGAGACCCGGTCGAAGGAGTCGTGGCGGATCGTCAGCATCTCGCCCT
>JBQGNO010000207.1:0-4772 GCA_052087725.1 Janibacter sp. | reverse complement strand
CGAGCGCGGAGTCACCCAGCGGTGACCTCGCCGTCGAGGTCGTGGGCATCACCAAGCGCTTCCCCGGCGTCATCGCCAACCAGGACGTGTCCTTCGGTGTGGCGACCGGGACGGTCCACGCCGTCGTCGGCGAGAACGGCGCGGGCAAGTCGACGCTGATGAAGATGCTCTACGGGGTCCAGCGCCCAGACGAGGGGACCATCAAGGTCGGCGGCGAGACCGTCTCCCTCCACAGCCCCGCCGATGCGATCAAGCACGGCATCGGCATGGTCTTCCAGCACTTCATGCTCGCCGACAACCTCACGGTCGCCGAGAACGTCGTCCTCGGGGCGGAGAAGCTGCACGGGATCGGTGCCGGTGCGCGCGCCGAGATGACCCGGATCTCCGACGAGTACGGACTCGAGATCGACCCCACCGCGCTCGTGGCCGACCTCGGCGTCGGTGCCCGCCAACGGGTGGAGATCCTCAAGGTGCTCTACCGCGGGGCCCGCACGATCATCCTCGACGAGCCGACGGCGGTGCTCGTGCCGCAGGAGGTCGAGGAGCTCTTCGGCAACCTGCGCGAGCTGAAGCGCGAGGGCATCACCGTGCTCTTCATCTCGCACAAGCTCGACGAGGTCCTCTCCGTGGCCGACCGGGTCACGGTGATCCGTCGCGGGACGACCGTCGACACGGTCCTGCCCGGCGATGTCACCGCCCGTCAGCTCGCCGAGCTCATGGTCGGTGCCGAGCTGCCCACCCCCGAGACCGAGGAGTCCACGGTCACCGACCGTGTCGTCCTCGCGGCGGAGGGCGTCACGCTCCTCGGTGCCGGGCGCCACGTCCTCGAGGGCATCACCCTGCGCATCCGCGCCGGTGAGGTCCTCGGGATCGCCGGGGTCGAGGGCAACGGTCAGGCCGAGCTCGTCGAGGTCCTCATGGGGATGCGCGATCCGTCCGCCGGGCGGATCCTCCTCGAGGACACCGACATCTCCGACTGGAACGTCCGGCGCATCCGTGAGGCAGGGGTCGGCTACATCCCGGAGGACCGGCACCGCCAGGGCCTGCTGCTCGACGCCCCGCTGTGGGAGAACCGCATGCTCGGCCACCAGACCGGGGCCCCGGCCTCGCAGCGGGGGATCCTCACCCCGGCCCTGGCCCGCACCGACACCGAGCGGATCGTGCGCGAGTACGACGTGCGCACCCCGAGCATCCACGTCAGCGTCGGGTCGCTCTCCGGTGGCAACCAGCAAAAGCTCATCGTCGGCCGGGAGATGAGCCACGCACCCAAGGTGCTCGTGGCGAGCCACCCCACGCGGGGCGTCGACGTCGGCGCCCAGGCCGCCATCTGGGACCTCATCCGTGAGGCCCGCCGCGAAGGGCTCGCCGTGCTGCTCATCAGCGCCGACCTCGAGGAGCTCATCGGGCTCTCCGACACCATCCAGGTGATCCTCCGCGGACGCATCACCGGAGAGTTCGACCCCGACGTGGTGACCAGCCAGGAGCTCGGCAGCGCGATGACCGGCGCCGGGAAGGACGACTGATGAAGCTCACCGCACGTCGCATCGCACTGACCCTCGCGGCCCCGCTGCTCGCGGTCGTCGTCGCCTTCGTCGTCACCTCACTCGTGCTCCTGGCCGTCGGGGACCCCGTCGGCCAGGTGTGGTCGACGCTGCTGTCGGAGCCGCGACCGCGCACCCTCGTCAACACCCTCAACAGCGGCATCACCTACTACATCGCCGCCGTGGCCGTGGCGATCGGCTTCAAGATGAAGCTCTTCAACATCGGTGTCGACGGGCAGTACCGCATCGCCGCCTTCGCCGCGGCGCTCTTCGCCGGGCAGGGGTGGCTCCCCGGGGCGCTCAACGTCATCATGGCGATGCTCGTCGCGATGCTCGTCGGTGGCTTCTGGGCCGGGATCGCCGGCTGGCTGAAGGTCAAGCGCGGTGTCTCCGAGGTCATCTCGACGATCATGCTCAACACGATCTCGGCCGGCCTCGTCGGCTGGGGACTGCGCACCTGGGGCCAGCGCGCCGAGGGGAGCAACACCCGCAACACGCAGGAGATCCCGGAGTCGAGCCAGCTCGAGGGCTTCGACCTCATCGCGGACGCGCCCAACCGGGTCTACACGCTGCTCGTCCTCGCGATCATCCTCGGCGTCGTCTACTGGTTCATCATCAACCGCACCCGCTTCGGTTTCGACGTGCGGGCGACGGGCGAGTCCGAGTCCGCCGCGGTCGCGAGCGGGGTCAAGGTCCCGCGCATGGTCCTCCTCGCGATGGTCGTCTCGGGCGCGGTCGCGGGTCTGATCAGCATGCCCTCCTTCTTCGGTGCCGACCACAGCTACGGCCTGAACTTCCAGGAGGGCGTCGGCTTCATCGGCATCGGGATCGCCCTCCTCGGGCGCAACCACCCGCTGGGCATCGTCTTCGCGGCCCTGCTGTGGTCCTGGCTGGAGAAGGCCAGTGACGGCCTCCAGCTGCAGGCAGGGGTCTCGCCGGCGCTCGTCTACATCATCCAGGGCGTCATCCTCCTCGCAGTCGTCATCGCCTACGAGGTCGTCGCCCGCTTCGAGCGGCGTCTGGAGCAGAAGCAGGTCACGCGCCAGCTCGATGCCGGCGCCACCACGGAAGGAGCCTCGGCATGAGCCTGAGTACCGAGACCGAGGCCACGTCGTCGGCACCCACGCGACGCGTCCCCTTCTGGGCCTGGCCGCTCGCGCTGGCAGCGATCCTCGTCGTGCTGTCCGTCATCCGCTTGGTCACCGGCATCGGTGACATCTCCTCCTCGGGCACCCTCAGCGCCACCCTCGCCCTGGCGATGCCCTTGGCGCTCGCCGGTCTCGGCGGCCTGTGGTCCGAGCGCGCCGGGGTGATCAACATCGGCCTCGAGGGCATGATGATCCTCGGCACCTGGGGCGCGGCCTTCGGAGCCATCCACGGTGGGCCGTGGATGGGTGTCCTCGGGGCGATGGTCTGCGGGGCGGTCGGTGGCCTCGTCCATGCGCTGGCGACCGTGACCTTCGGCGTCGACCACATCGTCTCCGGTGTCGCGCTGAACATCGTCGCGCTCGGCGTCGCGAGCTACCTCGCGGCCCGCTTCTTCGGTGACCTCGAGGGCGGCAGCGATGTCCAGTCGCCGCCCCTCCCTTCGCTGCCGAGGGTGGGCATCCCCGGCCTGTCCGAGCCGCTGGGGAGCGTGGAGGACCAGGGCTGGTTCTTCGTCTCCGAGCTCGCGGCCCTGCTGCGGGCCGCGACGACCAACCTGTCGCTGCTCACCGTCATCGCCCTGCTGCTCATCGCCGGGACGTGGTGGCTGCTGTGGCGCACCCCCTTCGGCCTGCGCGTGCGCTCCTGCGGTGAGTCGCCCACGGCGGCCGAGAGCCTCGGTGTCAACGTCTACCTCTACAAGTACATCGCCGTCACGGCCTCCGGCGGGCTCGCCGGGCTCGGCGGTGGCTTCCTCGCGATGGTGGCCTCCAGCGCCTACCGGGAGAGCCAGGTCGACGGCCGCGGATACATCGGTCTCGCGGCGATGATCTTCGGCAACTGGCGTCCGGGCGGCGTCCTGATGGGTTCCGGTCTCTTCGGCTTCATGGACGCCCTGCAGCTGCGCGGCGGTGGCGCGGCCATCCACGCGCTCCTGCTGCTCATCGGCGTCCTGCTGCTCGTCCTCGGCGTCTGGCAGATCCTGCGCCGCCAGCGCTATGTCCAGGGCACCGTGGCGATCATCATCGGCATCGCCGTCGCGGCCATCTGGCTCGTGAGCGAGACCGTCCCCGGTGACGTCACGCGCTTCGCCCCGCACCTGACCACGCTGCTCGTCCTCGCCTTCGCCAGCCAACGGCTGCGGATGCCGGCGGCCAACGGCAAGGTCTACCGCCGCGGCGAAGGGCACTGACGTGGCGGCACCCCTGACCGACGAGGAGTGGCAGCACCTGCATGCTGCCGCTGTCGAGGCCATGGGGCGCGCCTACGCGCCCTACTCCTCCTTCCCGGTCGGGGTCGCCGGCTACGCCGACGACGGTCGCCTGCTCAGCGGGTGCAATGTCGAGAACGCCTCGTACGCGGTCGGCCTGTGCGCCGAGTGCGGGCTGATCAGTGATCTCGTGCGCACCGGCGGTGGCCTCCTCGTCGCCGTGTGGTGCGTCGACGGCCAGGGGGAGACCCTCATGCCCTGCGGCCGCTGCCGCCAGCTGCTGTGGGAGCACGGCGGCGAGCAGTGCCGCATCCAGACACCCGAGGGGGAGCGGTCCCTGGCGCAGATCCTGCCGCAGGCCTTCGGTGCACACGACCTGACGAAGGGAGCACCGTGACCGAGCAGCACGATGTCGTCGACATCATCCGGGCCAAGCGTGACCGGGGGGTGCTCGCCGACGACCAGATCGACTGGGTCATCGACGCCTACACCCGTGGCATCGTGGCCGACGAGCAGATGTCGGCCCTGGCCATGGCGATCCTCATCAACGGCATGACCCGCCCGGAGATCTCCCGCTGGACCGCGGCGATGATCGCCAGCGGTGAGCGGATGGACTTCTCCTCCCTGAGCTGGCCCACCTCGGACAAGCACTCCACCGGGGGTGTGGGGGACAAGATCACCCTCCCCCTCGCCCCGCTCGTCGCCGTCTTCGACGTCGCGGTGCCGCAGCTGTCCGGGCGCGGCCTCGGGCACACCGGCGGGACCCTCGACAAGCTGGAGTCGATCCCCGGGTGGCGGGCGGACCTGACCACCGAGGCGATGCTCGCGCAGCTCGACGACGTGGGTGCGGTCATCTGCGCCGCGGGGGCCGGGCT
>JBQGNO010000206.1:0-4782 GCA_052087725.1 Janibacter sp. | reverse complement strand
ATCCCGCCGGCCTTCATCGGCCTGCTCTCCGGCGGAGTGTCGACGATGGTGTGGGTCATCGTCATCTACTCGGTGGCGAATTTCGTCATCCAGACGATCCTCCAGCCGAAGTTCACCGGTGACGCCGTCGGGATCAACGCCTCGACGGCCTTCCTGTCGTTGATGTTCTGGGCCTACGTCTTCGGGGCCCTCGGGGCCCTTCTGGCGATCCCCTTCACCCTGCTCGTCAAGACCCTGCTCATCGACCGCGACCCGAAGACCCGGTGGATCACTCACTTCATGTCCAGCAATCCCCGGCTGCCGGAGGACCATCCCTCCGGCTGACCGACGGGGTGGGCCCCGAGCCGGACAGCGGCTCTGCCGTAGGGTGGCTTGTCGTGGCAGTTGACTTCGCATCCGAGATCCAGAACCTGCGGACGACCATGGCGTCGGTACGTGAGGTGACCGATCTGAGCGCGCTCGAGGAGCGGATCACCGACCTCGAGCAGCAGGCATCGGCCCCCGACCTCTGGGACGACCCGGACAAGGCGCAGGGCGTGACGTCCGAGCTCTCCCGGGCCAACCACGAGCGCGACCGCATCCTCACCATGGACACCCGCGTCGACGACCTCGAGGCTCTGGTCGAGCTCGGTCAGGAAGAGGGTGACGACGAGACGCTCTCCGAGGCCGAGAGCGAGCTGGCCAAGGTCGCCAAGGCCGTGAGCCAGCTCGAGGTCCGCACGCTCCTGTCGGGGGAGTACGACGAGCGCTCGGCCGTCGTGACGATCCGCGCGGGCGCCGGTGGTGTCGACGCCGCGGACTTCGCCGAGATGCTCATGCGCATGTACCTGCGCTGGGCCGAGCGGCACGGCTACCCGACCAAGGTCATGGACACCTCTTACGCCGAGGAGGCGGGCCTGAAGTCGGCCACCTTCGAGGTCAACGTCCCCTATGCCTACGGCAACCTCTCCATCGAAGGGGGCACCCACCGCCTGGTGCGGATCTCGCCCTTCGACAACCAGGGCCGGCGACAGACCTCCTTCGCCGCCGTCGAGGTCATCCCGCTCATCGAAGGCACCGACTCCGTGGAGATCCCGGACAACGACCTGAAGATCGATGTCTTCCGCTCCTCCGGCCCCGGCGGACAGTCGGTCAACACCACCGACTCCGCCGTGCGGATGACGCACATCCCCACGGGGATCGTCGTGTCGATGCAGAACGAGAAGTCGCAGATCCAGAACCGTGCCGCCGCCCTGCGCGTCATGCAGTCGCGCCTCCTCCTGGCCAAGCGGGCCGAGGAGGCCGCCGAGCGCAAGGAGCTCGCCGGCGACGTCAAGGCCAGCTGGGGCGACCAGATGCGTTCCTACGTGCTCAACCCGTACCAGATGGTCAAGGACCTGCGGACCGAGCACGAGACCGGCAACCCGAGCGCGGTCTTCGACGGTGAGATCGATCAGTTCATCGAGGCCGGCATCCGCTGGCGCATCGAGCAGGCCAAGGCCGAGGACTGACGGCCGCCGCCCCCCGTCGCGGGATGAGGAGTTCTCCTCACTGCGCTGTGAGCCGAATGGCCATAGCGTGACCCGTGGACCATCAGGGGGTGGGGCATGGACCCGAAGGGGACATCAAGGGCGGTCAAGGCGACGGCCCTCAGTCGTGAGGCGTGGGACGTCGTGCTGGACGCGGGACGTCGCCGGGACGCGTCGGCGTCAGTGTGGGCAGAGCTCGATGAGCGCGGGATCACCAAGGGCCGAGCGCTCACGCCGTTGTGGCGCGACGTCGTCGCCGGGCTGGCGAGGCCGGAGTCACGGCTTGAGATCCTCGCCCGGTCGGGGGAGCTGAGGTTCCGCACGACCCTGTCGGTCCTCGGGACCATCTGCCTGCTCGAGACCAGTCGTGAGCGGGTCGTCGACGTCGGGGAGGCCATGCGCGAGCCACGGGTCCTCGTGCAGATCGCGGATCGTGGCGCCGTCTTCGAGGCCGTGGCGCGGGTCCTCCCACCTGTCGACGAGTTGCGCGCTGACGATCCGTCCTTCGACGAGGTCTCCCTGCACGTGCCGGCGACTGACCTTCCCTTCGACGGCGAAGTGGTGAACCTCGACGAGCGCGCCATGTCACCTGCCGGACCGCCAGGTGTGCTGGGGACTGCTGCGGCACAGGAAGGCTGGCTCTCTGCCGAGGAACTCACCGAAGGTCACCCCGGTGACGACCTCAGCCTGGACGAGGCCGAGGCGCAGGCTTTTGGCGCGCTGCTCGCCGGCCTGTCCGACGAACCGACGGCGGACGAGTCCGCGGACGCCCTGGCCTCGGTCCCGGGAGTGGACCCCCGGCTGGCGGCGCTGCTTCGCGAGCCCGAGACCGAGGTGCTGGTGCTGCGGACCGGTGCGCAGCAGCGGGTCCGCTCCACGGAGGCCGCGATGGAGATGCTCGGCGGACTCGCCCTTCGCCAGTGGGTGGTCATCCCCGAGGGGCTCGTGGCCGTCCGCGCCGACATGGGCGGTCTGCGGGTCGTCGGGGTGGAGCCGGGTGACCTGGCGCGGCAGCTGCGCCTGCTCGTGGCCGGCGAGCTGCCGGACGTGGACCGGATGGCTGAGCACTTCGAGGAGGACGCATGAGTGTCAAGGAGGGGATGGACCCCAAGGCCGTCCGCTCGGCCGGGGAAGCCATCGAATCGCTGGGTCATCGGCTGTCGGAGGTCCACGACAGCGGCGGCGCCATGCTCAAGGTGCTCGAAGGGGTGTGGGAGGGGGCCGACCTCGGTACCTTCCAGACCGGATGGGCCGCCGCAGGGCCACAGGTGACCCAGGCCGCCGAGGCATTGCGGGGCGCGGGCGGCGAGCTGCGTCGGCAGGCCGACGACCAGGAGAAGGCGAGCGCCGGCGAAGGCGGCGGTGGGTGGCCCGACTTCAACCTGCCGGACTTCGACTTCCCCGACCTCAATCCCTTCGATGACTTCGATTGGGAACTACCCGATGTCGAATGGCCGACGATGAACATCGGCGCGTTCTTCGACGGTCTCTGGGATGGAATTCTGGACGCGCTGGAGGGCATCGGGGACTGGTGGGACGACATCCCGTGGTGGGGCCAGCTCATTATTGGCATCGTCGCGGCCGTCGTCATCGTCGCCGTCGCGGTCTTCTTCGGAGCGCCGGTCGCGGCCGCCATCGCGGTGGTCGCAGCGGTTGTTGGCGCGGTCATGACGATTCTGGACATCCTCGATTCCGTCGCGGAGTTCTTGAGGAATCCTGGTGAGTTCATCGACCGCCTGCTCGATGACCCGCTCGCAGCGCTCGGTGACCTTGCGTGGTTGCTTGTTGGCTTGATCCCCTACGGCATCGGGAAGGCCCTGCAGCGCTTCCGCAAGCCGCTCAAGGAGCTCGCCGAGAGGGCCGGGCCGTGGATCAAACGCAAGTGGGACGACCTCACGGGCGGGGGCAAGAAGGGCGACGGCAAGGACGGCGACGGCAAGGACGGCGACGGCAAGGACGGCGACAAGCAGCCGCATCAACCTCCGAAGGACAGCCCCGTTGAGAATGGGAGGGAGTACACGGGCACTGGGTCCGGCCGAGGGAAGAACGCCTTCCCCAAGACGGCCGAGCCGAACGAGGTCCTCTACCGAACGGATGGAAAGGGCAACGTCACCTACTATCAGGAGTACGGGCCCGACGGGCTCCCGACCAAGCGAGTGGACATCAACCCGAACTCCGCGCCGCACAACGGAATCCCACCGCCGCACGTGCAGGAGTTCGAGCGGGGTAGGAATCCGAAGACGGGCAAGGAGTACGTGCAGAAGGGCGAGGTCCGAGCGGCAACCCCCGAAGAGGTGCGAAACCTGTGATCCAGTTTGACGCCATGTCCGACCCCACCGTCTCCGGCTGGGCCAACGAGCTGGAACCCGCGGGGACGCCCAGCCTGTACGTGAAGTACCAGGTGGGAGTGGCGGGGGTCGTCGCGGTTGCGGACGTCGTCATGCCCACTCTGGTCGAGGTCGACGGGCTCGTCTTCATCAAGGCTCGCTACGACGTGTTCTCGGAGAAGACCCTCGCTGACTGGCGGCAGAAGCTGGGTGACGACCGTGCCGCGCTGGCGCGTGTGGTCAACAACTTCGTCGTCTGGGACGAGCTCGAGGCCGAGGACGACGAGGCCGAGGGCAGCGATCAAATGGCGGCCGAGTTCATCGCGGAGTGCTGGCGGGCCAGGGCCGCCGCCGACTTCCCGGAGCGAACCATCGTCGTCGAGGTCGTCGAGCAGTACGGTCCGACGGTCGTGATGTACCAACCCAACGCCTGACCCGACAACCAGCAGATCTTCGTATCGACGACGGCAATGCCCCTGAGGACCTGGAGTGACGATGCACATTCGAGTGACTGACGGGGGCGACCCAATCACTGTGGCGATGGACGAGGAGGGCCGTCGCTTCCTGCGGTCAAACGTCGTGGAGGCGATGCAGGAGTTGGGCGAGGACGAGTACGACACCCGGACGGGCTTCTCGCTGGATGAGGCCGGGGCCGTCAAGGGTGCGCTGAAGCGACCGAGCTCCGAGTAGGAGACGACACCACCCCCTAACGCGCCGAGGTCACGCCGGTGTCACGGCGGAGCGGGGGACCGACATATCCTGCAGGCGGCCAATTCCCCTTCGTCCCCCGAGGCCGCGTACACCCGATGATCCGTTTCGAGAACGTCACCAAGAGGTATCCCAACCAGAGCCATCCGGCCCTGGGCGGGATCGACCTCAACATCGACCGCGGGGAGTTCGCCTTCATCGTCGGGGCCTCCGGTTCCGGCAAGTCGACCCTGGTGCGC
>JBQGNO010000205.1:0-4817 GCA_052087725.1 Janibacter sp. | reverse complement strand
ACACCCCACACAACCCACCAAAACCAGGCGAACCGCACAAGGGGCAACTTCTCCAACTTACTACTGTGATCGCTACAGCGTCAAACTCGCTGATCCTCATCCGAATCGGTGTGGATCGTGCGGACTTCTCGTCTGCGGCGATCTCCCACTCTAGCAGCGGTGCTGCCGTGGTCCAAGTCCGTTTCCCGCTCACCCGAAGGTGCTGGCTACTCGCTCGGAGTGGGTGTCAGCTCAGTGGGACCGGCCTGCTTGGTGCACCCCGTGTAGGGCTGCCGCGTGGTGTCCGTTGCTCCCTCTCGGGCTGACAGAAAGGAACACTAGAACACCGATCCGAGCAACGCCAAATCGGCCGCCGGAAGCCCGGATTTCCGGGCCTCCGGCGCCGTCAGCTCTGGCGTGCTGCAGCGAGGTTCTTCCGGCCTCGGCGGACCACGGCGACCCGACCGTGGAGGTAGTCACTCGGACCGAGGGCGCGGGTCTCGTCGGCCACCTTGTCGCCATTGATGGAGACGGAGCCCTCGCCGATCGCCCGTCGGGCTGCCTTCTTCGAGTCGACGAGGCCGGTCGCGACGAGGGCGTCGAGCACCCCGGTCCCGGCCGGCACGTCCGCACCGGGCAGCTCCCGAGTCGCGTCGACGAGGGTCTGCTCCCCGAGTGCCGTGAGGTCGCCCTTGCCGAAGAGAGCCTCGGAGGCCGCCTGCACCGACGCCGTGGCCTCGGCGCTGTGGACCAGCGTGGTGACCTCCGCTGCAAGTGTCCGTTGGGCTGTACGACGGTGGGGCTCCTCCTCGACCTGGCGAGCGATCTCGTCGAGCTCCGGCCGGGTCAGATCGGTGAAGATCCGCAACAGGTGGACCACCGAGTCGTCCTCGATGTTGAGCCAGTACTGGTAGAAGGCGTACGGACTGGTCATCGAGGGGTCCAGCCAGACAGCATTGCCCTCCGACTTGCCGAACTTGCGTCCCTGCGAGTCGGTGATCAGCGGAGTCGTCAGGGCGTGGGCCGAACCACCGTCGACACGGTGGATCAGGTCGCTCCCGGCGGTGATGTTTCCCCACTGGTCCTGAGCGCCGGTCTGCAGGATGCAGCCGTACTCGCGGTACAGGTACAGGTAGTCGAGTGCTTGGAGGATCTGGTAGCTGAACTCCGTGTAGCTGATCCCCTGCTCGGACTCCAGCCGTGCAGCCACCGCGTCCTTCTTGATCATCTGGTTGACCCGGAAGTACTTGCCATAGTCCCGCAGGAAGTCCAGCGCCGAGATCGGCTCGGTCCAGTCGAGGTTGTTGACGAAGGTGGGGGGCGTCCCCCCTTCGTCCGAGAGGATCTGGCGCACCTGGGCCGCGATGCGCTCCACGTCCTCCGCCGTCTCGTGCTTCTCCTTCAGCCGGCGCTCGCTCGTGGGGCGTGGATCGCCGATGAGACCGGTCGACCCACCCACGAGACCGATGACCCGGTGACCGGCCCGCTGCAGGTGTCGCAGCACGATCAGCTGCACGAGGTTGCCGAAGTGGAGCGACGGGGCGGTGGGATCGAAGCCGCAATACACCGTGATCGGTCCGTCGGCGAGGGCCTGGCGCAAGGCGGTCTCGTCAGTGGTCTGGGCCACCAGCCCACGCCACTGCAGCTCGTCGAGGATGTCGGTCACGATCGTCTCGGTCCTTCCGGGTGGGGCCGGACGCACCCGTTGCACGTCCCAGCACAGCGTGCCATGCCCCCGTCGCCCTGCCCGGAGGCGCACCGGTCCGCCATGTGGAACACCCGATGACAGGGCCGCCCAGGTCGGGTTAAGGTATGCCTCACCTCACCAATGAAGGGAGATCGACGTGATCGTGTGTCACTGCGCCGTCGTCGGCGACAAGCAGATCGCCGCCGCCGCGACCGCCGGGGCCACCACGCTCTCCCAGGTGTGCGCGAGCACGGGCGCCGGCCGCGACTGCGGGAGCTGTGTCTTCTCCGTGCGTCGCCTTCTCTGCGACAATGCGGGAGCCGAGGTCCCCAGTGACCTGTCCCACATCCCCGCGGAGGCCGAACGTGCAGCCAGCTGACCCGAAGGTCATCACCCTTCTCAACGAAGCACTCACCATCGAGTTGACGGTCGTCAACGGCTACTTCCTCAACGCCCGGATGCTCGACAACTGGGGTCTGCCGCGCCTGGGCAAGGTCTTCTACGACCTGTCGATCGGCGAGATGAAGGACGCCGACGAGCTCATCGAGCGCATCCTCATGTTCGACGGCCACCCCAACGTGCAGAAGCTGAACAACATCCAGGTCGGCGAGAACGCCGTCGAGATGCTCGAGCTGGCCCTCGCCAGCGAGCTGCACGCGATCACGACCTTCAATGCCGCGGCCACGCAGTGCCACGAGGTCGGCGACCACGCGACCGCCAATGTCTTCGAGGGCATGGCCCGTGACGAGGAGTCGCACGCGGACTGGTTCGAGGCCCAGCTGGACGCCTGCTCGCGCGTCGGGATGGAGAACTACCTCGCGCAGCAGGTCGACGTCGGGGTCAACCCCGTCTGAGACTCAGCGCCGGCCCGGCCGGTAGGCCGAGACCGTCGACTCACCGTCGAGCCAGTAGCGCCACGGGTAGGCCCCACCGTCTCCCCCGGGACCGGAGACCCCGACCCGCGGCCCGGTGCGCACGAGCTCGTCCGGGACGGGCTCCGACGGTGCATGGAGCGCGAAGGGGGCTCCCCGCCCGATCACCGACGCGCCGTTGTCGTCCCCGCCCAGACCCAGCGTCTTGGTGAGCCGTCCCGGACCCCGTGCGAGATCGCGCTCCCGCACGTCCGGACGACGCATCGCCACGAGGTCGTGCCCGGCCACCACCTCTCCCGCGCGCAGGAGGACGGCGGCGCACTCCCCCTTCGTCCCGCACACGACGTTGGCACACCAGTGGATGCCGTACGAGCGATAGACGTAGAGGTGGCCGGGGGGACCGAACATCACCTCGGTGCGAGGAGTCATCCCCCGGTAGCCGTGGGACCCCGGGTCGAGGGTCCCGTGGTAGGCCTCGACCTCGGTGAGGCGCAGCACCACTCCCCCGGCGACGAGATGCGTCCCCAGGAGCGAGCGAGCGACCTCCAGTGGCTCACGGCCCAGGTCCCGGGCCGTGAGCCGCCGGCCGCGGCGGGGTGCGATCAGCGGGCCTCGATCCGCGTGGCCGCCCAGGCGCCGTGCTCGTCCAGCGCGGCCCGGGCCCGGCCGATCTGGTCCCGGACCCGGTCCGGGGCGGTTCCGCCCTTCGCGTCGCGGGAGGCGAGCGAGCCCTCGACCGAGAGCACCTCACGGACCCCGGGCGTGAGGTGCTCGCTGATCCGCGCCAGGTCCTCGTCGGTGAGGTCCCACAGCTCGATCTCGCGGTCCTCGCACTCCCGGACGCAGGCGCCGGCCACCTCGTGGGCGATGCGGAAGGGCACCCCCTCCCGCACGAGCCACTCGGCGATGTCGGTGGCCAGCGAGAAGCCCTGCGGTGCCAGAGCCGCCATGCGGTCCCCGTGGTAGGTCAGCGTCGCGACCATGCCGGAGAAGGCGGGCAGGAGGAGCTCGAGGGTGTCGACCGCGTCGAAGACCGGCTCCTTGTCCTCCTGGAGGTCGCGGTTGTACGCGAGCGGCAGCGCCTTGAGCGTCGTCATCAGTCCGGAGAGATCACCGACGAGACGTCCGGCCTTGCCCCGGGCGAGCTCGGCGACATCGGGGTTCTTCTTCTGCGGCATGATGCTCGACCCGGTGGAGAAGGCGTCGTCGAGGGTGATGAAGGAGAACTCCTTGGTCGCCCAGAGGATGACCTCCTCGGCCAGCCGGGAGATGTCGACGGCGGTCATCGCGGAGACGAAGCAGAACTCCGCCACGAAGTCCCGCGAGGCGGTGCCGTCGATCGAGTTGTCCACGGCCCCGGCGAAGCCGAGGTCGGCCGCGACGGCCTCCGGGTCGAGGCCGAGCGAGGACCCGGCCAGCGCACCGGACCCGTAGGGGCTCAGCGCGGTCCGGGCGTCCCAGTCGACGAAACGCTCGACATCGCGCAGCAGGGCCCAGGCATGGGCGAGCAGGTGGTGGCTCAGCAGGACCGGCTGGGCGTGCTGCAGGTGCGTGCGGCCCGGCATCGGCACATCGATGTGCGCCTCGGCCTGCTCCACGAGCGCCCCGACGACGTCGAGCACCATCCCGGAGACGATCCGGGCGTGGTCACGCAGGTACATGCGAAAGAGGGTGGCCACCTGGTCGTTGCGCGAGCGGCCCGCTCGCAGGCGCCCACCGACCTCCGGGCCCGCGCGCTCGATGAGCCCGCGCTCCAGGGCGGTGTGCACGTCCTCGTCGTCCTCGGCCGGGGCGAAGGCTCCCGACTCGACATCCGCGGCGAGCGTCGCGAGGGCCGCGAGCATCGCCGTGAGGTCGGCTTCCTCGAGCAGACCGGCGGAGTGGAGCACCCGGGCGTGGGCGCGCGAGCCGGCGATGTCGTAGTGGGCCAGCCGCCAGTCGAAGTGGGTCGACTTGCTCAGCGCGGCGAGGGCGTCACTGGGGCCGCCGGCGAATCGACCACCCCACAGGCTCACTCGCTCCGCGGGGCTGTCCGCGTGGTCCGGGCTGACGGGACTGTCGGGGGTCACGATGTCTCCTGTGGGTCGGGGGTCTGGGCCAGGCCCAGCAGGCGTGCGGTGAGAGCCTCGCCCTCGTCCGGGCCGCCGGTGATGACCATGATCGTGTCATCCCCGGCGATGGTGCCGAGCACCTCGGGCAGGCGGGCGTGGTCGACGGCGGAGGCGAGGTAGTTCGCGGCCCCCGGCGGGGTGCGTATGACGACGAGCTGGGCGCTGGAG
>JBQGNO010000204.1:0-4866 GCA_052087725.1 Janibacter sp. | reverse complement strand
CCGGCTGCCCCGAGCAGCTCGTCGGCCAGCTCGTACTTGTCCGCCTCGTCGTCGTCCGTCGGGCGCGGCAGCTCCCCCCGACGGACCCGGGCGGCGAGCTTGGTGCCGTCCTCGACGGTGAGGGCATAGGCCGAGAGGTGGTCGGGCTCGAGCGCGAGGGCGGTCTCGAGGGAGGTGCGCCACTCCTGGAGGGTCTCCCCCGGGGTCCCGTAGATCAGGTCCAGACTCACCGCGAGGCCGGCGGCACGTGCGGCAGCGACGGCCCTGGCCACGTTGGCCGGGTCGTGCGTGCGGTCGAGGGTGGCCAGGACCCCCGGGACGGCGGACTGCATCCCGAGGCTGACGCGGGTGAACCCGCCCTCGGCCAGGGTCCGCAGGGACTCCTCGGTGACGCTGTCGGGGTTGGCCTCGGTCGTCACCTCGACGTCGTCGGCCAGGCCCCAGCGGTCGCGGACCGCGGCGAGGAAACGCACGAGGTCCTCCGGCGGCAGGAGGGTGGGCGTCCCGCCACCGACGAAGATCGTCGACACGGCCGGTGGTTCCCCGAGCACCTCGGTGGCCAGGTCGAGCTCGGCGATCGCGGCGTCGACGAAGGTGGCGACGCTCGCTCCCTTCGCACCTCCGACCGGGCCCAGCTCGGTCGCGGTGTAGGTGTTGAAGTCGCAGTAGCCGCACCGCACCGTGCAGAAGGGCACGTGGAGATAGATCGCGAAGGGACGCCGACCCACCGCAGCGCGGGCTGGGGTCGGCAGGGCACCGTCACGCGGCGCCTCGTCTCCGTCGGGCAGGGCAGGCACCCGACCATCCTCCCACCCGGCCGACACCACGCCGGACACCCTCCTGTCAGCGCAGGTGGCTACGGTGAGCACCATGACGCGGTGGATCGAGCTGGATGGTGTCGTCAACATGCGTGACCTCGGGGGGCTGCCCACCCATGACGGGGGCAGCACCCGCGACGGACGACTCGTGCGCAGCGACAACCTGCAGGACCTCTCCCCCGCGGACGTGCGCCATCTCGTCGAGACCGTCGGCATCTCCGACATCGTCGACCTGCGCAGCAACACCGAGCGTGAGCTCACCGGGCCCGGCCCCCTGACCGAGACCTCGCTGGCGCACCACCACCACAGCTTCCTCGTCGAGGACGGTGAGGTCGGGGCCGAGCGAGCCCTGCTCCTGCGGGGCTCGGGGAGCAGCGACCGGAGCGACGCGGACTTCTGGACCCAGCACTACCTCGGCTACCTGGACCAGCGCCCGGACTCCGTCGCCGGCGCCCTTGCCGTGATCACCGAGAGCACCGGGGGCACGGTCGTGCACTGCGCGGCAGGCAAGGACCGCACGGGCACGGTGACGGCGCTGGCACTGTCCGTCGCCGGTGTGCCCGATGAGGAGATCGTCCTCGACTACGCCGCGAGCGCGGAGCGGATCACGCAGATCGTCGAGCGGCTCATCGACGTCGAGCCCTACGCGTGGGGCCTGCAGGGCCGCTCGATCGACGAGCAGACCCCGCACCCGGAGACCATGGCGGCGATCCTGCGCTCCCTCGCCGAGGAGTACGGCGGCGCGACCGGGTGGCTGCGCGAGCAGGGCTGGGGCGAGGACCAGCTCGAGCTGTTGCGCGCTCGGCTCGTCGACTGATCCGCGGGATCAGGCCTGTGCGGCCTTCGTCGGCTTCATGCTGACGTAGACGGGGATGACGCCCTCGACGACCACGACGCCATCGGTGCGCACGGCCCTGACCCGGATGTCGACATCACCCGGCGTGTCCGCCCACTGCGCCGGGTCGGTCTCGGCGACGCAGAGCAGGTCGGTCGTCGACTTCGCGAGATAGCTCACCTGCATCCCGCGGGGCAGCCACCGCTTGTCGGACGGGCACGTCGCCTCGGCGAGGAGCCCCATCGCGGCCTCGAGTCCGTTGCACACCGCGATGGCGTGCAGGGTCCCGATGTGGTTGTGCACCCGCTTGCGGTTGCGGATCGACAGCTCCGCGTAGTTCGGGCGCACCGTGCGGATCTGGGGTCGCACGGTCGCGAAGTACGGCGCCTTGAGGCTGTAGAGGAGCGAGAAGATCCTCTGCCCGCCCGGGAATCGGGTGATGCGCTGGTACAGGTCATAGGTCTGCTGGGCCACGTGAGCACCCTAGGCGCAGAGCCATTCGGACCGAAGGGGGTGTGACGTCGCCTTGGTCACGTCACCCTGCGTAGGTGCCGAAGCTCCAGGAGTTGCCCTCGGGGTCGGTGATGCTGAACCCGCGCGAGCCGTAGTCGGCGTCCTCCATCGGCCGGGTGAACCTCGCGCCCACCGCCACGGCCCGCTCGTGCACCGCATCGGGCTCGTCGGTGACGACATAGAGGTTGGACCCGCCGATCGGTGTCGTGAAGTGCGGGTCCTCGGGTCGCGCGCTCGAGATCATCACGCGACCCCCTTCGGGCCAGAGCATCTCGCTGTGCTGCACGATGCCCTCGCCCCCGACGAGGATCCCCTCGGAGAAGCCGAGGCTCACGAGCCAGGCGCGCAGTGCTCGGGGGTCATCGGCGGTGAGACCGGGCCAGATGGTGTGGTCGGTGCGGTTGTCGTCCATGCACTCATGGTTGCGCAGGAGCGGGCTGCTCGTCTTGGACGAATGCGATCTCGTCCTCGCGGGCCCACCGGGTCGGCGACGTGCCGGCGAGGGCGAGCCAGTCGCGATTGAGGTGGCTCTGGTCGGTGTACCCGCAGGCGGACGCGACCTCGGACAGCGGCCGGCGGGCGGCGATGAGCCGGTGGCTGGCCTGAAAGCGCAGCACCCGCGCGGTGGTCTTGGGGCCCTGCCCGTACTCGGCGCGGAAGCACTGCCCGAGGTGCCGCGGCGACCACCCCACCTCGCGGGCCACATCCCCCACCGACACCCGACCGTGGCTCGCCCGCAGCATCCGCCAGGCGTGCTCCACCTCCGGGCGAGAAGTCCACCGGGGCTCCCGGTGGGCGAAGAGCGTGTCGACCACGAGGTCGAATCGCCGACTCCAGACGGCCGCCGCGGACAGCTGCTCGTGCAGACGCCGCGCCGATGGACCGATCAGCTCACCGAGATCGATGGAGGTCCCGGTCAGCGGTGCAGCGGGCCCTCCCAGGAGCAGGGCCGCGCCGACCGGGGTGAGCCCGAGCTGGATCCCGTGCTGGAAGCCGTCATGCATGATGTGCGCGGGAGACGCGTGCAGCCCCGCGACCATGGTGTCGAAGCGCCCCCGTCGCCCGTCGGCCCCGAGGAGCTGCAGCGGCTCGTCCAGGGCGAGGACGAGCGTGATGGTCCCCGACGGCATGCCGATGTGCGTCCCCGGACTCGCACCGTCGATCCGGTATCCGGCCATCGACTCGATGAACGGACGCAGAGCGCTGGGGATCGGTGCCTCGACGAAGGAGTCCACCCCTCGACGGTAGCGCCGATGTGGTTTCGAGGCTCGTTCCTCGCACCTCAACCAGCGTCTACTTCTTCGCCTTCTCCACCGCATTGTCATCGGAGGAGAGCGCGGCGATGAAGGCCTCCTGCGGCACCTCGACGGTGCCGATGTTCTTCATGCGCTTCTTGCCCTCCTTCTGCTTCTCGAGCAGCTTGCGCTTGCGGGAGATGTCGCCGCCGTAGCACTTGGCGAGCACGTCCTTGCGGATGGCGCGGATGGTCTCGCGGGCGATGATCCGTGAGCCGATGGCCGCCTGGATCGGCACCTCGAACTGCTGCCGCGGGATGAGCTCCTTCAGACGGCCGACCATCTTCGTGCCGTAGCCGTAGGCCATGTCCTTGTGCACGACGGCGCTGAAGGCGTCGACGACATCCCCCTGCAGCATGATGTCGACCTTGACCAGGTCGGACACCTGGTCACCGCTCTCCTGGTACTCCAAGGATGCGTACCCGCGGGTGCGCGACATCAGCTGGTCGAAGAAGTCGAAGACAATCTCCGCGAGGGGCAGGGTGTAGCGCATCTCCACGCGGTCCTCGGAGAGGTAGTCCATGCCATCCATCTGCCCGCGCTTGCCCTGGCACAGCTCCATGACCGCACCGATGAACTCGCTGGGGAGCAGGAGGGTCGCCTTGACGATCGGCTCGCGCACCTCGGAGACCTTGCCGTACGGGAACTCGCTCGGGTTGGTCACCTCGATCTCGGTGCCGTCGTCCATGGTCACCTCGTAGACGACATTCGGGTGCGTCGAGATCATGTCGAGGTTGAACTCGCGCTCCAGCCGCTCCCGGATGATCTCCAGGTGCAGCAGGCCGAGGAAGCCGCAGCGGAAGCCGAAACCGAGCGCGACGGAGGTCTCGGGCTCATAGATCAGGGCCGCGTCGTTCAGCTTGAGCTTGTCGAGGGCGTCGCGCAGCACCGGGTAGTCCGACCCGTCCATCGGGTAGAGGCCGGAGAAGACCATGGGGCGCGGCTCCTTGTACCCGGTGATCGCGTCCGTCGCCGGCGTCGCAGCCGCCGTCACGGTGTCACCGACCTTGGACTGGCGCACGTCCTTCACGCCGGTGATGAGGTACCCGACCTCACCGACCCCGAGGCCCTTGCTCGGGCTCATGTCCGGTGAGATGACGCCGATCTCCAGCAGGTCGTGGGTGGCCTTGGTCGACATCATCGCGATCTTCTCGCGGGGGTTGAGGTCGCCGTCGACGATCCGGACATAGGTGACGACACCGCGGTAGTTGTCGTAGACGGAGTCGAAGATCATTGCGCGGGCGGGCCCGTCGGCATCGCCCTCCGGCGGTGGGATCTGGGTGACGATCTCGTCGAGGAGGTCCTCGACCCCTTCCCCGGTCTTGCCGCTGACGCGCAGCACGTCACTCGGCTCGCAGCCGATCAGCCCGGCCAGCTCTGCGGCGTACTTGTCCGGCAGTGCGCC
>JBQGNO010000203.1:4579-4870 GCA_052087725.1 Janibacter sp. | reverse complement strand
TGCACGGCCCTGGCCCGGGGAGGGGCCGGCAGCGTCGACGTCATCGAGATCGATGCCGCGAGCCACGGAGGTGTCGATGACGCCCGTGACCTGCGGGAGCGAGCCTCCTTCGGGCCGGCCCAGAGTCGCTACAAGATCTACATCATCGACGAGGCGCACATGGTGACGCCGCAGGGCTTCAACGCCCTGCTGAAGCTCGTCGAGGAGCCGCCGGAGCACGTGAAGTTCGTCTTCGCGACGACCGAGCCGGAGAAGGTCATCGGCACGATCCGCTCCCGCACCCACCACTAT
>JBQGNO010000203.1:0-4569 GCA_052087725.1 Janibacter sp. | reverse complement strand
CTGGAGCAGCTGTGCACCTCCGAGGGCGTCGCCTTCGAGCCCGGGGTGCTCTCCTTCGTCGTCCGCGCCGGCGGCGGGTCCGTCCGTGACTCGCTGTCCGTCCTCGACCAGCTGATCTCCGGCAGCGACGAGCGCGGGCTGACCTATGACGGCGCCGCCGCCCTGCTCGGTTTCACCGACGGTGAGCTGCTCGATCGTGCGGTCACCGCCTTCGGCGCCGGCGACGCTGCGGGAGTCTTCACGGTCATCGACTCGGTCATCGAGACCGGTCTGGACCCCCGGCGGTTCGTCGAGGACCTCCTCGAGCGCTTCCGGGACCTCATCGTCGTCGCTGCGGCACCTGACGGGGCCGCGGGCATCCTGCGTGGCCTGCCCACGGACCAGGTCGAGCGGATGCGCCAGCAGGCCGGCGTCTTTGGTGCGGCCTCCCTCTCCCGCGCGGCAGACATCGTCAACGCCGGCCTGACCGAGATGACCGGCGCGACCTCGCCGCGGGTCCAGCTGGAGATCATCGCCGCCCGGGTGCTCCTGCCGGCCGCCGCCGGCGAGTCCGGCTACGCCGCTCGCCTCGACCGTCTCGAGCGACGCCTCGAGGTCGGGGGAGTCCCCACGGCCGAAGGGGGTGTCCTGAGGCGCGACGAAGGAGCCTCGACGGGGGAAGCACCGGCGCTACGACAGGCACCGCCGGCCCAGCAGGCACCGTCGGCGGTGTCACCTGCGGAGGGCTTCGAGGCTCACCCGCAGGGCGGGCCCGCACCTCAGCCGAGGTCGGTGGAGGCCGAGCCAGAGCCGGAGTCCGCCACAGGCTTCGAGGCTCGCCCGCAGAGTGGACTCGCACCTCAGCAGGCGTCGGAGGCACCCGAACCCGAGCCGCAGGCACCCGCTCCTGCTGCGCAGAGCAGCCACATCGATGTCGAGGCGCTGCGTCGGGCGTGGCCCGATGTGCTCGGTCGCATCTACCAGATGCGTCGGGCGACGTGGACCTTCCTGTCGGAGCACGCCCAGGTGATCTCCTACGACGGCCAGCGCCTCGTCCTCGGCATCGCCACGACGGGGCTGGCCAATGCCTTTCGCAATGGCTCGCACAGCGAGGTCGTACGACAGGCGCTCATCGACACCATCGGTGTCGACGCGCGCGTCGAGGGCGTCCCTGACCAGCAGATCGGCCAGGGGCCATCCGGCGGAGGAGCCCAGGCCACGACCGCGCCCGGGTCGGGGGCGGGCCCCAGCGCCCCTAGCGCACTCAGCGCACCCAGCGGCGCTGCCGCAGGCGGCTCGGCGCCGCAGGGGCCGCACGCCGGTGACGTCGGGGTGGCTGCACCCAGCACCGGATCCGGCGGACCCGACTGGGGGTCGACCCCGGCGGACTCCTCGTCCGCACCGGCGTGGGCCACCGCCGAGCCGGCGAGTCCTCAGGAGCCGAGCGGACCCCCTTCGTCCGAGGAGCCGGTCGAGGACCGGGGCCCGCACCACGAGCCCGACGATGCCTCCGTCAGCGACGACGACGAGGACATCATCGAGGCCGGCGCCGCCGGTCCCGTCGTCATCGAGCGACTGCTCGGCGGCACCGTGATCCGCGAGGAGTGAGTGATGGGCCCGGCGATGGCCCACGTCGTCAGTGGTGGGGCGTAAGGTCGAGCTGTGTATGAAGGCGTGGTCCAGGACCTGATCGATGAGCTCGGCCGTCTCCCCGGGGTCGGCCCCAAGAGTGCCCAGCGGATCGCCTTCCACCTCCTGCAAGCCGATGCGCAGGACGTCCAGCGGCTGGTCCAGACCCTCAGTGAGGTCAAGGACAAGGTCGCCTTCTGCGAGACCTGCGGCAATGTCGCCGAGGGGACCCAGTGCCGCATCTGCGCCGACCCCCGTCGCGACGGGAGCGCGATCTGCGTCGTCGAGGAGCCCAAGGACGTCGTCGCGATCGAGCGCACCCGGGAGTTCCGCGGGCGCTACCACGTGCTCGGCGGGGCGATCTCCCCGATGGACGGTGTCGGCCCCGACGACCTGCGCTTCACCGAGCTGATGTCGCGCCTCTCCGACGGGAGCGTCGCCGAGGTGATCATCGCCACCGACCCCAACCTCGAGGGGGAGGCCACGGCCTCCTACACAGCGCGTCTGCTCAGCCCCTTCGAGCTGAAGGTGACCCGACTGGCGTCCGGCCTGCCCGTGGGCGGTGACCTCGAGTACGCCGACGAGGTCACGCTCGGGCGGGCCTTCGAGGGAAGGAAGTTGCTCGATGCCTGACGAGACCACGCTCCTGGCCGACGAGTGCGCCGTCGAGGCGGGCACCTGGCTGGCCACCGTCGCCGACATCGCCTCGGGCGCGGCTCCCGAGAGCGCGATCCCGCTGCTCCTGCTCACCACGAGCCAGGTCCAGCTCGTCGGGGCACGCCTCGGCGCGATCAGCGACGTCGTGCTCGAGCAGCGCTTCGAGACCGACCCGGGCCCGGACACCGAGCTCGACCCCCTGCGGGCCGGGCTGGCCCACCTGCTCCACGGCATCGACGAGTACGCCGATCTGGAGGACCCGGTGACCTCCCCGGAGCCGGCGACCGGCTCGCTGAGCAATGACCTGGCGATCATCGCCGGAGCACTGACCCACGGCCTGGCCCACTACGAGGCGGGACGCCCGAGCGAGGCGCTGTGGTGGTGGCAGTACAGCTATCTCGCGGACTGGGGAGACCGCGCGGCGATGGCCGTGCGGGTCCTGCAGACGCTGCTCGCCCACCTTCGCCTGGACGCCGATGCCGACGTCGTCGGCGAGGCGGAGTTCGACGCGCTGCATCCCTGAGTTCTGGGGCGGGAGAGCGCCGTCGAGGACCTGGAGGGTGGACGGGTGCGTCATCGCCCCGGCGCGGTCGTTATCCTCTAGGGGTCGCGCCGGTCCGCCCCTGGGCCGGACCCGCTGATCACGGAGATCTCTAGTGAGCCTGGTTGTCCAGAAGTACGGCGGTTCGTCGCTCGCTGATGCCGAGAGCATCAAGCGCGTCGCCCACCGCATCGCCGAGACCAAGAAGGAGGGGCACGACGTCTGTGTCGTCGTCTCCGCCATGGGGGACACGACCGACGAGTTGCTCGACCTCGCGGAGCAGGTGAGCCCCGTCCCGCCACCGCGCGAGATGGACATGCTGGTCACCGCCGGGGAGCGCATGTCGATGGCCCTCGTCGCGATGGCCATCGCCGACCTCGGCCACAGCGTGCGTTCCTTCACCGGCAGCCAGGCGGGGGTCATCACCGACTCCTCGCACGGCAAGGCGAAGATCATCGACGTCACCCCCGGCCGCATCACCGAGGCCCTCGGCAAGCAGCACATCGTCATCGTCGCCGGCTTCCAGGGCGTCAGCCAGGGGACCAAGGAGATCACCACCCTCGGTCGCGGTGGCTCCGACACCACGGCGGTGGCCCTCGCTGCTGCGCTCGAGGCCGATGTCTGCGAGATCTACACCGATGTCGACGGCATCTTCACCTCGGATCCTCGCATCGTTCCCCAGGCCCACAAGATCGACCGCATCTCCCACGATGAGATGCTGGAGATGGCCGCCAGCGGCGCCAAGATCCTCCACCTGCGGTGCGTCGAGTACGCGCGCCGTTCCGAGATGCCCATCCACGTGCGTTCCTCCTTCTCATCGAAGGAAGGCACGTGGGTCCTGCCCCCCGACCCCGAAGGAACCCAGGACATGGAAGAGCCGATCATCGCGGGCGTTGCCCACGACAACAGCGAGGCCAAGATCACCATCGTCGGCGTGCCCGACGAGCCGGGCCGGGCAGGTCAGATCTTCACGACCGTGGCCGCCGCCCAGGTCAACATCGACATGATCGTCCAGAACGTCTCGGAGTCGGAGACGGCCAAGACCGACATCTCCTTCACGCTGCCGATGTCCGACGGGCAGATCGCGGTCGAGGCGCTGATGAAGACCCAGGACGAGGTCGGCTTCGAGTCGATCCGCTATGACGACCAGATCGGCAAGCTCTCCGTCGTCGGTGCGGGCATGCGCACCAACCCGGGTGTCTCGGCGACCTTCTTCAAGGCGCTCGCGGACGCGGGCATCAACATCGAGATGATCTCCACCTCGGAGATCCGCATCTCGGTCGTCACCCGCGCCGACCAGCTCAACGAGGCCCTGCGGGCCCTGCACACCGCCTTCGGCCTCGACTCCGAGGACGGCGAGGCCGTCGTCTACGGCGGCACCGGCAGGTGACCCCCACCCCGTCGCCGGCCACCGGGCCCACTCTGGCCCTGGTGGGGGCGACGGGGCGCTTCGCGGAGGCGATCGTCTCCGCGATGGCCCTGCGCGATGACCGGTGGGGCGAGATCCGACTCTTCGTCCCCGGCGTCTCGACGCGCACGCTCAGCGTGCGGGGCCGCGAGCAGCCGATCGAGTCGCTGCGTGAGGACTCCTTCGACGGGGTCGACGTCGCCTTGTTCAACCTCTCACCGGAGATCACCGGGCAGTGGGCGCGCACGGCGGTGGCAGCCGGGGCGGTCGTCGTCGATGCGAGCGCCGCGCACCGCGACGACGACGACGTGCCGTTGGTCGTCCCCGGGATCAACTCCGAGCTGGTCAGCCAGCG
>JBQGNO010000202.1:0-4875 GCA_052087725.1 Janibacter sp. | reverse complement strand
AGCCCGAGGGAGCGACCGGCGTCTGGTCCGGTGCTCGTGGCCAGCCGGAGGGGATCCGTGGCCGTCGTCCGAGTCGGGGTGCCCTGGTGCCCGAGGACGAGCGCTGCACCCTCGAGCAGGGGAGGGTGGCCGACCACTGCGTCGGGTGGGCACACGGTGCCGTCGACGTGCACCGCGGAGTCGGTCGGCAGGGCCAGCCCGTCGAGGAGGTCGGTCAGCGTGTGGTGGGGCTCGGCGCGGACCTCGACCGGGCGCTGGTGGCCTTCACGGGCGTCGATGACGCTCAGCTGCAGCAGCATGCCCGCACCGTAGGTCGGATGCGCTCGGGCACGTCCGGAGTTGTCCACAACCCCGGCGTGGGGAGGCCTCAGTCGTCGAGGCCCCGGGCGGCGAGCGCATCGCCGAGGTCGTCCGCCCGCCGCAGCGCCCCGACGATGAGCGGGACGGCGAAGGCGCGCGGGCTGGCGGTCAGGCCGCGGGCGTGCTGGGCCTCGCGGACGCGTCGGGCCAGGTCGACGATCAGGGGGACGGCGCGGATGGCCAGCTGGAGCACGAGCCCGACCCGCTCCGGGTTGACCCCGACCCGGCGCAGCGGTGAGCACACGCGGACGACGACGTCGATGAGGTCGCTCGTGCGGGTGGTGAGCGTGACGAGATTGGCCAGGAGCACGAGCGCGACGATGACCCCCACGAGGACGACGGCCCGCGACCACCCGGTGACGACGGTGTGGAAGATGCCGAGCGGCACGACGATGAGCAGGAGCGGTCGGAGCATGGCCAGCAGCACGCGTGGGGACATCCCGGCCACGGCGTAGCCGAGGACGACCACGACGAGCGCGATGGCGGTCGCGAGGGGTGACCGCACGAAGGCGGCGCCGACGCCGGCGAGGAGCAGCGCTGCGAGCTTCGCTCCCGCGGGGAGGCGGTGCAGCAGCGAGTGTCCCTCGCGGTAGAGCCCGATCACGGCGTCTGTGCCATGCGGTCGAGGTAGACCTCGACCGCGTCGGCGGGGGTGCCGTCGTGGACGAGACGGCTGTCGTCGAAGACGAGCACCCGGTCGAAGTCGGCGAGGAGGTCGAGGTGGTGGGTCACGAGCACGACCTGCTGGGGCAGGCCGCGCACGAGGTCGGCGACCCGGCGCGCATTGCGCACGTCGAGCAGCGTCGTCGGCTCGTCCATGACGAGCAGCTCGGGCTCGGTGACGAGGACCGAGGCGAGGGCGAGCAGCTGCTTCTGCCCGCCGGAGAGGAGGTGCGCGGGGTGGTCGCCCCGGCCGGTGAGGCCGTACGCCGCGAGGGCGCGGTCGGTGCGCTCGGCGATCTCCCCCTTCGTCAGACCGCGACGCCGCAGCCCGAAGGCCACGTCCTCGGCCACCGTCGGCATGACGATCTGCGAGTCGGGGTCGGTGAAGCAGAAGCCGACCCGCTTGCGGACGTCGCGGCCCTTGCGCGCGGTGTCCAGGCCGTCGATCGTCACGCTTCCGTGCTCGGGAACGACGAGGCCGTTGAGCATCCGCGCGAAGGTCGACTTGCCGGAGCCGTTGGCGCCGATGACGCCGATCCGGGGCTCGTCGAGGCGCACGCTCAGATCGCGCAGCACCGGTGTGCCGCCGTCGAACCCGTGGGACACGTCCGTGACGTCGATCAGCACGACTCCACCACCATCGCCACTCCCTGACCGCCGCCGGCGGCGATCGCGGCGAGACCGTAGCGGCCGCCGCCCTGCGTCACGAGCTGGTGGAAGAGCCGGACGGCCAGCACCGCACCGGAGGCTCCCCACGGGTGCCCCAGCGCCAGCGCCCCACCGTCCGTGCACACACGAAGGGGGTCCAGCCCCAGCTCGTCGCAGCAGGCGAGGACCTGGCCCGCGAAGGCCTCGTTGAGCTCGATGGCATCGAGGTCGTCGAGGGTGAGGTCGGCGCGCTCCAGGGCGAGCTGCGTGGCGGGGACGAGGCCGCGTCCCGGTTGCTGCGGCGCCACACCGGCCGTGGCCGTGGCGAGCACGCGCAGACCGGGCAACCCCAGGCGCTGCTGGACGCTCGGGTCGACGACCGCCATCGCGGCGGCGCCGTCGCTGATCCCGCACGAGTTGCCCGCGGTGACGGATCCGTCGGGGCGGAAGGTCGGTCGCAGCCGGGCCAGCTTCGCCTCGGTGAGGGTGGCCCGCGGGCGATCGTCGCGCTCGACCTCGTCCACCGGGACGATCTCGGCGTCGAAGCGCCCCGCGTCGCGCGCGGCCACGGCGCGCGCGTGGGAGGTGGCGGCGTAGGTGTCCTGGCGCTCGCGGGACACTCCGGCCTCCTGCGCGAGCAGGTCGTTGGCCAGCCCCATGTCGGGGTCCTCCTCCGCGGTGGGCGCGAAGGGGGCTCGCTCGTAGCGCACCGGGTCGGCGCCGTCGGCGGGCGGCCAGAAGCGCCACGGAGCGGTGCTCGCCGACTCGACCCCGCCGGCGAGCACGGCCGGGGACCCCCCGCGCACGAGCTGGGTCGCCACGTCGATCGCGGCCAGGCCGCTGGCGCACTGCCGGTCGACGGTCAGGGCGGGGACGTGGGCGGGCAACCCACCTGCGAGAGAGGCGGATCGCGCGACATTGCCGCCGGGGCCCATGCAGTTGCCGAGGACGACGTCGCAGATGTCGTCGACCGGCAGTCCCGACCGCTCCACCACGGCGGCGAGGACCGGGCCGGCGAGGCGCTCGACGGGCAGCTGGGAGAGGGAGTGCCCGGCGGTGCCGATCGGGGTGCGGGCGGCGGCGACGATCACCGGTGCGCTCGGTGCGGCCGCGGTCATGCGCGTGGTCCATCGGTCGCGACGGCGGCTCGCAGCGCGACCCGGTCGACCTTGTCGTGGGCGGTGAGGGGGAGCGTCGTCAGGTGCAGCCAGCGTCGCGGACGCTCGGCGGCGGAGAGCAGCTCGCGGGACAGGGTCGTCAGGTGGTCCACGTCCTCAGGATCGGTCACGACCGCCGCGACCACCTCACCGAGGTCGGGGTGGGGCAGCCCGAGGACGACCATGTCGCCGCGGGCGTGGGGTCGCAGGGCGTGCTCGATCTCGGCGATCCGCACCGTCGCGCCGGCGGTGGTGATGCCCCCTTCGCGCCCGTGGACGCGCACGAGACCCTCGCCGACCTCGCCGCGGTCACCCACGCTGGCCCAACCGTCCTCGGTCCGCAGCTCGTGCTCGGGCTCGAGGTAGCCGCGGCTGATGTAGGGGGAGCGGACCCACAGCTCGCCCTCCTGTGCCGTCACCTCGACCCCGGGGAAGGGGGCGAGCGCGTCCGCGTGCTCGCCCCAGGCGACGAAGGAGAGCTCGGCCGCGCCGTAGTAGTGGCTCAGCCGGGCGCCGGCGGTGTGTACCCGATCCCGGGTCGCGGCGTCGATGCGGTCGCCGGCGACGACGAGGTGGCGGCCGGTGAGGTCGGTGTCCGCGCTGGCCAGGAGGTGGCGCAGTGCGGTCGGGCTGAGGTGGGCGTGCGTGGCGGAGCGCAGGTCGGGGGCCAGCGCTGCGCCGGCCCAGCGGGCGTGGACCCGGGCGAAGAGGTTCATCGTCGCGGTGGCGGGGCCGGGGACCCACACCCGGCTCGAGGCGTCGAGGCCGGTGAGCTCGCCCACCGCGGCGAAGGAGTCGACCCAGGACGCGGTGGTGCGCACGATCGTCCGGGGGCGACCGGCGGTGCCGGAGGTCGGGAGGGCGATGGGTCGGCCGCGGTCGTGGGCGTCGACGAAGGCGGCGACCGGGTCCTCGGCCGCCAGCAGGTTGATGACCTCAGACGAGGGCATCGGCCCGCTCCCGTCGCCGAGCGGGCAGGAGCCCGGGGTAGGCCGCGTGCACCCCCCCGGGCCACGAGGGCGCAGATGACGGCCTTGATGATGTCGCCGGGGAGGAAGGGGGTGGCCGCCACGAGCGCGGCACCGACGCCGAGGTCGGCGCGCAGCACCATGCCGATGACGCCGAGGAGGTTGAGCAGGAGCACGCCCCCGAGGAGGTTGATCCCGATGCCGACGACGAGGCGGTAGGGCCTGCCCATGGCGTGCGTCATGACGCCGATGACGACGGCGGCGATGGGGAAGCCCACGAGATAACCGACGGTCGGGCTGGCGAAGACCCCGAGACCGCCACGACCACCGGCGAGGAGGGGCAGGCCCAGCGCGACGAGGGCGAGGAGGACGAGGACGGCGAGTCCTCCCCTTCGCGGTCCGAGGACGGCGCCGGCGAGCATGATCCCCAGCGACTGTGCGGTGATGGGCACGGCACCGCCGAAGGGGGCGACCGCCGGGATCAGGCCGAGGACGGCGATGATGCCGGCGAAGACGGCGATCTGCGCCAGCTCGCGTCCGGTGGACGCGGGGGAGTGGTTCGACACGATGTCCAGCCTTCCGATGTGGTGGGGCCGAGGGTAGACCGATGTCGCCCCTCGCCGTGCGGTCGTCTCTCGTGAGGAGCGCGACACCGCGCTCGGTCCGGTGGTGAGCGGAGTGCGTGTGGATCGCACGGTGGGAGGGTGGCACTCAGTACACGTTCGACAAGGAGATCGAGTGGTACATCGAGAACGAGTATTTGTCGGAGGTGAAGTGATGCAGCGGCCAGAGCAGATTTCGACGCCAGATGAGTTGCGGGTGTGGTTGAAGGCTCGTGGCGAGGAATGGTTCACCGTTGGGTGGGCGGGTGATCGCGAGGTCTACGAAACGGATGGGACTATTCGCTTTCACCAGGTGGAGGGCCGGGAGGTCGAGTTGAGGTCGAGCAGTCGTGGCGCGGTCACGGGCTCGATCCGTTTTCCTGATTTGCGGACTGCCGTTCAGGCCATGGGATCGAGCCCCGGACAGATCGGAAGAGAACACCTAAGAACACCACTCACCAGAGGGCACATATAGCG